>JANOKJ010000236.1:0-14191 GCA_031419275.1 Akkermansiaceae bacterium | reverse complement strand
GGGATTGGACCGATGGCTGGCGAGTCGGCTAAACTTTCTTGGGAAAGGTAAATTCCTTTCTACCGCGACATGGTTTTTTGCAGGAACAGCTTTTATCTCAATGTGGATGAGCAACACCGCCACAACGGCCATGATGTTGCCTTTGGCTCTGGGAATGCTGAACCAGTTTAAAGCGCATGAGATACATCCCAGAAATACCTATTTCTTGTTATTGGGATTGGCGTATGCGGCAAGTATCGGTGGCTTGGGGACAAAGGTAGGTAGCCCGCCAAACGGAATCGCGGCGGATAAGCTTGGGATCAGTTTTTCGGAGTGGATGGTTTTCGGCGTACCCACCGTTGCGGTTTTACTGCCAGCCATGATCGGTTTGCTGTGGTTGATTCTTAGGCCCACGAATGTGGTGTTAGAGCGATCGGAAAACATTGAAGAAAAATTTGTTTTTAATAGCCGGCGATGGCTGACCTTATCCATTTTTGGATGCACCGCACTTGCATGGATGTTTGGAGCTCAACTTGAGTCGTTACTGGGATTCAAGGAAATGGATACGTGGGTGGCGCTGTTAGCAGCATGCGCGGTGGTTTCGTTTAAGGTAGTCAGCTGGAAAGAGGTCCAAGAGAATACGGATTGGGGCGTGCTGTTTCTATTTGGGGGTGGGTTGGCATTGAGCGCGATTTTGGGGGCATCCGGCGCGAGCTTGTTCATGGCTCGGTTGTTAGGTGCAACGCTTGAAGCATGGCCGCTCTGGGCCATCATTGCCGCCGTTATTTGTTTCGTGATTTTCATGGGCGAGCTGACCAGCAATACCGCCAGCGCGGCTTTGCTGGTTCCCATCTTTTTTGCGATGGCGACAGAGTTCAATCTACCTGCAAACCAATTGGTCTTACCTCTCGCATTGGCGACTTCATGTTCATTCATGTTACCCGTCGGCACTCCGCCGAACGCGATTGTGTTCGGAACCGGTCTAGTGCCGCAACGCGCCATGATGAGGGTCGGATTTTACCTGAACATGGCTTTCGTCATCCTGATCACGGCGCTTTCTTTAATCCTTTTTTGATTTTTTTTGGTGTCGCCCAGTGGTCGACGGAGGAGTTGACGAGGAAATCGTCGCCTAGTGCTTCGCGGCCTAACAGAAGTCGGTGGATCATGCGTTTTCGAGAGACCAAAGAAACGATGATTTGTTTTTCGATGCCAGCGAGGCGGAGGGTGGTGGAGACGAAAATGCGGTTGCTGGCTTTGCCATCCGAGGAGCGGACGCGTTTGCGAGAATGAATATCTCCTTCCAGCGTGATGAGTTTTTTATCTTTGCGGTCAAGGCGGACGGTGAAACGGACGCGGTTGTCAGGAAGCTCGGTGATTTCTGCACAATCGATGGCGGAGCTTTTCGCGCCGGTGTCGGCTTTGGCCTTTAATTTCAAAGACCAATCAGGAAGTTCCACGCGCTCGCGCCAGCCGATGATCATGCTCATGATGTTGGATCGTTAGGTTTCGGGAGTTTTTTCATCTTCCTGCGTTTTCTCTTTTTCACAGGGATCAAGCCTTTCATGTGCTCGGATTTTCCGTAGCAGAGAATCGTATCATCGGCTTCGAGAACGCGGCTGCCTTTTGGGTTGGAGATGACGGTTCCTTTTCTTTTTAGGGTGAGGACGACGACATCGAGTTCGCGTAGTCCGGTTCCATCAATGGTCATGCCGATGTATTTGCTGCCCACAGGAATGTGAATGTCTGCCACGGAATAACCTCGTGAAACGGTGAGGCGTTGGCGGATATCGATTTCGGGAAATTTGACCTGATCCTCGATGTAATCGATGATCTCTCCGGCGATGTCCAAGCCGGTGGCTCCTTCGATGCCTTCGAGACCCGGAGAGGAGTTGACCTCCATGATTTGTGGGCCGTCCTTGCCTTCTAACATATCCACACCACAGATTCTCAAGCCCATGATTTGCGCAGCGCGGACGGCGGCTTCTTCGTAACGCGGATCGAGCGTGATCGCCTCGGCTTTTCCTCCGCGATGCACGTTGGAGCGGAATTCCTGCCCCTGCGCGACGCGGCGAATGGCGGCGACGACGCGATCTCCGATGACAAATGCGCGAACGTCTTTGCCTTTGCTTTCGGAAACAAATTTTTGGAGCAGAACTTGCTGTTTGGTGGAGTGCAGGGTTTCAACGATGGCCTTCGCGATTTCAATTTTGTCCGCAAGAATTACGCCGACACCTTGCGTGCCTTCTAACAGTTTAATGATCACAGGCGCGCCGCCAACGCGCATCAAGGCATCTTCGACATCGCGTTTGTCATCGACGTAAGCCGAGCTCGGGATGCCGACATCGTGTTTGGAGAGAATCTGGAGGGAACGGAGTTTGTCGCGAGAGTTGCTGATACCGGCAGCGGTGTTAGGCGTGAAAACATCCATCTGTTCAAACTGGCGTACGACCGCAGTGCCGTAGCGAGTGATCGAAGTGCCGATGCGTGGCAGAACCGCATCGGGTGTGCGTAGTTCCTTGCCGTGGTAATAGATATGCGGATCTCCCTGATCGAGCCCAATCGTGAGCCGCAAGGTGTTGAGAACCTCGATTTTATGTCCGCGCTTGCGACCAGCCTCGATGAGGCGACGGGTCGAATAGCATTTTGGGGAGCACGAAAGAATAGCGAGTTTCATAAATGGGAGAAAACAGACAGATAGAAGAGGCATGGGCTGCCGTCAAAACAAAGCGGAGGGAGGTAGAAATACGAATGTGAGTTTTTACTTCACTGAAACCGGGGCGGAGAACGAAGCGGCCGATTTTGATAGCCCTTAAGGCGCGTCTTTAATGAGGGAGGCTTTTTGGTAGTCTGTGAGAAGTTTGGCGGCTTGGCTCTTGGCTTCGTCGAGCGGCAGGCCGGCGGGGACACCTGGGCGGAGGTGTTTGGTGTGAGTGAGCCAGGCGAGCTTGAGGAGCTTGTTGCGTTGGGTGAGGATTAGCATCGCTTCTGGGGCTGCAACTTTTGGTTCTCCAGGCAGTTTCAAAATCGGCCAGAGCTGGCGGCAGACTGAAGTGGCGATGAATATGTGTCCCTGCTCGTCGGGATGAACCCCGTCTTTAGCGTAGATGAAACTGGGGTTTGCCTGTTTGGCTTGGGCGACGTCGCTCTTCAGGTCGGGGCGGATATCGATGACCTTCGATCCTTCGGCGCGACGAGCGACGAGCCATTCCGCCATGTTGTCGAGTACGGCATCGTAGCGTTGCGGATCGGTGGAGGCTTTGTCGGCGTTGTGGAGGGGTGGGGTGATGAAGACGATGGTGGCGCCGCGTTTCTCGACAGCGGATTTCAGTTTAAGAATACCGTCCTCGTAGGCTTTGGCGCGTGCGGGATCGAGTGGCAGATAGATGCCGTCGTTCATACCATAGCAGGCGAGGACGAGTGTGGGCTTGTAGGCGTCGAGGATGCGGTCAAGCCTTTCGAAAAGACAGGGACGGGGAAACTTTCCTCCGGCGTGGTTCGGTTCTGAAAGGCCGGAGACCGTTTCGCTGCTGAGACCGAAGTTGACGATTTCTGCATTCGCGAAAAGGTTGGTGCCGCGCAAGGCGGATTCCACGCGAGTTGGCCAGCGTCCGTCGAAGGTAATGCTGTCGCCAAGGATGGCAACGCGGGGAGGAATCTCATCTGCTAGCAAAGAGCTTACAAACACCAGGGAGAGTGAGGTCAGAAGGAGGAATTTCGAAAATGGATTTTGTGCCATAATGGGATAAACGGAGAGATCGTTAGGGTTGTCTCGTTAAGCTATTTATAATATTCCGAAAACGAAGTTAAAAAGTGAATGTCAGCGCCTCTCGAATACCGTCGTGTCTCTGAGGTGATATATGAATCTAATCGTTTAAACTTTGGATTTTGGGGCATTTGCCTTTGAGAATGGGTCTTTATCAATGAAGAGTAAGAGTTGCGAATATTGTCACTTGCGTGTTCACTGCTTTGAACCGAGAGGTGTTTTCATATCGCATGCGCCACGCAATTTTCATGATTCGATTTACAATCCCTTGTGTATTCCTGTTGGGTGGCTGCGCGGCATTTGCGCCAGAAAGCCGGATGAGTGAAGTCTCGGGGCCGTCTTCTTGGTCTGCGAGTAAGGAGGCTCGAGCTGGAATCGATCAGCGTTGGATAGGAAAAGTCGGTGGTTCAGAACTGCGCCAACTGGTCGATGAGGCGCTAGAGAACAATCAGGATTTGAAAGCAGCGTCCGCGAGATTGGATCGTGCGGTGGTGGAAGCTGGAATAGCTGGTTCTGGGCGCTTGCCTAGCTTGGGAATTGGCGCAGATGCCAATCGCAGCAAACAAAATTTCATCGGGTTTCCGTTTGGCGGTTCAGATATCTCTCAGAAATTCGGGGTCCAGCTCAACGCATCTTGGGAGCTGGATGTTTGGGGTCGAGTAAAAGCAGGGCAAGAAGCATCGATCGCCAATGCTGAGGCACGGAGTTACGAATACAATGCCGCTCAAGTTTCCCTGGCTGCGCAAGTCGCCAAAACTTGGCTGGCCTTAGGCGAATCGAATCAGCAAGTCGCACTTGCGAGCGAAGCAGTCGTCGCGTCGAAGGCTCTAACAGATGCGGTGGGTGAGCGATTTGAGCGCGCGATCGATTCCGATGGCGGATCCGCCGCGCAGGTGCGGTTGACGGAAGCTGAATTAGCAAATCGCAAAGAAGCTCTCGCACAACGTAAACAGGAACGTGAGCGAGTGTTGAGACAACTTGAAATTCTGATGGGCCGTTATCCATCGGGAAATCTTTCCGAGCGCGTGGTCATGCCTAAATTCCCCGGCAGCACGCCAGCAGGATTACCTTCCGAGCTTTTGCAAAGACGTCCGGACGTTTTAGCCGCAGAGAGAATTTTCGCAGCTTCGGGTCGGCGGGTGAAAGAGCGGAAGCTCGCACGTTTTCCAAGTTTGCGTCTAACAGGAGCGGCGGGCGCCACGTCAGCATCGATTCGTGATGTGTTGAACAGTGATTTCGGAGTGTGGGCGATCGGTGGTGGTTTAACTCAACCGATTTTTGAAGGAGGAGCTATTACAGGTGAGATCGAAATCGCCAAAGCAAATGAGCGCGAAAATTTGGCCTTGTTGAAAAAAACCGTGCTCGCGGCATTTGGCGAAGTAGAGCAGGCATTGGTCGCGGAGCAATTTCTCACTCAGCGTGAAAGCGCATCAAAGCAAGCAGCCGATTTAGCGACAGAGGCAGCCGAGCGAGCTGCTGATGAATTTTCCGCCGGAACCGGTGATGTTCTGACCTTGATCGATGCAACACGTCAGAAAATCGATGGCCTGAGTCGCTATGCAGCGATCCGACGCTTGCGTTTGGAAAACCGCATCGATCTTCACCTCGCGTTGGGTGGAGATTTCAAAGCATCAAAATAGAATAGGGCTTTTTTCGGTGCCGAGGCGAATTAAAGTCATAAATTAAGGGTAAATTGTGTGAATCTGGTGTGTTTGTGAATGCCTAAAGATCGCCATTCCAACGCTTGCTTCCTAGCTCCACACAGTGTATCCACCCACCTCCAAGCCCTGATGGGCATAGCCAAATTTCTCATGATTAAGTGGATTCTCCAAAAAATTGTCGGTAACAAGAACATGCGCGAAGTTCGACGCATTCGTCCGACCGTCACGCGTATTAACGAAATCGAGCAAGCCTTACAGCGTGAGCCGGAGGAGAAATTACGTGAATTGACCAGTAAATGGCAGGCGCATCTTGCCCGTTACCATGAGCTTCAAGTTCCGGCAAAACCGGTGATTGAACGCATGTCTGCTGAAGAACTTACGACTGCAGCCCAGGATTTGGAAAATCGCCTCAAAGACCTCCGCACGGAGTTTCCGACTCTTCCTGCGACCATCGCAGCGACGCCAGAAGCGATCGAAGCCGCGAAAGTTGCGTTCCATGAGATCGAGCCTGAGTTCCAACGTGCCCGTGCGAAATATTTGGAAACCATTCTCCCTGATGCATACGCCGTTGTGAAAAACGGCGCCCGCCGCATGTGCGGCCAGGAAATCATCGTCAACGATCATCCGATCGAATGGCAGATGGTGCATTTCGATGTGCAGCTCGTCGGCGGTATCGCCCTTCATCGCGGTATGATCGCAGAGATGCAAACCGGTGAGGGAAAAACCCTTGTCGCGACACTTCCCGTTTTCCTCAACGCGCTCACCGGCCTGGGCGTTCACGTCATCACGGTGAACGATTACCTCGCAAAACGCGACTCGGATTGGATGGGTTCGCTGTTCCGTTACCTCGGGCTAACCGTTGGCTGTATTCAAAACCAAATGTCACCATGGGACAGGCGCGAGCAATACGCTTTCGATATTACCTACGGAACCAACGCCGAGTTCGGCTTCGATTACCTCCGCGACAATGGCATGGCTTCTTCGAAAGACGAACAAGTTCAGCGCGGCCACTACTTCGCCATTATCGACGAGGTCGACTCCATTCTTATCGACGAAGCCCGTACCCCGCTGATCATTTCTGGACCGACCGCACAGTCGAGTCATCAGTTTGATAAATACAAGCCACTCATCGAGTCGCTTGTGAAAAAGCAAACGGCTCTTTGTAACGATTTGGCTGCCGAAGCAAAGAAGCTTGCCGATGCGGGCGATATGGATGGCGCGGGTCGCGTGCTTTTCAAAATCAAACTCGGGCAACCGCGTAACCGCATGTTGATGCGGTTTATGGAGGAGCCGGAAAACCGTCGCCTCATTGAGAAATCGGAGCTCTCCTTGCATCAAGACGCCCGTAAGAAGGAACTCTTCGAAATCAAAGAGGAACTTTATTTTACCATCGATGAAAAAAGTAACGATGCGGACCTGATGGAGATGGGTCGCGAGTTTCTTTCACCCGGAGATCCGGAGTCATTCACTCTTCCGGACCTCGGCACCTTGTTTGCGGATATCGATACCAACCTCGATCTAACAGAAGAACAGAAGATCGCGGAGAAGGAGCAAGCACAGCAGCGGATGGATTCTCAAGCGGAAAAGATCCACAACATTTCCCAACTTCTGAAAGCTTATTGCGTTTACGAAAAAGACGTTCAATACGTCGTCAAGGATGGCAAGGTTATCATCGTCGATGATAACACAGGTCGTGAAATGCCGGGCCGCCGTTGGTCCGATGGTCTGCATCAAGCCGTTGAAGCCAAAGAAGGTTGCGCCATCGAAAAGGAGACCCAGACCTTCGCGACGATCACGATCCAAAACTATTTCCGTCTCTACGAAAAACTCGCGGGTATGACCGGAACGGCGGAAACCGAAGCTGCGGAGTTTCATGATATTTATCGCCTCGATGTATTGCCGATCCCGACGAATACCCCGAACATTCGCGTCGATGAAAACGACCAGGTTTTCAAAACACGTCGTGAGAAATTCAATGCGGTGATCGAAAAGATCAAAGAAGCGCATGAGAAAGGTCAGCCCGTGCTTTGCGGAACGGCATCGGTTGAAGCGTCGCAAACACTCGCTCGGATGTTGCAACGTGCGAAAATCCCGCACTCCGTTCTCAATGCGAAGTTCCACGAACAAGAAGCGGAAATCATTTCCCAAGCCGGCCAGTCAGGCGCGGTCACCGTTTCCACTAACATGGCGGGACGCGGAACCGACATCAAACTTGGCAAAGGCGTTTCCGAAGTCGGCGGCTTGTTTGTCATCGGCACCGAGCGTTACGAATCCCGCCGCGTTGATCGCCAGCTGCGTGGTCGTTGTGCCCGCCAAGGTGATCCGGGTCGCTCGCAGTTCTTCATTTCCTTCGAGGACGATCTCATGCGCAACTTCGCCGCTGCGGAGAGAATGACATCGATGATGGAACGCTTCGGAATGAAAGACGGTGAAGCTCTCGAGCATTCCTGGCTGAACCGTTCTGTGGAAACCGCACAAAAACGCGTTGAGCAGCGCAACTATACTTGGCGGAAGCGCGTGTTAGATTTCGATGACGTGATGAACCGTCAGCGTGAAGTGGTTTACGGCTATCGCAACGAGGTGCTTTCTACCGAAACCCCACGCGATCTCGTTAATGAAATCATTGAGGAAACCATTCCTGCGAAAGTGAATGAGTATCTTGTCGATCGCGATTACGAAGCGCCAGATCATTCGGAACTTCTTGGTTGGGTGAATGTAACGTTGCCAATCAGTGTTACTATCGAAGAACTCGACGTCACGAAAACACCCGAGCAGATTTCCGATTACTTAGTTGGTAGAGTCAAAGAAACTTATGAAATCAAAGTACGCAACCTGCCTTACGAAGTGCTCGATCAAGAAGAGCGCCGGATGGTGCTGGTTGCGATTGATAAGCAATGGCAGGAGCATCTTTACAGCATGGATGCCCTCCGTGAAGGGGTAAGCCTCCGCGCGCAAGGCCAGAAAGACCCACTGATCGAATACAAGAACGAGGCCTACAACCTCTTTGTTAGATTGATGGATTCGATCAAACAAGAAGCACTAAGTAACTTGTTCCGCTCCGCTTCCAACCTTGCGGAGTTCCTCAAACAACTTCACAGCCAGCCGAAGCAACTCCAGAGTAATGAGACCCAAATCACTCGAAACAACATGTCGACCAGTGGCAGTTCGGAATTTATCGATCCCTCGCAAGTCGAATCATCCGGCAGCGGCGAGCTGAAGCTGAACCTTCCGAAACGCAAGCCTACGTTCGCCATCGAAACTACCGGCCGCAATGCTCCATGTCCGTGTGGATCTGGGAAGAAGTTTAAGCAGTGCTGCGGAAAGTGAGCGGAGCGAATAATCTGCGGTAGGGCGCCATCGCCGAGGGCGCCGCATGGAATGAGGGAGAAATAAGATCTTTCTTGGCAAAATCGTAAACGCTTCGCTTCGCACGGCGCTCTGCGGCGAGAGCGCCCCACCAAACATTCCACTACCTTTCCACCTGCACCTGCGTCCTTGCCGACATTCCGCGATCATCCATCACGTAGATTTCGCTGGGGCCATCGGCATCGTTCCAGACGAACGCTTCGCTTACGCCGGTAGAGCCGAGAAAGACACCGTTTCCAAACCAGAAGAGTCGATTTACGCCGGCGGCTGCTTTAGCTTTGCAAATGAGTCCGGAAGAGCCGCTACCAATTTGATAGAGATGACCGCCGAGAGGAGAGAGGATTTGTGGAGCTTCGTTGGAGTGTGAGATGACTTCGGCGCTTGTGGGAATCGCACGCCGCGGAAGGCCGGCGAGGCGGAAAAGTTCCAGAAACTCCGGCGACCAAAATTCAAACACCTGTGCTTTGATATTTGGATCGCCATCTCGCGGTGTGACGCGAAGTCCGGTGAGTTGATCGACCCATATCAATCGGTGTAGATCACATGGCACGATTGGCGAGACGCCAGAGAGAAAGTAGCCACTGCTGCGGTGCTTGCAATGGTCAGTCGGGATCATGCCAGAAGCGGCACATAACTGAACCTGCTTTAGGCTGGCAGGTGCAGCGGGTAAGGGTTCCGCCAAGTTTGCACGGTCGAATAAACCCTGCATCAATGGAGCGGCCATCGTAAGGCCTTTGAATGCTGGATTGGGTGTCGCATTGAAATTTCCTATCCATACCACAATCACAGAGCGACCGCTTATGCCTATGGCCCATGCATCGCGATAGCCTTGTGATGTACCGGTTTTGAAAGAAATCGTCGGTTCAGAAAACGGTTCACGTTGTGAGGTATCGGCCATCATGTGCCGTACCATCCAACGCGTGTCTTCGCTCAGCACCGCATGGATTTTCGAGGAGACAGCTTTCGCGCCTCGTTCAAAAACCAAAGGACGCGGCTGCCCGTCATCGGCGAGAGCGGCATAGAGAATTGCCATCTCCTCGGGTGTCGCCGGTGCGGCTCCCAAGCCAAGTGCAAGTCCGTAATGACCGGCGCCGTGATCAAAACTCAGTCCTGAATCTGTTAGGTATCCATACAGACCTTTTCCATTCAACCTACGCATCAATGCGAGTGCAGGAAGGTTTCGACTTCGATAGAGAGCTTCGCTTGCTTTTACCGGACCGATAAAATCACGTTCGTTATTTTCAGGATTGTAGTCGTGAAAACGCATCGGCGCATCGGCAAGCAGGGTGTTGGGATGCAGTAATCCCTGCTCAATTCCCAGCCCGAAAATGAAAGGCTTGTAGAGCGAGCCGGGTGAGCGCTTGGTGCGCAAACCATCGATTTGACCCTCGATCTTATCGTTAAAAAATCCGCCCGATCCAACATAAGCGCGCACCTCACGTGTCGGCGCATCCACGATCATCACCGCAGCATTGCCTACGCCTTTTTCCTCCACGCGCAAAAGATAATCATGAACGGTTCGCTCAACGATGATTTGTAATTGGCGATCAATCGTCGATTCTGATCCAGCGCCTCTCATGCGACGCGCCAGGTGCGGCATTTCACGCGGCAAAGGAATTTGTTCCCAGCGATACTCAGCCAACATTTTGTCCGTATGTCCGAGTTTTTCTAGCAGGCGATTCCGAGCAGCGAGTGTATCAGGTGATGCCTCAGAACCAGCACGGGGTTGGCGCGCCGCAGGACGCTGGGGCACCATCACCAGCGCCACCGACTCAGCGAGTTCCAGCTCGTGAGCTTCCTTGCCGCACCAGCGCAGGCTTGCAGCAGAAACTCCTTCGACATTACCACCATACGGCACGGTATTGAAATAAGCTTCGAGGATTTGTTTCTTCGTATAATATTTCTCTAACTGAATCGCGCAAAGAATTTGTTGAAGCTTACCGGCAAACGTTCTCGTTTTTAACTGAAAGCGTAGTCGCGCATACTGCATGGAAATGGTAGAACCTCCGCCACGTGAAACGCTTTGAAACCGGCCCGCCGCCGCACGCAATAGCGAGAGCGGATTCACTCCAGGATGAGAAAAGTAATGTTCATCTTCGTAGGCCAAGGTCGCGCGACGCATGGTTGGGGAAACCTGATCTAGCGGCACGCGGATGCGATATCGATCGTCCTTCGCCAAACCAAGGTGAAGGACATTGCCATCGCGATCGCGCAACACCGGCGACCACGTGAGATCTTCGCGGTAAAGTTCGCAACGTGGAATCGTCAGCCAAAGGATTCCCAGCAGCAGCAGGATGATGCCGCTGCTAAAAATCAATTTGCGTAGAAATCTAAAACGTTTGCTTTTCACTCTCGTGTGACGACTTTGATGCGACCACCCATCCCCACGCCATTGACGCCACGGTCATACATGGACTCCGCAAACAACGGCGGCACCACGAATTCTCCGGCGCTGGTTGCTCGCAGTTCGTATTCGATTTTCAGGTCTTTCGCTCCTTGGAGAGAGAAGAAGAATAAGTTCCGATCCTCGCGCATATCGACGCGTTCCGTTCCAGAAACCGTGCCGACACCTGCTTTCATGTTGCCGGGCTCCATGGCAAATCCACCTGGAAGAAGGTCGATCATCACCAAATTTCCTAACGGAATCTTACTAATGTTACGAACCCTCAGGGTCATTTTCAACGAGTCGCCGACTGTCATGGATTCGATCGGTTTGCCATCCTTTGTAGTGATTTCGCGATACACTTCGACTCCATCCTTCTGCGGCTTGCTTGGTAGTTGGCGATCAAATCCTTCTTCGACGACCTGATAGAATAGCCCTTGATCGCCGTCTTTTTGATCGAGACGGAATTGCAGTGCTTTCATATTTTCCGCAAACGGAGCCATTCCGAAAATCTCTTTCGTTTTGAGAAGTGAGATTGGAGCGGTACCAGCTCGGGGGAGTGCATCGATTTCAAATTCAAACGC
Organism: Akkermansiaceae bacterium; assembly: GCA_031419275.1. Taxonomy (GTDB): domain Bacteria; phylum Verrucomicrobiota; class Verrucomicrobiia; order Verrucomicrobiales; family Akkermansiaceae; genus Luteolibacter. Next base: position 2,455 of record JANOKJ010000236.1, on the reverse strand, counting down.
GTTGGCTTTCACGACTTTGGAAAACTCGCGCATGCCCAGCGTCGCGCAAGCGGCAGTGATGGTGTTGTATTGATCCTTCCACAAGACGCCATAGAGCTGTTGCCAATCGGCGTAGCCGTAGTTTTTAACCGCATCGGGAAAATGGCGGGCGCGTATCGCAAACGACATTAGTTTGTCCACATCTGGGCGCGACCAATAGTCTTCGCCGATTTTATATTGATCGGCTGTTGCGAGTTTCCAGGTTTTCACAATCTCATCGGCTTTGTCATTTTCCTGAAGCAGCAGATACGTTGCCGCCATGAAACTGCCGCACAGGCGGTTTTGCCATAAGCCTTTTTGCGTGCGATCCAGCGACTCCCGCAGCGATGCTAAGCTATTCGGACGTTCTCCTTGCCGGGCTAGTAGGTATATCGCGTAGGCTTTGCGGTCGGCCATTTCCAGATTGGTAATGTCGCCGGATTCGCAGATTTTTTTCATCTTGTTAGATGCATTGTTGAGCAAATCATAGTCTACGGAAAAGCCCGCGTCATTCGCTTCTCTCAGGAAATGCGTGGCGTAGCAGTTGAGGAAATCATCGCTTTCACTGGTGCTGCCGCGCCAGTAACCGAAGCCGCCGCTGTTGCTTTGACGGCTGCTCAGTTGGTCGATGACAGTTGATATGGTGTTTGTGGTTAGATCGCCTTGTTGCGGCAATGCCTCCATCGAGCGATACGCAAGCAAAGTCATGCCTTTGCTCGTCAGTTGCTCGGTGCAGTCGTATGGATACGCATTCATGTAATCCCGCATGCCGAGCGCGAGCACGACCGGTAACGGAGAAGCGACCACTTCGCTGCGGCGGTAAGCGTCATATAAGCTGCGGGTGACTTCTTGCTCGTGTTTCGCGGTGCGTATGTAGGCGCTACGCACTTGTGTGCGGAACGGGGATGCCGGACGTATGCTCATCGTCTCCGTGCGCACGGCGGATTCCGTTTCAGATTTCGCGAAACATTTCACGCTGCCCGAGCCAAGAGAATCCAGTGCTTTGAAGCGGAAACGTTTGGTGACTTCGCGTGATTTTTCCACGGAGACTTCCGCTCCGGCATCACCGATGAGCTGCAAGTGCGACGATGGCTCGACTCTGAGCGCGATATTCGAGAGCCCTTCTTTTTCTAACAGGTTTGTCAGAGTCACAGAAACCACAAACTCGTCACCGGGAGTGACTGTAGTGGGTGAGTTGAGTGTGAGCACCAGAGGTGAGCGCACCAGCGCGGAGGTTTGCGCGGAGCCAGCGCGGGTTTCTGTGACTGCGACCGCCATGACCGTAAGCGTTCCGGCGAAGTAGTCGGGCACAGTGTAGGAGATTTCTTTGCTTTCCGGCCCGGCGCTTTGAATGCCCGACCACCAGACGACCGGTGCATCGCGTTTGCGTTTGAACGGGTTGAGCGTCATCGACAGTTCGCCATATTCACCATCGCCGTCGCCGCCGAAGGCCGCGTGTTCTTTGATGAAACGGTATTCTGGCAGCAACAGATCGAACCATTGCTGGGTGCGGACTTCGAGCGCTTGTTTGCGGAAAAAGAAACCTAAGGGATCAGGGCGTTTATAGCGCGTGATTTGGTGAATACCTTCGTCCACTGCATAAAGCACGATCCGCGAAGCGCGGTCCGCACGGTAATTGATTTTCAATGCCTGTCCGGGTCTCACTTCTTTCGGCACAGAGAGTTCAACATTGAGAATTCGATTCGTTGGTTCGATGGTGAGTGGCTGGGTGGCGTAGCTCAGCGGGGTCATGAACACATCGGGCGAATCCATCGAACGCACGAACGAGACATTGCAATAAACGGTTCCTTCCAGCCCCGCTGGAATTTTCACTTTGTGCACACTCGCCTTGGTATCGGCAGTAAACCACTGCGCATGAAGAACTTTTTCACGTTCAATCGTGATCAAGCCCGCGCCCGCATAAGGAGCGACGATAGATACTTCCGCTTCACCGCCTGCCTGCACTTTGGGTTGCGCGATGGTGAGAGTCAGCTCTGCATCCCGCTCAAGGTTTTTATCTTCATCTCCTTTGCCGACCACGCGGTAAGGAAATTCACAGATCACATCGTTCACATCGTTGATCACTTGGAAGGTGAAATGACCAACCTTGCGGGTGTCCAAACTGATTTCCACAGGACCGGCTGCCCAGCTGATATCTTTTTCCTCGCTCAACACCGTATCACGCTTTTGTGATTCATAGCTCATGTTGCCGTTATCGTCTTTGCGAAGCACCGAAACGTATTTCGCTTCGTTAATGCGATAGCGCAGGTTTTGGACAGCAACCGCTTGGAGGTTTTGATCCAGCGCGATGAATTTCACTTTTCCGCCCGCGTCTTTGCCGAGGTAATCCAACTGGCAATCAGGATCGAAGCCAGCGACGTAGTCTCCTGCAGAAACGAGGAAACTGCGTTGCTCCTGCACGCCGTGGCCGCCGTCG
>JANOKJ010000235.1:0-15851 GCA_031419275.1 Akkermansiaceae bacterium | reverse complement strand
CGGACTTCCCGGTCGCTTGCGAAATCCGCGGTATCCGCGGCATTGAAGATTACTTCCGCACCGGACGTGGTTCGATGCGACTTCGCGGTAAAGTGGAGATCGAGGAAAACGAAAATGGAAAATCCATGATCATCATCCGCGAGGTTCCATACGGAGTAAACCGCGCGGTGCTGCAAACTCGTATCGCGGAACTCGTGAATGAGAAAATCCTCACCGGCATCTCCGGCATGCGCGACCTCTCCGATGAGGAAACCCGCATCGAGATCGAACTGAAACGCGACGCCCGCCCGCAGGTTGTCGTCAACCAACTCTTCAAACTCACGGCACTCGAAACTTCTTTCAGCGTCAACATGCTGGCGATTCACGAGAAGCGCCCGAAACAACTTTCTCTCAAGGAAGCGATCGATTGCTACATCGAGCACCGCCGCGAGGTTGTCATCCGCCGCACTCGTTATCTTCTCGGAAAAGCTGAAGAGCGTGCGGAACTGTTAGAAGCCTATCTTCTCGCGCTCGGCCACCTTGACGATTTCATCAAGATCATCCGCGATTCGAAAAACCGCGACGAAGCTCGTGAGCGCCTTGCTGCTTACAAATTCTCCACCAAAACCGCAGAAGGACTCGGCATTCTCCTTCGTTCACAAGCAGCAGTTCAGGGAGATAAATACGTCTTCTCTGAGCGTCAGGTAAACGCGATCCTCGAACTTCGCCTCTATCAGCTCACGGGTCTTGAGCGCGATAAGATTAAAGGGGAATACGATGGCATCCTCGTGGAGATCACCGATTTCCTCGACATCCTTGCTCGTGAAGAGCGCGTGCTCAACATCATCAAAGACGAGCTACAAGCGATCAAAGCGAAGTACGCAAGTCCTCGTAAATGCCCTATCGTCGCAGAAGTCGGCGAGGTTGCGATGGAAGACCTCATCGCTAACGATGCGATGATCGTCACGCTCTCACATCGCGGTTACATCAAGCGCACACCTGCTAGCGAATACCGTTTGCAAGGCCGTGGTGGCAAAGGCCTCAAAGGAATGGAAACCAAGGCGACTGCAAAAGACGAGCCAGATGATTTCGTCGAGCATCTCTTCTCCGTCCAGACTCACGATTACCTCCTGTTTTTCACCAATACGGGACGCGTCTATGTAGAACGCGTTTATGAATTGCCCGAAGGTTCACGCACTTCTGTTGGCCGTAGCATCAAGAACGTGCTCGATCTTAAGCCGGAGGAAAAAATTGCGGCATTGCTTCGCTTGGAACGCAAGACGGATGAAAACGGAAACGACATCACTTTCAACGAAGACGCAGGCTTTGTTTTCTTCGCTACTCGCAACGGAAAGGTCAAGAAAACGGCTCTCCACGATTTCCGTAATTACCGAAAAGCAGGTTTAACCGCCATCAACCTTGATGAAGGAAACGACCTCATCGGAGTGAATCTAACAACAGGTGAAAATGAAATCCTGCTCGTCACTCGCAATGGCATGTGCATCAAGTTCACCGAAGGCGTTTACAAAAAAGCTCAAGGCGAACTCCAAGAAGGAGAAGAGGAAGATACCGAAGAAATCGATGCCGAAGAAGAAGGCAAACCACAGATCCGCCCACAAGGCCGAGCTACTGCTGGAGTCACTGGTATACGCTTGAAAAAAGATGATATCGTAGTCGGAATGGCGATCGTTTCAGAAGAATCCATGCTCCTAGTCGCATCAGAAAATGGTCTCGGTAAACGCACCACCTTCTCCAGCTACCGCGCATTGCGTCGTGGGGGACGTGGAGTAAAAACACTCAACATCACCGAGAAAACCGGCCAAGTCGTAAGTGCCGTTGCTGTCACTGAAGCCGATGAACTCATGCTCATGACTTCCACGGGTCAGAGTATCCGCATCCGTGTCAGCGATATCCGCGAAACTGGACGCGTTGCCCAAGGCGTGAAACTTCTCAGCCTCAAAGCCGGCGAGAAACTTCAGGACATTTCCTTGGTCATCCCAGACGGCGAAGACAGCGAGTCAACAGGCTCCATCAGCATCGAATCCTCGGAATCTCCGGAGACCGATACAGATACCGCACCTCAGGATGAGTGATTCACTGAATGAAGAGCTTTAACCACGAATTTCACAAATATCACGAATTTTTAAGATTCAGAATTACTGAACCAGATTTTTCTTATTCGTGCCCATTCGCGTTATTCGTGGTCAAAAACTCTTCATTCCAAAAGTCTCACCAAAGCCTATCTTTTTGAAGATCCAGAATTTTAATCTTGCCAGTGCCATCTTAAATATGTTCAAGTGAACACGCTATGAATGACACATTACCTGAACAAGCCATTAAGACCTACTCGAACGACTACGCCATTTATAAACCCAACTCACGCGGCAGCGGCGGAGCCATCCGCTTCAGCCTCAATGCGGATAAAGGAGCGATCTTTCTCGATGCCGCGCCGCAAAGCGGCGAAAAGCAATTCGATTGGGAAAACAAAATCATCATGAAATGGGGCCTTTCCGATATCGGCGCGGTCCTCGCCCTTCTGCAAGGCCGCGCCACTGAGGCTAAGCTGTTCCATAAAACGGAAAAAGCCACCAGCACCTTCGAACTCAGCTTACGTGACGATCCCGAGCGTGCACCTTACATGCTCTCCATTTCCCGCCAGGAAATCGCAGACAAATCCCTCCGTAAAGTCTCCATCCCCATGACCCACCCGGAAGCCGCCATCCTAGAAGTCGCCCTCCGCATCGCCACCAGCCGAATTATTGGTTGGTGAAGTACCAGCATTTTTTGACAGGGAGAGAGGAGATCAAGGAGAAGAAGAGATTGGAATGGATGTGATCAATTCCTCCTCTCCTCACCATTCTCCTCTCTCCTTGTAAAATGATGCCATTACGAGTGGGGCGTTGATGAAACTTAAATTTCCTATTCTCCAGTCCGCTCCGTGAATCTTTTGATGTAATCGAAATCCGCGTCTTTGATGCCTTTGCCTTTGGCCCAATCTTTAGGGAGTTGGTCTAACAGATCTAGGCGGCGGATGGTGTTGAGTAGGTTGAGCAATGAAGTGGAGTTCATTGCTTTCGCCACGTCGGCGATGAGTGCTTGTGCTGCGATGTCTTTTTGATCGAGCTTGAAAAGGGCTTCGGCTGCGGTCGTGCGGATGATGGGTTCTGCATCTTTCAGGAGCGGCGTGAAGTCATCCGGTTTTACTTCGGTGGATTTTCCGGTGAGTTGAAGCAAACCATTCACTCCCCAATAGCGTTCGACGGGATTTTTGGATTTCACTGCCTCGCGAAAGGTTGGGAGATTCTTTTCTTTCATCTCGGTGGCGGCGAAGGCGAGGTCGGTGACTTTGTTGATGTCGAAGGATTCGCTTTGCACGTGGGACGAGATGGCATCTTTACCTGCGAGTGCCTCGAACAAAGGCTCCGGTATGAGACCAGTGTCGTGAGTTTCTTTCATGGTGGCTTTCAAGCGTTCACGCAACGCTACAAGCTTTCCAGAATGTGCGGAATCTTTGGCGAGGTTATTCATTTCCCATGGATCAGCTGTTAGATCGTAAAGTTGCTCGGAGCTTCCTGGGGCTTCCCAAAGGGCTTTGTGATAGCCACAGAATTCATCGGCCTTCCATGCCTTTTGATAAGCCACCCAACCTGGTTGACCGAATTGATAAAATGAGTAAGGCGCGTTTGGAAGGTGAGGCTGGAAATTACGAATGTATTTCCATTTGCCATCGGTCAAACCACGACGCATTCCGTAAAGCTCATCGAAGCGATCCGCATAGAGAAACTCCATTTCATCAGCGGCGGGTTCTACACGCTTCTCGCCGAGAAAAGGTCGTCCTTGCATTTGTGACGGAGTATCGATGCCAGCGAGTGATAGGAGGGTAGCGGAAAAATCAACAAACGAAACGGGTTCGGTGACGCGCTGACCGGCTTTAAAAGGGGAGAGCTTTTGAAGTTTTTCTGGAATACGAATCACCAGTGGAATTTTCACACCCGTTTCTTCGAGATAGCGTTTACCTCGTGGTAGGATCCCGCCGTGATCTGAGTTGTAGATGACGATGGTGTTGTCTGCTAGGCCTGCCTTTTCAAGATCATCGATGATTTTTCCAACCTTCGTATCCATATCCGTGATACGGTCGTGATAACGGGCCATGTCTTTGCGGATTTCTGGGAGGTCTGGCAAGTAAGGTGGAAGATTGATATCGACTGGCTTCAAACGCTGCGGTTCAGCGGGGGCCTTATTGAAAAGCGAACTTTCGTGCGTGTCGGTGATGTTGAAAATGGCGAAGAATGGTTTTCCATCCGGACGATTTTTGTAATGCGCCTTGTTAGAAGATTCATCCCAGTAAGAGTTGTCGTTGCCTTTGAAATTGTAATCGGTCTTCGAGTTGTTGGTGCAGTAATAACCAGCCGCGCGGAGGTATTCGACATTGGGTCGGTATTTCTGGGGAATAGGATGGCGTGACCTCATGTGCTGTGTGCCAGCCGTCGGAGCATACGCGCCGAGCAAAATGGTCGATCGCGCAACGGCGCATACCGGACCATTTGAATACGCGTGCTCAAACAGAAAGCCTTCTTTCGCAAGCTCATCAATGCGAGGCGTTTGCGCTTGGGCATTTCCGTAGCAGCCAATCCAATGCGAAGAATTATCCTCACTGACGATCCAAAGAATATTGGGTTTGTCCGCCGCGAAGAGCGGCAAACACAGAGCGAGAAGTGAGAGAAGTATTTTCATAGTAGGATTCGCAGCTAGGGTTGGAATTTTAACCGCAGATGGACAGGATAGACGCAGATGGAAGAATGATAAAATGCCGAAGGCTTTAGGCATCTACGGTTTTTATCCCATCTCTTTATCTGCGTTCATCCTATCCATCTGCGGTTGAATCCCTCTTTTCTTGATTTTTAAGACATTCTCTAAAAATGCTCCCGACAGGAATCGAACCTGTATCTAGAGTTTAGGAAACCCTTGTTCTATCCGTTGAACTACGGGAGCTAAGAGATGAATTTGATATGTGCTAAGTGAAGACAGCGCAAGCGATAAGAGGCTGCGCTAAGCGCAACAAAAAACCCCACACTCGCCATTTGTGGCAGGTGTGAGGTTTTGAAGTGCTCTAAAGCTTACAAACCAGGGTTGGTGTCTGTGGCTGTAGGTATTACAGGTGCGATCGGCGGTTTGCCGCTGTCTAGCTTGCCGAGGTATTGGGGAAGTTCCACGCCGACATTTTTTGCTATTTCATGAAGCGGTGGAACGGCGCCAGCCAGGCCGGAGAGGAAACTCGCGGTGCTGGATTTTCCGTCGGCACCGTTGCCATTGTCCCACACGGTGATCTTGTCGATCTTGAGGTTGGCGATGGCTTGCACTTGCTCGCGGACGAGTTGTGGCAAGAGCTCGGTGACTAGCATGTTTTGCGCACCAGCTGGTCCCATACAAGCTTTGATGAGGTCTTCGAAACCTTTCGCTTTTCCTTCGAGTACGGCTTTGGCTCCTTCCGCTTCCGCGAAAAGCTTGGCTTTCATACCGCCGGCTTCCGCCTCTTGAACATACTTGATACCATCCGCTTCCGCTTGTTTCGCTGCGCGAACCGCGTCTGCCATACCTTGTTGGATACGACGAACTCGCTCGGCTTCGGCATCCGCTTCGACGATCTGACGATCTTTTGCGATCTGTGCAGGAACCACGATGTCCGCATATTGAGTCGCTTTGTCACGCTCTGCGCGCTGACGTTCTGCTGCTTGTTCGGAAACGTAAGCTTCTTCGAGCACTTTCGCTTCGGCGACTTTTTCTGCAGCCATCGCGATGCGCTCGGCTTCCGCTTGAGCACTGCGGCGTTGCGCATCGGAATTCGCAACATCGATCAGCGAGGTGTTTTCTCCTCGGGTCGCTTCAGCGTTGGCTGCTGCCACGTTGATCCGTTTGTCACGCTGCATCGCAGCGGCACCGCTCTCGCCATCGCGGTCCGCCATGGCGACTTTGACTTTGGCTTCGGCGATCGCTTTGGAAGCGGCTTCTTGTCCGAGCGCGTCGATGTATCCCGAGGCATCGGTGATGTCCTGAACGTTGACGTTGATGAGACGAAGTCCGACTTTTTTCAATTCGACTTCGACGCCCATGGAGATGTTGGCGATGAGCTTGTCGCGGTCGGCGTTGATTTCCTCGATGTCCATGGTAGCGATGACCACGCGCATCTGACCGAAGATGATGTCCTTCGCGAGTTCCTTCACGCTCTCCATGTTCAGTCCGAGCATGCGCTCAGCGGCGTTTTCCATGACGCCCGGCTCGGTGGAGATACCGACGGTGAAAGTGGATGGAGTGTTGACCCGAATGTTTTGTTTGGAAAGTGCACCAGTTAACTGGATATCGATCGGAAGAGGAGTGAGATCGAGGTATTGGTAATCTTGGAATACCGGCCAAACGAAGGCCGCACCACCGTGATGGCAATTTGCGGATTTACCACCACCGACTTTACCGTAAACCACCAGAATTTTATCTGAAGGGCAGCGCCGATAGCGCATGAGAATGGCAACAAGAAAGATAAATAAAGTGGCGATGACCGCGACGACTCCAATAATGATATGCATAATTTGTTAGGTTGGGTGGTTGAGATGTGAGTGGTTAGTCGAGAGGCTCGACGATGAGAGTTGAGGCTCCAATGATGCCTGTAACTTTTACTTTTGTTCCGGGCGACAATGGCTGGCTGCCTTTTTGTAAAGCTTCCGCGGTTGTGAGGCGATCTTGGATCATGACTTCGACTTGTCCGCCAGCTCGCTGGACAGGAGAGATAGTGAGGTAAACGGTGGCGATTTGGCCGATAGCATTGGAGTAATCCAATTTACCGTTTGATTGTAAGCGCACGAGCGAGCGGATCATCAGGTAAATGATCAGCATCAAACTGAAGCCGACGACGAATGCGATAATAACGGTTGGGATTAAACCTACCCCGGCTTTCGTGCAGATAACGCCAGTCCAGCCGAATCCGGTGAAAAACGCTGTGATTCCACGAACAGAGAAAATGCCCATGCCGGAATCGTGATCGCCGATATCAATGCCATCGACTCCATCCATTCCAAAGAAAAGGGTCGTGATCATTTGAAACACCAAGATGATCAGCGACACGATGGCGATTCCGTAAAAAATCTGGAGATCAAAGTTCAGAGCGTCCCACCAAGTATTTATAAAACCAATCATCACAGATAAAATGAAGGAAAGAGAGCGAATATAGCAAGCTTAGACTGATGATAAAAATTCTGCCGTTCTTTTTTCCGACCAGAATTCCGAGCCAGCGCCAAATCCCACATGCCCGCCTTGGTTTGGAATTTCCAGGTAAAAGTATTCGCTGGCTTTGGCTTCTTCAACTGGATAGCACCGCGGTCCGAGAATTGGGTCGTTGGCGGAGTTGATGAGGAGTGTGGGAATGCGAATCGATGGGAGGAATTGCCGTGAGCTATTTCGAGTCCAGTAATCCAAAGCGCTTTCGAAGCCATGGATGGGAGCAGTGAATCGATCATCGAATTGCGAGAAATTTTTAATCTTCGAAATGCCGCTGAGATCCAGTGATTCAGGAAATCTAGCATGCTTCACTCTAATTTTCGCGCGGAGGGTTTTCAGAAATCGCTGCATGTAGATTCGGTTCTGCCATTTCGAAAGTTCGTGAGAAGAACACGCAAGCTCACAAGGTGCGGATATCGCCACGGCGCGATGAAGGGTGGGATGAATGTTTTTACCGCGCTCGCCGATGTATTTGAGGATCAGATTTCCACCGAGGCTGAAACCAACTAGATCGATGCGATCATACTGACGCTTTGCGATGGCATGTTGGATCACACGTTCAAGATCATCGGTTTTTCCGCTGTGGTAGGAGGAAAGCAGGCGATTCGGCTCTTTGCTGCAATCACGAAAATTCCATGCTAGGACATCCCAGCCGCGCTTCATGAGAGCGATGGCCATCCCACGCATGTATATTGAGCTCGCGCTTCCCTCAAGGCCGTGTGAGAGAATGGCGAGTTTGCGGTTATTAGAGGCTATCCAATCGAGATCGAGAAAATCGCCATCATCTAACTCAAGTCGTTCAGAGCTTGGCGTGAGTGCCGGCACGCGACGAAAAGTTGGAAGGATTGTTTGTAAATGGCCGCCGATCAGCCATTTGGGAGCGCGATAAGTCGATTCAGTGATGATTGGCACGATGGCGGCAAGAGGAGTTATTCTGGGGAATCGCCGGAATGGATTTTAATTTGCAAGGGTTGGGAAGTCGTGAGATGCACATCGCGTTGTGGGAATGGCACCACGATCCCGGCATCGGTCAGGCGTTTTTCGATGATCATTCTCAAATCGCTCTCTACAACAATCGTATTGGTTTTGTCGTTTTGCTCAATCCAGAAGTAGAGGCTGAAATCTAACGAATTATCGCCAAAATTTGAAAGCGCGGCAATGGGTGCGGGATCATCCAGCACCAAGCCGTGACGCTCGGCTGCATCGGTGAGGATTTTGATTACATCCTGGGTTGATGATCCATAGGTGACGCCGAGTTTGATTTCTCTGCGGATCAACCGGTTGTTCAGCGTCCAGTTCACAACACGATTTTCGAGAAAGAGCGAGTTAGGGATAAGGTTTTCGATGCCATTGATGCTTCGGATAATCGAAGAGCGAGTGTTGATTTCAGAAACGACACCGACAATGCCATCGACTTCGATCGTATCACCCACCCGCACTTTGCGTTCGAACAGGAGAATGATTCCGGAGATGAAATTTTTAATGATCGTCTGAGTTCCGAAACCTACTCCGATGGCGAGTGCGCCTGCGAGAAAGGCGAAGATGGTCAGGGGGATTTTCAGCCAGTTGAGAGTTGCCAGAGCTAACAGAATTCCAACAATGAGCATGAGCCAGTTGCGCAGGGTGCGTGCTTGGTTGTCTCCGATGATTTTACGCCTTACGAGGATGTGCTGAATTCGCCGGCTAATGCTTGCGGCGACCAGATAAGCAAAGATGAACAGGATAAGTGCGGTGATGACGGATCCGAGTGTGACATCCCGCAACTGCACGATTTTCTGACCATCGCGTTCGATGACCTGTTCGTATTGTTTCACCGAAATATTCCAGATTTGATTTACAGAAGTCCAAAATTGACTGAAGGAGTCCGTGGCTTTTTCACGCCATGGAGTTTTGTTTGTTATTAGATAAGCGGATAACCAGCTATTGAGAGTTCGGATTTGAGTGGAAATGCTTTGGGTGAGCCTTTGGATGAGAGATTGCCTTTCCCAGAGAGTGGCGCGGATGCGGTTTAGTGCGGAGAGTCTAGGGTCATCCGCAGGAAACGCGGTGGAACGCGCTTGTTGATTGCTGATTGCTGCGGTGATGGCTTTGAGCTCATTGTTCGCAATGATTTCCCATGCGGTGAGTCGTTGTTGGAGAGATTGGAGGGAGGCAATGGATTCTTTCCGTTCGGCAGATGTGGATTTTGGATTCAGTAAAACCAAGCGCTGTTGATAAGCTTCGGGGATGAACGCCTCGATTTGGCTAAATGATTCAAGCGAGCTGATCATTTGTTGAAGGGAAGCCACGCGAGCTTGCGCCGCTTCGTAAGTGATTTCTGCAAGTTCGATGGCTACTGGATCCGGCTTTTCGGCAGCTTTGATTTTTTCCAATTCAGCAAGCGCCTTGGCCTCGTCTGTAGAAGCTTTGCTCTGGCGACTTCTGAGAGCTTCGGTTTCGGCTCTCAAGGATTTTTGCCTATCAGAGGATGCATCTTTGATTTTCGCAATGTCCGCTTCGCTAAGTAATGCGGTTTGATTTGCTTCGCGGATCTTTTTATCCAGGAGAGCCGATTCAACATCGTGCGTTTGCACGTTGATTTCGAGCGCGGAGATCGAGTGCTTCAGAGCGCTGGATTTAATGAAAAGCAGCCGTTGCTTTTCCTTCTCTGCTTCCAAATTCCAGAGGGTTGTAAGCTTTTGATCGACGCCAGCATCATGGGCTTTCTGTGCGGCGGTGATGCGCTCCTCGGCTTTCTTCGAATCTTCAATCCACTCGTTGAGTGTGCGTTCGTAGATGACCCGTGAGGATTGATCCGATGTCTTTTTTTCCGCGATGGATTGTTTGCGGTTGATCAGCTCGTCCACAACGAGGATCGATTCTGGAGGTTTTTCGCCGTATCCGTTCCATTCGTTAGCTGCTGTCTTGGCGGCTTCGAGAGCGAGTTTGTTTTCTTCGATGCCTTTAAGCGTGTCAAAATGTCTTTTGATAGCGGATTGGGTGTGTTCCAAGGTGAGCTTGCGATTATCCAAATCCGACAGATTGATTTTAGGAGGCAGCGTGGTTTCGTCAGTATACTTTGATAACTTGTCTTGATCTTCACCGACTTGCTTTTTCCAGATTTCAAGCTGATCGCTGATTTTAATCGCCGTTGCTTCTGCGGTCTTTCCATTGGTTGGAGATCCTTTCAAAAGTTTTTCCAACTGCGCTTGAGCCTGCGGCACGAGTGCACTCGTCAGAAGTAAAATAAATGTTAGATAATTTTTAAATTTCACCACGTTCGTCTTTTTCAAGTTGGATTCGGTCATCTAGGTTGCGGGCTTTGACGCGATGGTTGCGTTTGAACCAGCGCTCGGTTGCCATTTGGCGTTTCTTGGCTCGCTTGCGGAGTGCTTCGATTTCAGTTTCAAGATTAAGGAAAGATTCATAGCGGGCGGGATCGAGCGCGCCTTGTTCTACGGCTTTGCGTATCGCGCAGCCGGTATCACGCTCATGGCTGCAGTCGGAGAACTTACATTCGTTGGCGAGTTTGGCGATGTCTTCGAAACTGGCGCGAAGCGTAAATTCATCCGTCCACATTTGGATTTCACGCATCCCGGGATTGTCGATCAACATACCACCGGAATCTAACGGAACGAGTTCCCGGCAAGTGGTGGTGTGACGGCCTTTACCTGTGGTTTCATTGACCTCGCTGGTCCATTGCCATTCTTCGCCGTAAAGTTGGTTGACTAGAGTTGATTTGCCGACGCCGCTCGAACCTACGATGCACATCGTAATTCCCGGCTTAAGGTGTGAACGGATGGCTTTCAGTCCATTTCCCTTGAGTGCGGAGGTGATGTGAATGGTTGCGTCTGGGGAAATGGCAGCGATTTCCGCGGCTGCTTCGGAGAGTTCTTTTTTGGTAAATAGATCGGACTTGTTGAGAAGCACCACGGGCTTCGCGCCGCTTTTATGAATTAGGGCGAGATAGCGTTCGAGACGGCGCAAGTTGAAGTCAGATCCCGCATCGGTCACGACGGTGACGATGTCGATGTTGGTGCCGATGATTTGTGCTTGGCTGCTGTTGCCTGGCATTTTTCGTGAAAACACCGTACGGCGCGGAAGTTGAGCGCGGATGATGTGGGGTTGATTTTCATTACCCTCCTCAATCGCTACCCAATCGCCGACGGCAGGGAGATCGGAATCGATTTCCGCAGCGTTCCACAGGCGACCGCAGAGGATGCAGTGGATTTCTTCGCCGCCATCGAGAAAGGCGGAAAAATTAATCGAGGTTTCACGAATTAGGCGCGCAGGAATCCAGCCTTTTTCGCGGTAAGGCGCGAAGGCGGTTTCGAGTTCCTGGGTCCAACCGAGTTCCTGAAGGGTCATGTGCTGGGGGAAGCTACCTCAATAATACAGGATGATCGAGAAATTACATTTGAGAGATTACTAAAAGAAGAAGCATCGAGAGAGGCTCCCGATGCTTTTTTAAAAATCAAAAACGGATTATTTGGCGTTTTGGGCCTCGATACGCTTTTTGATCGAGTCGATTTGTTGGGAAAAACGGCCTGTTGGCGCTATGGCTTTTGCTTCGTCGAGTGTTTTGATCGCGTCTTCAGTCTTCTTGAGTTGATTAAGTGAAATCGCTTTGAAGATCATGGTTTGTTGTTTGATTTCGCCTTCAAACTCTCCAGTGGCTAATTTCTTATCGATGAGTTCGACTATTCCTTCATGATCTTTTTTTGCGCCCAGCTCGTTGAGTTGGTTTTGGAAATCTGCCAGTGATTTTTTCTCCTCCATTTCTTTCGCGGCCTCTGGAGAGCTTGCTTTGATGACCTCAAGTTCATTGGCATAGAAAGTGGATTCCAATTCGTCGCCGAGGCCTAAGGAGCCGACGGCGAACATCATTGATTTTGCTTTATTGGATCCTTCCATGTCTTTCGCCTCGGTAAATGCGGATTCACTGGTCTCACGCACAGCGAGGAGTTGATCCAGATGTTTCACGTAGGTTTTTGGGCCGATAGGTAAAGATCCGGTTCGCGCGAAAGGTTTGCCGTTGGCGTCAGTTAGATAGACCGAAGGGAATCTTTCTTTCAGGGAATATTTATTTTTGAGGGCAGCGTTTTGAGCGATAAGAGCCTCGGATAGTTTGGAAATATTTTCAGGCTTTTTAGGGAAATCGAGTTCAACCAATATGAATTTATCTTTTACTGCGTTTTTGAATGCGTCTTGAGAAAAGACGTCTTTCGTAAGTTTGATGCAATATCCGCACCAATCGGAACCAGTGAAATAAAGAATCAAATTTTTATTTTCATCAGCGGCTTGTTTTTTGGCTGCCTCGAAGTCAGTGGTCCAGCCATCGATGGTTGCGTGGGCGGTTCCAAAACTGAGAATGGCACCAATAAGTGCTGTGTATAGATAGCGTTGTAATTTCATGAGTGTTGTTGATTTTGATAATTGGCAATGAAGAATGAGTAATTGCTACGTGATAAGATTTCAGGTGATTTAATGATCACAAAGAAACTCAATTAGGCTGACAGATACGGAATCCGAGGTCGTCTCTACGGGTGGAGCGATCTTCGATCCATTCTTGGCTCAGCGAGCCCTTGCCTGGCTTGCGGTAAGATCCGCCGATGACGACCCATTGGGGTTTTCCGAGTGGATTTGACGGGCTTACGCGAGGTTCGGCAGTCCATTCCGCGACGGAACCAGCCATGGCGAGAATGCCGTTGGTGGTGCGATCGGGAGTTTCATTGGCTGGTGGCCATGCGCTGACGGGAATGGTTGAGTAATCTTTGCTTTGGCTGACCAATGCGGCTAGCCATTGCTCTTGGGTAGGGAGAGCGCATTTTTTCCATTTTGCGTAAGCGTAAGCATCCCACCAATCGACTCCCACTACGGGAGTGTTGAGATTGATTTTGATGTTGTTCCAAGGTTTAGATTTTAAAGCGGAATCGTATAGATCGTCCCAATGGTTGGGCTTGTGACTGGTTTTGCTTTTGGGTTGGTCAGGATGATTGAAAACATGATCGTTAGATTCTTTAGCTAGAAGATCGAGAGTTTTGATGAACTTCGAGTATTCTCCGATTGAGACTTCTTGGTTGGAAATGGAGAATGCGACAACGGTGAAATCGAAGCCGTTCATGGTTGAGTAGCTACCCGCGGGCACTTCGATCCAAGCTGGTTTGGTTTCCGCGATGCTAGATCCATTTTTAGTCCTAGTGATGGCGAATGTGATTACGCCGCCTAACAGCAAGACCCCTAAAGCGATCCATACCCACATCAAATAACTTTTTTGTTCTACGGGAATGGCCGTAGTCGGAAGAGCTTGGATTTCTGATGGCTCAGTGAGTTGCTGTTCAATTTGCTCACAGTAATCACGGATTTTAGCCCAACTTAAATAATGTTCGGTGTCTTCGCCGCGCATCCATGCGAGAAGTGTTAGGCAGCGTGTGGTTCCTGGGTGATTCGGATCGAGCACTGATTGGAAAAATGAGCCGAGATGAATAATGTCCCGAAGCGATTGATCTTCATTTCGCTCGCCATGGATGACCAGATTTTCGAGACGGATAATGCCTTGAGTGTCGATGTGAATATCATCAGGGCCGAGGGGCGAAGTGGCGTTTTGATGGGTTTCGTGATAAATGTTTGCCTCGGCAATGCGGCGTAGCAAATGCACGAAACGCTGGGCTTTGAAGGAGATTTGTGTTTGAGCAAGTTGTGTGACTGTGTCGCCCGGTAGAAGTTCGTAAGCGCAGAAGCATAGTCCGCGATCTGTGGAGGCTTCATAAATGGATCCGACGAGTGGATGTTCGACTGCTGCCTTTGCTCTGACGTCCGCTAGAAAAGCTTGGCTGTGTGTGGAATGAGTTTGTTTCAGTTCATCGATCAGGACTGTCCGTCCGACGGAAACTTGTTTGGCTAACCATGTTCGAGTTTCTTCATGCTCCCTCAAGCATTGCAAGATGATGTAATCACCAATTTGTGTGTTTTCGCTGAAAATTTGCATGTTGTGGTTACTCGGATGGCAAAGGATTTAGAAGAGGGATGTCTGGATCGAAGTTTGGCGGCAAGGAGTCTTTACTGAGAAATTCAGGAAAAGAATTGGAGGGGTCGGTATTTGGCGTGGCTTGGCCGATTTTAGCAGCGAGGTCTCTTGGCCATGCTTGAACGTCCAGGATTTCGCCATTGTAGGACAAGGTAACGACTTGTCCGTAATAGTCGATTCCTCCGAAGAGGTGGTTGGTTTGATTGTCACGTTTAGGGATCTGATAGTTGACCCTCAGGGTTTCTTCGCCGGCGGCCCAGTCGAAGGGAAGAGTGCTCCAATTAACGGTGACCCATGATTCGTCATCTAGCTGGGTGATTTTTCCGTTAGAGGATTTATTGAAAAACGTTACGGAGACTTCGATTTCGGATGAATTCACTTCTTGGTCAGGAGCTTTATTGACGGGAATGGAAAGCGCTACAAGTTTTCCTCCATCTGCTTGAGGGTCGTTGAAAATACGCACGCGACCGAGAGCGATTTTTCCGCGCATTTCGCCGGGCTGTTCGAAGCCATCTCGGAGTTTTGCGGCAGCGGCTTTATAAAGTTCGCCGGATCCGCTGATGCCTAGCTGGAAAACTTGCTCGTAATACATGGACGCCTGTTCATAAACGCCCATAAGTTCGTGAACGAGACCGAGCTCGAAGAGGGCGTTGGGTTCTTTGGGGGATTGAAGTAGAGCCTCTTCGAGTTTGACGATGGCCATTCCCATATCGCCGGCTACGCGGGCGGTTCGAGCCTCGTTCACCAAGCGTTCTGCACGAGGGTCTGCGATAGCGGGGGTGACGAGTTGGCTTGGCTCAGGAGCGGGAGGTGCGGCGACTGAATTTTTATGAGGTGTTGGAGCGAGGGTGATATTTGGAAGAGTGCTCGTGCTGGGCTGTGCGCCGAGAAGGATGGCGGGTGCGGGATTTGGTAGTGGAACCGGAACAAGTTTTTCGACTTCGCGTTCGACAATACGCACTTTCTGGCTGCTTTCAAGGCGCGCCGCGAGAGCCATTCCAGCAATCAATAGCTGGGAAAACGCAATCAAGCCGAGTGCACAGCAGGCAAGGGCAAAGATGCGATTGGGTTTCATAGATGCGAGCGTGTAGAAAAAGCGGGTTATAGTCAAATTTGATGTTCGGATCAAAAATATCGGCTAAAAACCCCATGTGATGAAGTTAGTTGCAAGTTTATTACTATTGCTGGGCATCGTATATTTCTTGCCGTTGCCGGAAAGTGGAGCGGTGATGGAGGGGCTTGATCCCGCAAAGCTGCGGCTGGGACTGGGGTTCTTCGCCTTTATTGCGTTTCTTTGGATGACCGAGGCATTGCCTTTGAGTATAACTGCGTTGTTGGTTCCGGTGCTTGCGGCAGTGATGGGACTGAGCGATGTGAAGACCAGTCTTTCATCTTTCGCCAATCCGCTAATTTTTGTGTTTTTTGGAGGCTTTGCGTTGGCTTCGGCGCTCACGGCGCAGGGATTGGACCGATGGCTGGCGAGTCGGCTAAACTTTCTTGGGAAAGGTAAATTCCTTTCTACCGCGACATGGTTTTTTGCAGGAACAGCTTTTATCTCAATGTGGATGAGCAACACCGCCACAACGGCCATGATGTTGCC
>JANOKJ010000234.1:0-64057 GCA_031419275.1 Akkermansiaceae bacterium | reverse complement strand
TGTTTGACGATTTCACCTCACAGAAACCCACTGGCATCACCACATCATTCACCTCTGCTACGGTTCTACTCGCTATGCATGAAGGCCGCGAAACACTCGGACTGAAACTCAACGACAAGCTCGTCGGCACGTCACTCGATTCAATCAAGCGTCAGCAATTTCCAGACAAAACATACGGTTATTCTCACAATCATATCATGCGCCCCCGCGCCGATATCAACCGCCCCGCTGGATCGCTCGCACGTTCGCAAGCCTGCAACGCCGCGCTGCGTGTATATGGCCGCGATGGCATCACCGATGAAGTCATCATCGAATGGGCCGATCGTTTCCTCGCACGCGAAGGCTGGCTTTCCATCGCCCGCAAACGTCCCAAGCCCCACGACATCCATTTCAAAATCTCTGGATACTTCTATTACTACGGCATCTACTACTTCACCGAATCTGTTAGACTGTTGCCTGCAGAAAAGCAAAAACCCTATGCCGAAAAACTCGCCGCCCTCATCGTTTCCAAACAAGAGAAAGACGGTTCATGGTGGGATTATCCACTCTACGATTACCACCAGCCTTACGGCACGGGATACTCGCTGATGGCCTTGAGCTGGTGCAAGAAGGTGATTTCCGGTTCGTGAGACGATCTGAGAGGAGCTGCCGTGTCACCACGGCATGAGGCTAAACGGTGTCTCACCGTGAGTTTGTATCGGAGGGTGAGACACCCTCGTGCCTCAAGGCGTGAGACACGCCTGCTCCATATTGGTGAGTAATAGCCGGTCGGAGACCGGCTCTCCGGTTATTCTTCCTTCACCTTCTTCGCGGCTTTTTTCGCTGCTTTCTTCGCGGGCCTTGGTGGGAAGTCGAAACCGATCTTTGCGGTTGCTAGATCGAAGGTAAGGAAAGCGTCGAACTTGCGTTTGGTGCGATTGGAGACAAATCCTGTTAGAAGATCGGTTTTACCTTCGGAAAGTAGTTTCAATGCCTGATCTTCTGCGATTTCTCTTTGAAGAATCACGCGGCCGATACGAACCCCGTGTGGGTCTTTTTTGGTGACGAGGCTGGGGACGAAGTAAGCTTTATCGGTTGCGAAAACCTTGTGTTCTTTTCCATCCGGAGTTTTCGCGGAACCGATGAGCATGTCCTCGCTGAGGTCCGGTGCTTTGTCGTCGTCGCCTTCGAAAAGGAACGATGTTTTGAATTTCGCATCGAGCTGAAGTGATGCATCAAACGGCTTGTTAAACTTGGATTTGAACCCTTGGAGTGGTCCGACCACACCTTTTGAAATCAGCGTGCGAAGTTCATCTTCCGTGAGCAACCGCCCTGCGATGTGCTTTTTGACTTTCAGCGGAATTTCAGGATCGCGGGATTCGTAGGTTGCCTCGGTTTGCTTCAGGATGAGCTTACCATGGATAGGATGCTCGACTTCGACATCTGTGAACTTGTGGCTTTTCGCTTCCTCTGCAAGGCCATGTGCTTTCGCGACGATGTCTTCGGTGTAAGCGATGATCTCTTTCATGAACTCCGGTCTTTTCAAACGACCTTGTTCCATCTGGCGCAGTTTATATTCCCAGTCACCTGTCATGCGTGGCGAGTAAAGACCTTCGATATCCATTTGGATCACGAGATCAATCAGTCTCAAACCGGAGTTGGTGACATGCAGTTCGCGGCCATCACGGACCAGATATTTTTGTGAAATCAGACCTTCGATCGTCGCCGCGCGTGTCGCGGGAGTTCCGAGCCCGCGTTCGGCCATGGCTTCTCTGAGTTCCTCGTCATTGACGAGCAACTTGCCCGCTCCTTCCATCGCTGAAAGCAGGGTGGATTCAGTGAAACGTGCTGGCGGACGGGTTTGTTCGTTCACCAATTCGACGGGATCGGCTTTCGCGGTTTCGCCTGATTTCACTGAAACCAATTCATCTTTTCCAGCAGCGACTCCGATCTTGCGTCCATAAACTTCCAACCAACCTGGAACGGTTAGAACCCGACCTTCGGTTTTGAAAACATCTTTCTCTTTCCCGTGGGAAACGGTGGAGAGTCGTGTGGTTTGCTCAAATTCCGCATGCGGATAGAAGACGGCGATGAAACGCTTCACCACCATATCGTAAACTTTTTGTTCTGTATCGGAGAGCTTCGCGATGACGCCGGTGGGGATGATGGCAAAGTGGTCGGAAACTTTCTTGGTGTTGAAAATCCGTTTCGACTGATGGAGATGAGGGCCGTCCGCATTTTTGCCGGAGAGCACGGCTTTCGCGTATTTCGCAACGTCGAGATCGCTGTTCGCGAGCTGCTTCATCGTGTCTTTGACGTTCTGGACGTAATCTTCCGGAAGGTAACGCGAGTCGGTCCGCGGATAGGTCAGCACCTTGTGTTTCTCGTAAAGCGCTTGTGCGATTTGCAAGGTTCCCTTCGCAGAAAACGGCGCTTCACGCTGGAGAGTTGTTAGATCGTAAAGCTGTGGTGCGATCTGTGTGCTGGATTTCTTCTCCTCGGAAATTTCCGCCTGCTTGCCTTGGCAACGCTCCACAATCGCTTCCGCTAGTTTCTGCTCCCAAATCCGCTCGGGCTTAGCATGCGGTTTGTCCTCCGACTTCTTGAAACCCGCATCAATCCATTTTCCTAAATACTCACCCGCGGAAACATTCAACGTGGCATGAACCTCAAAATACGGCTCTGACTCGAAAGCTTGGATTTCCTTCTCGCGAGCCGCAAGGATCGCCAAGGTCGGCGTCTGCACCCGACCGGCAGCCGTGATATTGAATCCACCGTGACGGGAGTTGAAACAGGTAAACGCGCGGGTCGCATTCAAACCGACCAGCCAGTCCGACTCGGAACGGCATTTCGCCGCATCCGCGAGAGGTCGCATTTCCTCGTCGCTGCGGAGATTTTCCCATGCGGAAACGATGGCGCCGGTGGTCATCGATTGCATCCAGAGGCGTTTGACGGGTTTCTGGATCTCGCCGATTTCCATGATATATCGGAAAATTAATTCACCTTCGCGGCCAGCATCGCAGGCATTGACGATGTTATCGACGTCCTTGCGTTTGGCGAGTTTGAGGACTTTTTTCAGTTTTGCCTCGGATTGCTCGATGGGATCCAGGGTGAAGGTTTCGGGAATGGCGGGTAATACTCCGAAATTCCATGGGAGCTTTTTCCCGTTCGGACCCATCGGCATGCGGAGCTCGACCAAGTGTCCGACTGCAGAAGTGATGACCGCATTGTCGTTTTCGTAATGGATATCACGACCCGCTCCGACCTTTTTAAACTTCCCCAATTTCTGGCTCAAAGCCTTGGAGAGATCGTTCATAACGGAGGGTTTTTCGGCAATAATGAGTGTTTTTCCCATGGAGGTAGGTTCTAGAAAGGCGTTGTGTCTGAAGTGGGACTAGGCAGGGAATTTCACGGGATGCAAGGAGGAAAAGCTTTTTGGGAGAAATCCGTTTGGAGGGAATAGAGGCATTTTCACTAGCGGCGGATGAAGCGGAAACCTGGTAGCGGCCTGACCAAACGGCGCAATTCCAGCTTGAAAAGTCCTGCCGTTACTGCGGATGAAGGGAGCCCGGTGTGATGGATCAATTGGTCAATCGCGAGTTCTTCGCCCGCCGGCATCGCGGCCAAAATCTTCGCCTCTTCCTCAGGTAACTCGGGCAAATCCGCCAACTTTTGCTGCGGCTCTTCGTTCTGGTAGGAAAATGGTAACTCGCCCATGTCATCAATGATTTGTGAGGCATCGGTGATCAGGGTCGCGCCATCACGGATCAGTTGATGGCAACCCGCCGAGGACGGTTTGTCGATGGGCCCAGGAACGGCGAAAATGGATTTCCCATACTCCGAAGCTAGATTTGCAGTAATCAGCGAGCCCGACCATGCGGGACATTCCGTGACCAAAACTGCCTGACACCACGCCGCAACAATACGGTTCCGCATCGGGAAGGTTTGTTTGTCCGGAGGCCGGTGCAGCGGAAATTCTGAAATGACCGCCCCGTTTCCGTTCGCGATCTTTTCCGCTAAAGTCAAATTTTCCGGCGGATATAGACGGGCCAACCCAGAGCCGACCACAGCAATGGTTCGGCCTTTCGCTGCGAGCGCGGCCTCGTGCGCCGTGGTGTCTATCCCACGAGCGAGCCCAGAAACAATCGTGAATCCCGCATGCGCTAATTGATAGGTCAGCTTCTTCGTAGCCGATGTGCCATACGCCGTACTACGACGCGAACCAACCACGCTGATCGCATGTCTGTCTCGTGGTAAAATTTCGCCCCAGACGTAGAGTAAAATCGGCGCATCGTATGCCTGAAGTAAATGTTTGGGATAAGAATCATCTTCCCGCGTTATGATGGATATCCCTCGCTCCTCGGCCTCTGCGAGTTCTTTGGATGGATCCACCAAATTTTTCCAATCCGCGATTAACTTAGCGGTTTCGTTGCCAATGCCGTCGACACGAAGCAATTGATTCGTAGAGGCTGTTAGAACTTTTGCAGCATCGCCGAACGCTTCTAACAAACGCGAAATACGGACTGGTCCGATACTTGGTAGCAGATTAAGAGCAAGAATAGCTTCGCGAGACGTCATGGAGACTTTTTAAATACATTGGGGGGATTTGATGAACGAGGCGAGATAAGCAACGAATCTCACTCGATTTGCATTCCGCTTTTCGGCGAGATCCAACGCACCACTTTTCCATCCTTGATCAGGGCTTTGGCTGGAAGGTTTTTTGTGCCGAAAGGAGTTTCTGCCTGATAGGTAACATTTCCGATCTGATAGGTCTCGCCATCAATCGTTTCCGTGCTTGCGCCGGCTTGCCAATCCAACACTTGCGCAGCTGAAAATTTGGAAACTTGTCCAGAGGCGATACTTGCCTTCATCACTAGCACCACATCAGCAGTTTGCGTAGGCGTCTCCGGAGTCGCTGGAGTAACTGGAACTTCAGGCTCAACTGGCGGAGTCGGATCGGGCGTAACTGGCGGTGTAGTAGGAATAGTCTCAGGAGTCGTAGGAGTCTCAGGAACCACAGGATCCGGAGTTGGGACTGTAGTCGGTGAAGTAGGAACGACTGGATTTGTCACGAAGGGAATTTCATCATCTACTACGGGCTTTTTCTTATTACCTGTTTCCGGATTATGGGAATCCGCAGACTTACCAGTCAGCTGCATCCGAAATTTAGGCTCGGTAAGATAGCCAGCAATAAATGCGAAAGCTACGAAGATGAGTAAAAGGAGGAATTTCATGCCTTAAGTTACACGTATTCAAACACGTTTGAGGGGTTTTTGTCACTAACTCTTTGAGTGCTTGCTTTGGAGGTTGATGCCTATGGGTTTGATTGGGTAGCTTTTTTTTGTGAAGCGGATTTATGTGATTGCGGGTGAAATGAGTGGAGACGCGCATGCCGCTGGCTTGTTGAGGGAATTACAGACGATTCACCCCAATGTCGAAATCTACGGCGCCGGGGGACCGGAAATGCATGCCCTCAGCGACGGCAAGGTAAATAACTGGGTCGAGGACGCTGCCGTCATGGGCGTGATCGAAGTCCTGAAGCGCTATAGCTGGTTTAAGGAGCGTTTCGACGAAATGCTGAAACAAGCGACCTCGCTGAAACCCGACGTGCTATTATTAGTGGATTATCCCGGCTTCAACCTCCGCTTCGCCAAAGCCCTTCGCGAGGCACTCCCAAACACCCGCCAAGTTTACTATATTAGCCCCCAAGTCTGGGCATGGAACAAAAAGCGTATTCCAAAAATGGTCAAACTGCTCGACGAAATGCTCTGCCTTTTCCCGTTCGAAAAGCCCATCTTCGAAAATGCCGGACTTAAAACCACCCACGTCGGCCATCCACTTGTCGATGAACTTGCCGTCGAAAAAACCAACGCACCACGACAGGAAAACCTCGTCGGACTTTTCCCCGGCAGCCGGGAGCGGGAAATCGCCAAGCTTTTCCCAATGATGATAGAGTCCGCCAAACTCCTCCGCTCCTGGCGCAGCGATCTGGTTTTCTCCGTCCCGGCCGCCACTCCCAAACTCGCCAAAACCATGCGCTGGATGATCGACGAGGCCGGCGCGACCGATTGGATCGAACTCCGCAACGGCGGCAGCCATGATCTGATGCAAACCGCCGCCTGCGGCGTCATCGCCAGCGGAACCGCCACCCTCGAAGCCGCCACGTTCGGCCTCCCCTACTGCCTCGTTTATAAAATGGCATGGACGACCTATTTCCTCGGGAAGCTTTTGGTGAAAATCAAATACATCGGTCTCGTGAACATCTTGGCCGGTGAAAAAGTCATCGAGGAATTCATTCAAGCCGACGCCTCACCCACCGAGGTCAGTCATTGGTTAAAGAATATCCTGAGCAACGATGATCAACGCGCGGATCTCGTCGCCAGACTCCAACAAGTCAGCTCCCAACTCGGTGAACCCGGCACTCACCGCCGCGCCGCGGAACGCGTCGGCGAATGGTTGGTTAAATAAAAAACAGAAATAGAACCGCGGATGAACACGGATTCTAAGAGAGCTTCGAGAAATCCAAACTGTCATCGAATTGGTAACTGGCTAAGAATTCAGAACTCTTTGTTAATCTGTGTCTATCCGTGTCCATCCGTGGTTCGTTTTTCTTTTACGGATTAATAAAAAAACGAGTTGTTTCACCGAGCTTGCTGCAATCAGTATCCCGCCATGCAAGACAACATCCTCGCGAAAATCGAATCTCTCGGCTTCAAACTTCCAGAAGTCCCGACACCCGTCGCCGCTTACGTCAACTACGTCCGCAGCGGAAATCTCCTTTTCCTTTCTGGCGGACTCCCCATCGATGGCGATAGAAAAATGCTCGGCAAAGTCCCATCGGTCTGCTCAGTCGAAGACGCTGTCGAAGGCGCACGTATCATCGTTCTCAACCGCCTTGCCGTAATCAAAGAGGCCATCGGCTCACTCGATAAGGTCAAACAAATCGTTTCACTCAACGGCTTCGTAAACTCAGAGCCCGATTTCTACGGTCACCCCCAAGTCGTCAACGGCGCCTCCGAACTCCTCGTCCAAATCTTCGGCGAAAAAGGCAAACATTCCCGCACCGCCCTCGGCGCCGCTGCGCTTCCACTGAATGTTTCGGTAGAAATTAACCTGATCGTTGAGGTTGAGTGATTTTTGTTGGACCGCGTGACTCCAGTCGCGCCCCCTAACCTGCGCGAGTGGACTCGCGCGGTCCAATTAACCCACCTGAAAATAATCCTTTACCTAAAGCCTTTTCTGAGTGAGTTTTGTTCTGAAGAACACTGTTCAAAAAAGCCATGGCACACAACCTCACCTCAAGACAAAAAGAAATCCTCGAATATCTCCACAAGTCCAGCCGCACCACCGGCTTGATGCCGAGCACTCGGGAACTTCAACACTACTTCGGTTTCGCCAGCCAAACCGCTGCCATGAGCCACCTCCGAGCGCTTGAGAAAAAAGGCGTCATCCAACGCGTCCCTGGCAAAGCCCGCGCCGTCATTTTCCCTGAGGAACTGGATCGCGAAGAAATCCGCGACATCCCTATCTACGGCCGCATCGCCGCCGGCTTCGGCGATAGTTCCCAACCCGAACCCGAAGGCTGTCTCTCCATCGACATCACCTCTCTCGGCTGCCGCGGTAAAAACGAAACCTTTGCCCTCCGCGTCCGCGGCGAATCCATGATCGACGCCCACATTTGCGATGGTGATACCGTCATCCTCGAAAAACGCGAAGCCCGCAACGGCGATGTCGTCGCCGCCCTCATCGATGGCGAAACCACCCTCAAACGTTTCATTTCCCAAAAAGGTAAAACCTACCTCCAAGCGGAAAATGAAAATTTCCCCGATCTCATCCCCACCGATGAACTCATCATCCAAGGCGTGATGATCGCGCTACTTCGGAAAGCTGCATAAGCTTGCGAAAATCCTTAGCGATAAGGATTTCAATGACTTAAGAATCCCGACAGGGATTCCAGATATTAGCCCGGGGTCGAGGACCGAAGGGGCGACTACCCCGGGGAAATCAAGAATTATAAAAGCACCCCGAAGGGCTTACCAGAAAGGTGTGGCGAGAGTTTTGAAATTTCGAACCCTATCTACGACTCATGTCAGGGTCGGTGAAAATTTGGGGACATTAAGTCCCAGGGTGTCGCTTCGCTCAACCCTGGGCTAATTTCTTTGATCCCATCGGGATCAATAAGTAAATAGCCTCAATAAGTTTTGAGCCACTCTACGATGTCTGCGACATCCTGAGCTGTTAGACCAAGCTGGTCAGCATTGAGCATCAGCGAATAATTCATAGCCTTGCGACTCTTGATCATATCCTTCGGGATTTCTTGATTCACCGCTCCTGTAGAACGCATTGAAACAGTTTGACCATCAGACACGATTGTCCCGTCAATCTTTATACCGTTCTTCAACTCGATTGTGTGTCCTTCGAAGCCATGAGAAATATCAAAAGACGGATCCACGATAGAACGGGCGACTACTTCAGCAGGCTGACTTTTACCAAAGCCTTTTAGCGCCGGCCCAAAATCCAATCCTTTTCCATCAATCTGATGACACATCACACAACGCGAGGCCGCTATTTTGCCGCGAGCCGCGTCGCCTTGTAGCTTGAGCACTTCAGCAGTCGTGAAATTCATCTGCTTCGGTTTTTCAGGAACTGTGATTGAGACCAATTTGACCACCTCCTTGATGATTCCCTTCTCTTTCAGAATAGGAACAAGAGCCATTGAAGCCCACTCGCCCTCAGCACGGTTGCGTAACCACCAACTTGCTTGCTCACTCACCGGAGATTGAACCAACGCAAGCGATATCAAAGCATCTGCAGAGGCTTTTGAATTGATGAATGCAAGCGAATCAACCGCGAGCTTCTTCGCAGCATCTGGAACCGCAGAATCTTTTGCTCGTTCTGCTAGATCAGCAATCGCTGCTTCAGGCATCAAGCGCCATGTTAGGCGAGCAAAGCTATCTGACCAATCTTTAGAAGCGCCGGGTTTCATCTCTTGTTTGAGCGTTGCCCAAAGTTCCTCGGTGTTGTGTCCAGCACCCAATCCAAACGATTCTAAATAAGAGCGATCCTTGCCATCGTATCCCTTCGCTACAGCAACGAGGACATCTTTGGCTTCTTCGTATTTTCTATAGCGCATTTCCATCGCCGCCTCAGCGCGCAAAACCGGTGATGAGTCCGATGCGAGTTTTTTCGCATACGGAAGAGCATCTACTTTACCGCCGCATCTGCGGATGGAGCGAAACGCAATCAAGCGCTGCGTCGCATCATTGCCGGCGATGATTTCATCGAGCTTTGCCTCACCCTTTTTACCGAGATAAGGAAGCACCCAAATCGCACGAGCTGCGATGTATGGATTTTTATCCGCGAGAACTTTTACAACCACATCATAGCTAACCGCGCCATCTTTGCTAAGCTTTTGGAAACCTGACCAACGAACATTGTTAGCGGGTGACTTCAAAGCCACGACCGCACCTGCTGTCGTTGTAAGATCAGTGGCTGGGATTTGCGGTTTAAATCCTTTCGGTGCGATTCTGTAAATCACGCCAGTCGCTGTATCATCCAATGTGCTGTGGCCACCGACTCGTGAATCCGTCCAATCAGCAATATAGAGCACACCATCAGCACCTACAGTTACATCCGAGGGACGAAACTGATAGATATTCTCCTTACCTAGTTTTGGATCATGCTTCTTCTTGGTCCCGCCGACGAAATCTGAACCGTCAAAAACCTTTTCCGGGTTAGTCGTTACAAAGTCCGTGCGATCGAGTTTGAACCCCGCACCTTCTAATTTTGGTTGGTAACCAAAGATCACATTGCGGCCAGGCTCACAGGAAAGCAACGTTCCAATGAATGATTCGCCAAGCGCACCATTTTCATAGAATGCAATACCGGTTGGCGATCCCCCACCATAGACATCCCCTGAAGGCATCGTTCCAGGATCTTCCTGTCGCCATTCTGCTGTCGGCGTATCTTGCCCGGGACGGATGTCGGATTTCCAAAAGCGCTTTCCATCACGTGAGAAAAAACCTGCGTTGCCATGCTCGATCATATGCGTAACTCGGCAAGCTGGCGGATCGTCATTATCATTCTGAAACACAAATCCAAAAGAATCCGTAATCTGCTCGTAGGAGTTCCGGAAACCTCCTCCGATCACTTCCGTGCCGGTTCCATCGGGATTGATCCGAAATGCAGCTCCAGCATTATAAGAAAATCCATCGTCCGATTTCACGCCTGCGATCTTCAATACATCGGCCACATATTTTGAGAACGGCTCATGAACATACGCACCACCAAGCCTAAAAATCTTACCGGCTTTATCCGTGAACATCGCTCCTGTGTTACCTTGATTGAAAACCCATTTCCCATCCGGACTACCCGTAACAGAATGCAAGGAGTGATCGTGATTTCTACCGTTGAATCCCGTCAGAAATATTTCTTTGGTATCGCCATCCGTTTCACTTAATTTTCCGTCGCGATTCTTATCCGTCAACTTGAGGAGATTCGGTGGCTGGGAAACCATCACGATGTTATCAAAGACCGCAATTCCTAGCGGTGCAACCAACTCTGGATCCTGCCAAAAAACCGAACTCTTATCGGCTTTCCCGTCTTTGTCTGTATCTTCAAGAATCACAATCCTGTCTCCTTCTGGCCGCCGGTCTTTCTTGCTCCTATAATTCACGCCCTCCGTCACCCATATACGCCCAAACTGATCCACATCCATGTTAGTCGGATTAAAAAGTAATGGCGATATTGCCCAAGCTGTAACCTCCAGCCCCTCAGGAACGACAAAAGACTTGAGTGGCATATCCGGCGGTTGCTGCGTCGGCTCCCACCCATGTGCGACTGAAGAACATAGCAAAATTACAACTCCGAGGGATTTCATGACTCAAATTGCAGAGAATTAATCATGAATAGCCATCTTTTTTTACCGCCCTTACGAATCTTTCCCCTAGAAATTTCTCTCGCCTAGCCCCAACCTTCCGTCATGGATGATTTCGAAAAGAAAATCGATGACGCTTTGGCCAACCCTCAGAACCAAGGCGAGATGGCCGATGCGGATTCTGTCGGCACAGTCGGATCACCTGATTGCGGTGATATGATGCGGATGTGGCTGAAGTTCTCCGAGAAAGACGGCAAAAAAGTCATCGATCGAGCATCATTCCAAGCTTTTGGCTGCCAAACGGCCATCGCCGTCGCATCTATTGCCACCCAACTCCTCAAAGGCAAAACCGCCGAAGAAGCCCGCCACCTCAGCGCCCAAGACCTCGCTGGCGATCTCGGCACGCTTCCTCCCATGAAAATTCACTGTGGCCAACTCGTTGAGGGAGCCTTGCGCAATGCCCTAGATTCTGATGCCACCCCCTCACTCTCTAACACGCCCAAAAGCACCCTCATCGGCGAGATTCACTCCGCCAAACCCAAGTCCATCAAAATCGTCCCTCTCGAAAACTCTGACGATCTAGCTTGAGTATCCCGTACAATTTCCCTAATTGATAGAACGATTGCATAATCCCGTTACTAAAAGCTAACCTTTCTCACCGTGCTAGAACTCAAAGACGTCTGTTTCACCATCCGTAAAGACGGCGAAGATGTAAATCTCGTCGATCACGTATCGATCAAAATTCCCAAAGGTCACTTCATGGCCATCGTGGGTCCTTCCGGTTGCGGTAAAACCACTTTAATGAAAACCATCGCAGGCCTCAACCCCGAGTCCGATGGTGCCCTAATCTGGGATGGCAGAAATCTCTCCGAAGAAGGCGATTTCTCACCTTCAGAAATCGGTTACGTTCCCCAATTCTCCATCGCCTACGATCCCCTTACCGTTGACGAATCCGTCGAAGCTGCCACTCGCCTTCGCGTGAAATCCAGAAACACCGAAGAGCTCGATCACAGAATCGATCGCGTTCTCGATGAAACCGGCCTCGGACCGATTAGTGATCGCTTAGTCAAAGTTCTCTCCGGCGGACAAAAGCGCCGACTCGGCCTCGCCATGGAACTTGTTTCCGATCCGAAAATTCTTCTCTGCGACGAAGTAACATCCGGACTCGATCCACGCTCGGAACGTGAAATTGTTAGACTCCTCCACGATCTCTCACGCAAAGACGGCCGAATCGTCCTCTCAGTCACGCACTCCCTCGCTCACCTTGAACTTTACGATTCCATCCTCGTGCTTCACGAAGGCAAAGTCGCTTTCCACGGCCCACCGGAGCAGCTCAATCATTATTTCTCCGTCACCGATACCGAGGAAGTTTATCCCCGTCTCGCCAAACAACCTTCCGAGCGTTGGCAGAGCTCTTGGAATAAACATCGAGATTCATACTACAAAATGCTGGAGAAAAACCGCCAGCGTCTCATTGAAAGCGGCGACCTAAGGGCATCCGCCGTGGCATCGCCTAAAACCGATGATGATTCGAAAGATTACGATCCCGTCATCTTCAGAGAAAACCAGATCCCTGGCTTCTTCTCTCAGTTTGCAACTCTGCTCTCTCGCCGCTGGCGCATATTCTTCCGTGACCGTGGACAAGTATTTCTACAACTCGCCATCCTTATCTGCTTTCCTGTTCTCGTTACCCTATTCAGCGAAAAAGCATCCGGAAACATCCGGAAGTTCTCAGACATGAGGCAGAACAACATCATCCAAGAAATCAAAGAACAACAATCTGTTAGGGCAGATCAGGCAAAAGTCGGCTCCGCGATTTCCGGTATCATCATGTTCCAGGTCGTCCTTCTCGCACTCATGGGGTCTAACAACTCCGCACGTGAAATCGCTGGTGAGCGACCCATCTACGAAAAGGAAAAATTCGGAGGCTTGCGACCCTTGGCTTATCTCTGTTCAAAGGTCGCCTTCCTCTCCTGCTTGATCATCGCCCAATCTCTATGGATGGCATTTTTCGTGAACTTATTTGGTGCTTTCCGAGGGGACTTTATTGAGCACGCCATTTTCCTACTTCTCATAAATGCGTCCATGACGTTCATCTGCCTAGCCATCTCGGCATTGATGCGCACCGCAGAACAAGCCTCATTGCTTTCCATTTATCTCGTCGGTTTCCAACTTCCTCTCTCTGGCGCGGTCCTCGCCCTGCCTGAGCACATTGAAGCATTCACCCGTCCCTTCATCTCCGCCTACTGGTCATGGTCTGGCTCGGTCGAGGCTCTCCAGTCTCAAGTCCATGGCGCTGTCAAATCTGTGGTCGATACTTCTCTATCCAACCAAAACGCGTGCCTCTTCACCCTTACCATCCATATCTTGGCTGCTCTGGGACTCGCATGGATCGGAACCCGCCGTCCCCAATGGGATTAAGCTTTTCAGACCCAGCAAAAATACTTTAATTATCTCATTCCTAAGACATCTTGTCTGATATCCCTCTATAAAAATGGCCCGCCGCGCAAGTTCCAGCACCAATCCCATCCTCCTCGTCGGCATCGGCGTCGCTATCATTGCGCTCGTCTTTGTTGGCAAATTCCTTCTCACCAAAAAATCTGAATCTTTCTCGGACGCTTTCCCTCTCGACGTCAAAGCATTCCTCGAAGACGGCAACGCCTTCCGGGGAGACGAATTTTTTATCGAAGGTAAAATCGATGAAAAACTTCGCTGGACCCCATCCGATGGACAAGTCGTCAGCATCCGAGTGAAAACCCCAGGCGGAGAAGAAATCATTCCCATTCAAATTCCCAGTAAATTCAGCGATCTCAACATCGATCGCGAACAAAGCTATGCTTTCAAAATTGATATCAAAGAAGGCGGTATCCCTATAGCCACCGCGATCAAACGCCTTTAAATCGCGTCAATCCCAACGAAAAAACAAATCCATGAAAACCCTGACCCTATTTCTATCTCTAACGGCATCCATGCCGCTTTTCGCTCAGGTGTATACTCCCCCCACTCAACCCACCCAAGCTCCCACTCAACAACCAGCCACTGATAACGGCGCAGCGCAAAAGCCCAAAGACCCTGCCTCACCTTACGGACAGGAAATCCCCATGCTGGATCCCTCCGCGGAAACCGTCACTGTTGGTGGTGTGACGATTCCCCTGGGAGACAATCGTTTGCTCAAAGCTCGCTTCGAAAAATACCTCAACCAACCACCTGAGAGCGATGCAGAGGCCAAAGCCTACCGCCAAACCATTGCAGACATTTTGCAAACCATCTCTCCCCTACGCGGCAAACCCCCAAATCTAAAAGAAGCATTCTTGCAACTTCCTCGTGCCTCCGCCTACCCCGGAGATGCCAATCTTTGCTCGTCCCTTGCCGAGTCTGTCTACATGGCTCTACTCGCTAAAAAAGATAGCAAGCAACTGACCGACCTCAACGCTTCCATCGAAATAGAGAAAAATGCCATCATTCGAGAAGCCGATTGGGCTGCACGGAACGATAAAGATTCCACCCTTGGCCAAACCAAAGCCCCAGGTAACGGTGCCCAAGGTAGTGGCACTGCAGGTGGCAGTGGTGGCACTAAGCAACAAAGTACCGGCAATGGTGCAAACTCACTCAAATACAAAGAAACTCTTCGCCGCATCGCGGAAATTGAAGCGCTGAAAAAAACAAACATCCTTAAAACGGAAGCTCAGACCATACGCACCAAAACCCAATACCAAGTCAACATGATCCAGTGGTTCGCGCAGCGCCGCTATGAACATGTCCTCATGGCCGCCCGCTTCTATAACCAAATCTGGAAAGACGGTGACACCACCTTGATGATCGATAAAAATTCCGATGTTTCGAAACTCTTTTCTGATTCGCTCGGCGTTTCCCCAACCGTTTCATCCCTCGATTCTCTTTCCAACGAAGCTATACGCGAAGTCGATAAATACATCGAAGCTTTCAATCACCTCCTTGGCCAAAACGAACTCCATTCCGCTTCTCAACGCCTCATGGAAGCATACGCCCTCGGAGAATATCTCAGCCCTGTCGCAACTCTCCCTTTAGAGAAAAAGCGCCGCGTAGCCTTGTATGTCCGCGATCTTCATGAACTCTACGGAGCCCTCCAAGCCCGTGACTATGTCCGCGGCAAAACTTTATCAGACCAACTGAAACTCGCCGCTAAAGATTTCCCGTCCTCGAAAGTCGACTCGCTCATTTCCGGCTACACCCTCGCTTCAGACCTCGCTATCGAAGATGCCAAAGCCGCCCTCCTTGCTCGCAATTCCGAAAAAGCTGAAGAGAAAATCACTAAGGCAGCTCAAATCTGGCCGACCAATCCCAAACTCACTGAGTTCCGCACCCTCGTCAGCAACTCCGGTGCCATCGTCACCGCCCGCAACGATTTCGACCGCCTACTTTCCGAAGGCAACTACCGCGAAATCGCCAAACGCCAATACGAATTCGCACCTGCCATTCAAGGCGATGCTACCCGCGAAGACGCATTCAAACAAATCATGCAGAATCTGTTAGCCATTGAGACTGCACTCGGCAAAGCCAGCGAATTCGCGCGCGTCGGACAAAACTACAGCGCCTGGGAACAACTCGCCGACATCCGCCAGCAATTTCCTGATGATCCAAAACTCGGCCGCGAACTCGAACTGCTCACCCCTAAAGTTGCCGACTTCACCCTCGCCCTCGACAAGGCCCGCCAATTTGAAAACCGCAATCCAAAACAAACCGGCTCCGCCCTCACCTGGTTCCTAAAAGCCCGCTCCATCTACCCACAATCCAGCCAGGCAGAAAAAGGCATTCAACGCCTGCTGGATGAAATTCTACCGGAGAGTTAGATCGTTTTGATTGAATAACGATCGCCTCTACAAGTTTAGTTCAACGATATGCCAGCACCCAGAGATTATCGCTCGTCGGCATTCTCCAGATGAGCGGCATGTGCACACGTGAATACCCGCATTTGATCAACATTTTTTTCAAGGTCCGAGGAGTGAAGTAATTGACGTGATCCGGATTTCGTATTCCTGGCCAGTTCGATCCACGCAGCTTGGAATTCCAACAAGCAATGTTCGGAACCTTGATGAGAACCTTACCTTTGGGCGACAGCCTCTCATAACAATTGCGCAACGTTTCCGCAGCCATTACATCGTGTTCTAGGAACGAGCGCATCAATACAAAATCAAATCCTATATCTCCATCCAGCTCCTTGAATCCAAGATGAGACACGTTGTGGATACAAAATCCCCCTCTTTTACGAAATGAAGCATCAGCCACCGCATGCATTCCTGGCGACGGTTCGATGCCATAGGGAATCATTTTTTCTGGCAGATCAGCGAGAATGTGTCCGTGACCACATCCCACATCAAGAATTCGTGCACCTTCGCTAAAGCGCATGATGTAGCGCTTTTCTTTTCGAGAAGCAAAGCTTCTAAAAAAGGCGCGAATTTTCTTAAGCCCATCGCTGAAAAAATAATAAACAGGCCCCATTTTTTTTCGCCTCCGATCTCGCTCATGATACAACATGATATTCCAATCCAAATCCGTTTTTAGTAATTCTGGCGGGGGTGGATTTCCCAAATAAATCATCTCGCAGGATTGACATGAAACCACTTCCCAGGGTTCGACAGACCATTTTTTCAGAATATTGGATTCTTTTGCCTCACAAACGGGGCAGCATCGGCGGCCAGAAGCATTTTCACCTACTTGCTTAATCACATGATCATCCATAGATATGAAATGATGGTTTGACGGCAGAGAGTCAAGTAAGGCTTGTTGTCAATTTAGGCTTTATCAGTAATCAAGTGCCTAAAATGATTCTTGCATGGATAATTCTTACAAGTTACCTCTCAGAGCACAATGTCTTGTCCAGTTTGCCAAAGTCTTGAACACTCATTCGACGTAGCTAAAAACGGTTACGATATCCACTTTTGCAGCAAATGCACTGTTCGATTTGTTCATCCATTCCCTAGCGCGGAAGAACTCACTGAATTTTATAATAACTACCATAAATCGAAGCAGTATAAGGACAAAATTGATTCGAAAATCAGGCGAGCAAAAAAGCGTATTTCATCGCTGGGCGTTAGAGGCAAAATAAAGTTTCTCGATGTAGGTTGTAATCTCGGCTTCGCTACTGAAGCCGGTCGTAAACTAGGCTACGAAGCCTTGGGAATAGACATCGATAACATTGCAATCGAGCAAGCCAAGAAAAACTTCCCTGAATGTGAATTTCAGTGCTTGAGTAGTGATGAAATCGCGGCCCAAGGAAATAAATTCGATGTTATTTACTGCAGCGAAGTTCTTGAGCACTTGAGCAATCCACTCTCGTTTCTAAAAGATCTTCACAGCATGATGCACAGCAAGTCTATACTGCTACTAACTACTCCTGATAACGGACATTATACACTTCCTAATGATATCAAGAAACTCGTTGAATGGACTGGCTTCAGGCCTCCTGAGCACCTGATTTACTTTAACAGGAAATCGCTCATTCAAATTTTTAAATCTGCTGGATTTAGTAAGGTGAAGCATTGTTTAAACTTAAAGCCGTCTTCCAAAGTTATAGCATCGATCTAAAAAGGAATTTTTTAGCGTATTACCATTTCTTGCCGAACAATCGGCCGAAATAGTATACTACTTTCTCGCGCATTAACATACCGGAAAGCTGACAATTCTGATTACTATCAAGCTTCCATGTACGGAACGCAGCACGGGATTTACGTGTCACTCTGATAGGCTCAACGTGAGCAAAAAATCTACCTAAATACTCTTCCCACCAAGCATGTGATTTGAGCGTGCAATGTGCGTTATCGCCATTTGAAAGAACTGCCTTGGCGGGCCTTGTATCGATAACGATGATAGCGTTTTTACAATAACTCGCCATCTCTCCAACCACACTGTCTAATTCACTTTCAGGGACGTGCTCCAATACATCTACATTTATAAGCAGATCGAATTGGCTTCCGGCCTCAGGCTTTTTATCAAATTCAGGGATCGCAGGGTCATAACGAGTAACGCTTGCACCGCAAGACGCACCTAAAACTTCCACAAGCTTACTTCGACCACATCCATAATCTAAAATGCTGGCTGGTTTCAAAAGCTTAACCTGCGGGCGCACATAACGAAGATTCTTGATTGAAGTATCTCCATACTTCTGGGTCGCATGAATCTTTTTGTATTCATCAATTAAATTGTCGCTCATAAAAATCAGGTTTCATCCCAAAACAACGCGTCCATAGGCAACTTGCCAAGCTTATTCTAATCACCAGCAACAGTTTCAACCCTTCATCTCTTAAGGGTAAAGTATGAATCCGTATTGATTAGTCCGTAGTTCTCAATTTTTTTGTGGATTTTTGTGACATGACGAAAGAAAGATCTGCATATGCAGCCTGATACTCCCGTATCCCCGCCTTGGGGAACCTACTCTCCATCTATCCTAAAGCGAAAGTGGCTGAGTATTTTGCATACCCTTCCTAAATCCAATACATTCCGACGCATCGCCCTTTGGCTCCGCAAGCCTATAAAAAACTCATTTGGCGAATGGGTAGATCTTGAAATATGGGGCCTTAAACTACGCCTCCGTGCCAAAGGTAATCTGTCGGAACAACGCATGATCTTCATGCCTCAGTTTCTTGACACCACCGAACGTCTGATCATCGCTGACGAATTCAAAAATGGCGGCATCTTCCTAGATATCGGAGCCAATGCGGGAGTCTATTCATTATGGGTCGCTTCACTAAAAATTCCCGGGACACAAATTGAATCATTCGAACCTGACCCAGAGCTTTGTAAATCCCTTGCGTTCAATATCGAAATCAATTCGCTAGATTCTATCAACCTCAACCCTATTGCTATCGGTCGAACAGAGGGATCTGTAAACCTCATATCCGGAGAGGGCAATAAAGGCGAGAATCACATCCAACATGAATCCGATACATCCAGCGGAATAACTGTCAAAATGACCACGCTGCCCCGATTTCTCGAATCACGCGGCATCCAACGCATCGATGCTATGAAAATCGATATCGAGGGTTTCGAATGCGATGCTCTTGAGCCGCTATTTACCCAAACTCCCAATAACCTCTGGCCAAAATTGCTAATCTGCGAGGTGGTGCACGACGAAAAAAACCAACTGGGTTCACTACTCGCAAAATTAGGTTACAAACTAGCCGCTCATGGCAGACTTAACGGCATCTATCGGCTCACCTCTTAACTGATCGCCGACCCTTTCAGCGTCCAATCATCAAAGTCCTGGATCAATCCCAAGCAATGACGAAGCCACTAACCACACCCAATCGCAAAAGCTCGAAATTTACTTCCACCTAATTCTTGAATCCCCTATCGGCATAGCCAAAGCTTACTCAAAACAAATTGATTCTTCTCCCATGAATATTTTAAGCTCTACCATACGTAAAATCACCCGGAAAGCAGGCTACACACTTACCCGCTGCCAAAAACAGAACGGCTACCCCTTGGATTTCAGTGCTGAAGAAATCTCCCTCATCGAGCATGTCAAACCTTTCACCATGACTTCTCCTGAGCGTGTTTATGGACTCATTCACGCCATTCAATATCTTCACAAAAACAACATCTCTGGCGATATCGTCGAATGCGGTGTTTGGCGTGGCGGCTCGATGATTGTCGCAGCTAAGACACTTCAGAAACTTGGCGATACCTCTCGCACACTGTGGCTCTACGATACCTTCGAGGGAATGACAGCCCCCACTGAACACGATGTTTCTAGTAAAGGAACAAAAGCCTCTGATAAATTCAAAAAACGCCAAAGTGGTGAAGATAGCTCAGATTGGTGCCTCGCATCTCTGGAAGAAGTGACAGCAAACGTCCACACAACCAACTACCCAAAGGATCAAATTCGTTTCATCAAAGGCAAAGTCGAGGAAACCTTACCCGCACAAAGCCCCGATAAAATCTCTCTGCTGCGTCTCGATACCGATTGGTATGAGTCCACGCTCCACGAACTAGAAACGCTTTTTCCTAAACTCAGCGTGGGTGGTATATTGATTATAGACGACTACGCTGACTGGACTGGAACCCGCAAGGCCGTCGACGAATATTTCGCCAAACACTCCATTGGATTTTATCTAGGACGCATGGACGATAGCGCCCGAATCGGGATCAAACTCGCCTGATATACCTTCCGTTATGCGTATTCTGATCCTACATGATGGTCGCGCAGGCCACAGGAGTCAGTCACGCGCAATTGCGATGGCGCTCCGTAGAAATTTTGCCGTCACGGAAACTCAAGTCCTTTGCAAATTAAGAATCGGCATCTTTCAGAAACCTCTAAAATTTCTTCTTAACCTGACTGGAGGAAACATTCCTTTTGGATTATTTCGCGTTTTTCATACAGGAGGCGATCTGCCATCAGAACGTCCGGATCTCATTGTTTCTGCTGGCGGTGGAACAACCCATGCAAACGCTTGGCTAGCATTCCACTATCATTGCCCAAATCTTTTTTGCGGGGATTTGCGAGGCATCAAAACTACTCTCTTCAAAGCCGTCGTCACGGCGTATGGCAAATATCAGGGGATCCAGCCGTATATCATCTCCCCAACACCTGTTCCCATCGATAATACGGACCTAGCCATAGCTGAAAAAAACTTTCGTGAACGTTCCAAAATCGGTGAGACAACTTGCTGGAGTCTTCTCGTGGGCGGAACTGGAGCGGGATATCACTACACGGAAAAAGATTGGCTCATGCTGGCTGAGGGGATGAGGAGACTTGCCGAAATTCATCAGATAAAATGGTTGATCACCACCTCACGCCGCAGTGGAAAAGCCGCAGAAAACGAAATATCTAAAGCGGTTGATGGGAAATTTGTTGCAGGTGCCTACTATGCCGGAAGCGCAACTGGTGACGTTTCTTATCAAGAAATTATCGGGACTGCCGAGCGCCACTTTTGCACAGAAGACAGCCACATGATGATTTCAGAAGCGATAGCTAGCAGACGTCCCGTTCACACGCTGCAACCAACGAGCTTCAACACTCATCAAACAAACCAGCACTTCCTTGATCTCTATTTCGATAAAGGATGGATCATGCGTCATTCCATACGGGATATGGCATGTATCAAATTTTCTCCCATAGAAGAACCTTGCTCAAATAATCCATCTGTCATGGATGATCTCTCTGTATTATTGAAAAAATGGTGGGATTCTCTGAATACCGAAAAGACTCCCTCCGATCATCCCTCAACTAAAACTACTTAATCAGTTTCTTATAAACGCCCAGCGTTACTGATAGCATCTTTTCCAGCGTGAAATCCACAGGCACACGTGGCTTTGGTTGATCTTTTAAAATCACCCGCGTGCGGTCAATCGCCAAGCTCACATCTCCGACTGGGACCAAGCCTTCGGGAAAAGCAGCCAACAACTGCTCCTCCACTCCGCCATGCTGATACGCGACAACCGGCTTGCCCAACGCTATGGCCTCCAGAGAAACTCGGCCAAAAGCCTCCGGATCCAATGAAAGGGAATAGACAATATCCGAAACCGACATCACTTCCTTGAGATCGGAACGATGACCTAGGAATAACACATCATCTTCCAAACCCAATTTACCAACGCGTTCCCGAAGTTCTGTTTCGAACTCTTTCTTTTTCGGGTGCGTCTCTCCAACAATCAGACCACAAACATTCATTCCCTCATGTTTCAAAGCCGCGACCACTTGTATGAAATCAAGCTGTCCCTTCCAACGAGTCACTCGACCCGGAAGCAATAACACAGTTTTCCCTTCGCACTGCGGAAAATCCTCACGCCATTTTTTCAACCAATCGCCACCCGGCTCATGATTGCGGTCAAACAGATCCAGAGAAACTCCACGATGGATCACCGTGATTTCCTCCTCTCTGGTTTTCGGATAATTTTTTAAAATGTATTTTTTGATACTGTTAGAGACCGCGATCACCCGCTCGCCTTTTGTCATGATGGCGGAGTAGAAGTTCACCGAATAAAAACCGTGAACCGTGCTGACCAAACGCGGACGCGTCGCGGGATCCATCTTACGCCAAGCCAACCATGCCACCCAACCCGGCGCTCGCGAGCGGATGTGCAGAATGTCCGGCTTTTCCTTTTCGAGCAATGCCCTGAGCGCCTTGACCTGAAACAAGCTGCTCAAACTCTTGCGATGCACCGGCATGGCGATATGCCTACCGCCTAATTTTTCCAACGCCTCCACTTGCCTGCCCCCATTCGATACCACCAATGCCTCGTGGCCGTTTTTCACCAAATATTCAACCACCTCCAGCGTGCCGCGCTCGACCCCACCGGAATTCAATTCAGGTAATATTTGTAACACTTTCATATTCCCATCTCCCTTTCCAAAGCCTCTTCCATCGCGCGCTCAACCAAACGCGCAGCAGCGGCCTCGGTTGCTTCGTCCAATGTTTTGACAGCTGCTTTTAAAGCGTTCGCATTACCCATAGCAATTGCAGACTTCACCTTGGAAACTGCAACTTCAATTTGAGAACGTTCTTCGTCCTCCACAAAACCTTGCTCTAATATCATCTCCACTGCTGGTAGCAATTCATCTGCCTTCATCTTTGCCTCAGTGAAAATCCGTTCCGCCATATCTTCAAAGGCAAATTCGACCGATTTTCCAACCATCTCCTCCACCGCCGCGTCATCGACATTCACCGCTGAGTTTTCGATCTTCACAACCACGTCTTTACCAGTCGTAGTATCCCTTGCGAGAACTTCCAAAATACCATCGGCATCAATCTTGAACTGAACCCCGACGCGCGCCTGACCTTTCGGCGCGCTTTCCATTTCCACATCGAAATTACCGAGCTCCCAATTATCTCGTGCCATCTCGCGCTCACCCTGCAACACCCTGACCCGCATTTTACGTTGGCCATCCGCAGCATTGGTAAACATCTCGCCGGCTTTACATGGGATCGTCGTGTTACGTGGGATCAGCACGTTCATTAGCCCCCCGAAGGTTTCGATTCCGAGGCTCAGTGGCGTTACGTCTAACAAAACCATCTTAGACATCGCCCCGCTTAAAACTCCTGCCTGTATCGTTGCGCCGAGAGCTATCGCTTCATCGGGATGCTGGGTGACATCGACGTTCTTTTCAAAAAATTCCGCAACCGCAGTCCTCACCGCAGGCATCCTCGTGCTGCCGCCAACCAAAACCACGGAATCGAGATCCGTGTTTCTTAGCCCACTATCGTGCATCGCCTGTTGAGAGCATTTGAGTGTTTTAGAAATCCACTCCCGAGTCATTACGTTGAGTTCATTTCTCGTGATGGTTTTCTCAAAACTACTAGATCCATCGTAAAAAGGAATCCTCACGGTGTAGCTATCCTCCTCGGAGAGCACCCGTTTCGCCTTTTCCGCCTCTTCCAGAAAACGCATTTGCATTTCAGCGGAGAGGCATCCCAACCCTTCGAGTAAATAACGGGAAATCATTTGATCCACATCATCCCCACCTAATCGGGTATCACCATGGGTCGCCAACACCTGAAAAACGCCTTCCTGCATTTCAAGGATGGAGAGATCAAATGTCCCTCCCCCTAAATCATAAACCGCCACCCGGGATCGCTCCTTCATTTTATCTAGCCCGTAGGCCAATGCCGCAGCAGTCGGCTCATTCAAAATCCGAACCACCTCCAAACCCGCGAGCTCTGCCGCACGTTTCGTAGCTGCCCGCTGCGAATCGTTGAAATACGCCGGAACCGTCACCACAGCCTGTTTCACCTCGGTTTCTAAACGCCATTCCGCGATTCGCTTGAGCTCTTTCAATATCTCAGCGCTGACTGCCTCAGGTGTTTTCCCGAGCGTATTCAACACTTGATCAT
Source organism: Akkermansiaceae bacterium (assembly GCA_031419275.1). Classification (GTDB taxonomy): domain Bacteria; phylum Verrucomicrobiota; class Verrucomicrobiia; order Verrucomicrobiales; family Akkermansiaceae; genus Luteolibacter. The sequence continues at coordinate 40,393 of JANOKJ010000234.1, read as the reverse complement.
CAACGCGCCCAGCCCCCATCCAGCGTTTCACACTCGTCACCACCCGCATTGGATCGGTCACACGCCGCCTCAACGCTTTACGTCCAACCTCTATTTCACCATTCTGACCATACCAAACAGCGCTTGGAATAATGCGTTTCCCATCCTCGTCTGCGAGTAAAATAGGAAAACCTGAATCCACTACGCCCACTGCAGAGTGAGTCGTGCCAAGATCAATTCCAAGTATCATCATTTCACAGGCAAAATGCCTTAACTTAACCTCTATGGAATGCGAAAGATTTTCCCATTCGATGGATCTTTAGCAAGTTGTCCCGAGCGGAACCCCTCTACATTGATAACATTAAATGGCGAATACGGGCTAATTACATGATTAGGATTCGCTGTAGGCTGAGCAACGGGATGCTCGTCTTGTGTGGGAGGCCTGACAATGTCTTGTCCGCCATCCGGACGATCCGGCTGAGGTTGCTCTCCAGGAGGAGTATGACGCGGACGGGTAGGACGCGGTTCTATAAAGAACGGATCACATGAAACCAGTAAAAGTGCCGACCCTAAGGCCATTGTAAGTAGGAGTTTAGTCATGGTTTTTAAGACGTTGTTGATTAAGGCTATTCACTTCTAAGCCTTCCTGCGAAGAGAAATTTCAAAAGAATGAGGAGTTTTCTCGGTTTTGAGACCGAATATCGGCGGTTAAACACCCTAAAATCGTCCTCTTTCATCTTTTCAAGCAGACATTGGTATATTTCCGCCATCGCCCGCGCGGGCATCAGAGCACAGCGATCCATCGGATGGATCAGCGCCTCAGCCTCTCGGAAAAGATACTCCGCACGTTCCGACTGATAACGCATCATCGCGATAAACCGTCCATCATAGACCCTACCGATCAAGTCGCGCTCCGAATATTGGAAACGGATGATGTCGTTTTCCGGCAAATAAATCCGCCCGCCGTTTCTCAGGTCCTCACCGACATCGCGCAAGATATTTGTAAGTTGAAGGGCATTCCCGAGCATTTCCGCATAGCGATCCGAACTCTCATGCACACAACCAAAAATCCTTGTTGAAACCAGCCCAACCACCCCCGCAACCTTCCAGTTGTATTTTGAAAGAGCCTCCCAACTACCGAATTTCTGCGGTTGCAGATCCATCCGGCATCCATCGATAATTTCTAACAACCATTGCGGTGAAATTCCGCGACGTCCGACCATTTCCATTAACTCATTACCAAGTTCATGTGCAGGCGGAAATCCATCGCGTATCCCATCCTCCCAGAACTTCAACCCCTCCGCGCGTTGTGCGACCGGCATGTCCATTTCATCAGCGACGTCATCTACCGTCCGGCAAAACGCATAGAAAACCACCATATCCTCACGTCTATCCTTCGGTAGGATTTTTAATGCAAAGGCAAGGTTAGATTCTGCCTTCCGGGTAATCTCAGATGCGGCAGACACGGCTAGAAAATTTATTTAATGAAACCCCAGTGACCGGTAGTGAACGGCCAGAGTGAAAACAATGCAGGACCAACAAGGTTGTATTCTTTTACCGAGCCCCAATAACGCGAATCCAGCGAACTACTGGTGTTATCACCCATCGCCGCATACTCACGCATACCAGGCTTAGCTTTCTCATCTTTGAGCGCCAAGACATGTGTATTTTGAGTCAAATAATACTTAAGCTCAGTGCTTCTAGCTTCAGCCAAGACATAACCATTGTGCTCTTCTTTAAAAGGCGGCTTTCCGTCAGCGACACGGCGTATACCAGGCTCACTCGCCACCTTGCCATTCACGATCAAATCCGGTGTCATGATGGAAAGCTCATCACCTGGAACACCCACCAAACGTTTGATGTAATGCGATCCCACGCCATCCGGTCCGTTGCTGTGCTCTTCGATGCCTTTGATACCTAATGTATCGAAAACAAATACTTCTCCACGTTTTGGCTTACGGAAGTGATAGGAAAATTTATTAACCAACACAAGATCCCCTGTATCAATGTAACCCTCCATCAAAACTTGGCCTTTTTTCAAAACGCCACCATTTTGCATCGCCTCTCGATAAGCATCTGCAAGGCCAATGGCAAATGCTGGATTTTTAGGACAAGGCAGCTTTAATGGCTTTTCATTTAAGCTATACAATAGTGAACGACTAAAGAAATGAGCCCATTGAAAATCCCTAACATCATATTCTATTCCATCTGAATGAGTGATTATACTTATTTGGCGATCTTCATCATTCACGACCTTTTCATAGCTCCTGCCCCGCAAAACTCCCTCCATCACGCGTATCGGAAATGCTGGCCATTTCTCTTTTTCCAAAGGAGTTCCGATAATGCCGTTCAACGTCGGCTGCATCGATCCCGTAGGAATCCGAAACGGCTGCAAATAATAAGCTCTCAGACCTAGCGCGATAACGATCGCCACGAACATAACCTCCACATTTTCCTCAAACCAATTCTGCGGCTTCTCACGCGGCAGCGCATTTTCACAGGTAGCCCTTAACTGTTTTGAAGCTTCATCAACTTTTTCTCGATTCTTTTCCTTAATCGCTTGGACCAAATCATTACGCCGAGATTCGATCTCCGCCACCCTATCAGCATTGAGCAAATCTCTTTTGTAATTCAGAAACTTGGTCGCTCCTTTAACGAGATGGTTCGCATTTTTTTTCCAATCGGGCGTGAACATACCGCAAACCCTGCACCCCAAAAAGCTTCCCTGCAAGCCCTACGCTATGATACAACCTAAAATCTTGCTTTTCGATCCAATGCGACTCAGCTTGCCCGCATGAATTTAGTATTCAAAACCTTTTCCATTTTGCTTGCCTGCTGTCTTTCCAGCCAAGTTCACGCTCAGCAGCCCAAACTTTTACAGAGCCAAGTCAAAGGCTTGCTCGTCATCGAGTTGCCAAATCATAACTTCGCCGGTAGTGCGAGCCAAATGAACGCCACCGCTGTTCCCATGGATGTTAATGCTGGGAAATCTTTCAGCATTCGTTTCAACCAGAGAGTCGGTGAAATGATGCGCTCAGCTACCGAGGAGGTCGAAAAACTCATGCGCGTTCGACACGGTAAAGACCTCCCTAGCGGATACAGCATCGAATTTGGCTTTGCCGATAAACATACCATGAAGGACGGCCCATCAGCTGCCGTTGCCTGCGCGATGATGGCAGAATCGATTATTACTGGCGAGCCAATCCAACCATCATTCGCTGTCACCGGAGACATTACCGCAACCGGAGAAGTCCGCCCCGTAGGTGGCATCATTGCCAAAGTCCGCGGCGCAGCAAAACGTGATTGCAAGGTAATGGCAGTGCCCATTGGGAATAAAGCAGACATACAGGACATCTACGTAATCGAGGGAATTAATTCCATCATCGCAACTCAGATCATTTTGATAGAAAATTTTGATCAAGCATGGGATGTCGGCAGGGCTGAACGTTCTGTGAAAATCCAGAAAGCAATCGATGACTACGCAATGGTTCAAGCCTCCATCACTCGCGCCCCAGCAAATATATCCCATCCACAAGTTCTCGAAAAACTGAAATTCATCATGGAGGTCATTCCAAATCATGAGTCTGCGCGCATCATCAGTCTTCACGCTAGCGGGAAAGGCCCTAATAAACTTTCTCTAGCAGGTTCTTTACAAGCCATCCAAGGAGCCGCTGAAGAACTCAACGAAACCATTAAATCGGGAAATTACCAAGAACGCGGAGTCAATAGCCCTCTCTGGGAAAGCGTCTCATCAATCAAACGCCTAAGAGACAATGTCGACCCAAGAACCAAGGACTATATTGATGCATTCATAAAAGCTGCAACGATACTCAAAGATTTCGTCGCCAGCGGAAAAAAGCAATGGGCGACCGATCAACTACGCGAATTCAATACGCAAATTAGCCGCATAGAGAGTGAAGAGTCCAAACTCCTTAATAGCGTTGAGGTTCAAGAGGAGCTGCTTGATCTGTGAGTTAAACACCACATCACGACCCTCCTGTTTTTCAGCGTTTCTTTCACAAATCTATCAATATCAGAAGGGCGCACAGAGCCCCCTCTGTCTTACTTCAAAGGCATCAAGAATGGCTTCTTGCTGAGCCGGCCAACGGTAATTCGCCCCAGCACATCGGTCTTGAGGATCTTGCCGGCAAACCTTTTTAGAGGCAGATGTTTCTTTTGTCATATTCATAAACGTCGTAGGCTGTGCACTTACGACGTTTATGACTAGAGGTGGGTGTGGAGTTTGATATTTGAAATGCTTGTGTCGAGCGATTCAGTATTTGTCCCTTTCTGACACTAACAATCAACTGTCCCGTTTTTCGGGGTCAGGCCAGGACTGAGTTTTTTTTGCCTGGCAGTTTATTGCGTTGAGAATTTGGAAATTAACAAGAATCGGCATATTTTAGATTGATATGTTCAAAAGCGTATTGATTTTTTAAAATTGGAGTTATTGCATGAATGATCTCTTCTACAGATAATATCCTCCCATTCTGTGGATTATCTGACGCTATGAGCGTGGCTGTTTCACAATAAATATCAATTGATTTTGTTGTGTAATCGCTAGACGCCTTAATTTTATATATTTCTTTTTTTGAAGTGATCACTTCAACGTTATCTGCTCCAAATCCATACACAACCGCATATTGTTTTTGCGTAAACCAAAAAATACTTTTTTCAAATATGGTTAATTTCCTCATTAGATTAACGAATAAGTTTTCTAAATAACAGAATTGGTTTTTCAATATTATGCCAAATTTGGCCGCCAGGACCAGATAAGCCTGCAAAATTTCTTGTATTAGCTGCAAACAATGCTGAAGCAGGTTTCCATAAATATTTATACGTAGTTTGCGGCAGAACACCACGAGCTAATAAGAATTTTTCAACATTTATTACAGCTCTTCCTCCTAAAGTCTGTCCTAAAGTCCGAGCGCCCAACGCATTTGCAGCGACAGCGGCATCAGTTGCGTTCGTCCCTGCCCCTCCCCAAAAGCACACGGCAAGCGGCAAGCGGCAAGCGGCAAGCGGCAAGCGGCAAGCGGCAAGCGGCAAGCGGTGGGGGGGATATCAGGAGGAAAATCACAGTGGTTAGAAACTAATTATTTCCATCGAGGTCAAATTAATTTTAAAAAATAAGTAGCGCTTATACCAAAGGAGAAGAGAAATCAGGTTGGCTAGTTATTCAAAGCTAGAGCCTTATCCCGTTGATCAGGCATTCATCTACTCATCTTAGGCTTCTTAAGAAATGCTTCTATCTCTTGCACTGATCGAGCATTGAGCACATCTTCTTTTCTTAGCCAACCTTTGCGGGCGATTCTAACTCCTTGACCGAGATGATGCAGTTGTGCGCGTGAGTGGGCATCGGGATTGATCGAGCATAATACGCCTTTGTCGCGTGCGCGTTTCCACCAGCGCCAATCCATATCCATACGCATCGGACTGCAATTCAGCTCGATCACGGTTCGCGTTGCCGCAGCACAATCAATAATCTTTGCGTGATCCAACGCATAAGCATCGCGTTTCAGGAGCAACCTGCCGGTCGCATGACCTAGCATCGTTACGTGTTCATTTTCCATCACACGACAAATCCGTTCAGTCATGGTTGCTTCATCCATGTTCATCAGGTTGTGAACAGAGGCGACGCAGAAATCGAGTTGAGCAAGAATATCATCGGAAAAATCCAAGCTGCCGTCTTTGAGGATATCCACTTCATTGCCTGCGAAAATCCGGAATCCGTTCAGTGATTTTTCCAAATTCCTAATCTCGCCAATCTGCGCGAGCAAGCGCTCCTCATTCAGACCATTTGCCCAGAACGAGGATTTCGAGTGATCGGAAATCCCAAGATACTGCAAGCCGAGATCCATCGCCTCCTCGACCATTCCCTCGAGGCTGTCTTTACCATCGGAAGCTGTGGTGTGATTGTGAAACGTCCCACGTAGATTCATCAACTCCACCAAACGCGGCAACTGCTTCTCCGCAGCCGCTTCAATCTCGCCACGGTTTTCACGGAGCTCAGGCTCAATATACTGCAAACCTAGTAACTGATAAATATCTTTTTCCTCCTCCACCACGGGTCGCTCGATTTCATCGCTGATTGGATTGAGTCCGTATTCATTCAGCGACCAACCCTTCTTCAACGCCAGCGATCGCAGAGCAACGTTGTGTTCCTTGGAACCGGTGAAATATTGGAGCGCAAATGGAAACTCGGCGTTCTTCACCGCCCGTAAATCGCAATGCATCCCGTTTTTTAATCGCACCGAAGCTTTCGTATCGCCACATGCGATCACGGAATCCACTTCTGGCAGAGTGGTGAAATCCTCACACACCAGCGCGCCTTCTTTCGTCGCCACTAGGAAATCCAAATCGCCCACAGTTTCCTTCGCCCTGCGATACGATCCCGCCACCGCCACTCTGGAAATCTCAGGATGCATCCGTAGCATTTCCATAATGCTCTCGACGACTATTCCGGTTTTTCCTAACAAAAATCGATCCGCGAATTTTTCATTCGCTGCGATCCCCTCAAGGATTTTACTTTGCGTTTTCTCTCCAAACCCCGCCAATATCGCAACCTTTCCCTCCAAACACGCCGCTTTGAGCTTCTCTAAAGAAACCACTCCAAGCTCATCATACAATGCCTTGATCTTCTTCGGCCCGAGTCCCTGCACCTCGAACAAATCAAAAATCGTCGGTGGAAATTCATCTTTGAGTTTCTCGTAAAATTCCAATTTCCCAGTCTTCGCCAGCTCACCCAATTTATCGCGCAGAGCCTCGCCTATTCCTTTGATCCCATTCAGCGCATCATTCTTCGCCAACTCCACAACATCCTCTTCCATCGCCAACACAACTTCAGCGCCCTGCCGATAGGCTCTCACTTTGAATGGATTCTCGCCTTTCAACTCCATCAACAGAGCGATTTTCTCCAAAACCCCAGCCATTTCTTCGCGATTCATATAGCCAGAAATCTGAACCTCATTTCTTAAGCGCGCAAGAGTGACGAGAAACTAGTTCACCATAGATCCTGAATTCATTTTAGAAATTTTGAAATTTAGGGTTTCCCCTTTGCTGGAAAGCCGCAATCCTCACGCCGTTATGAGCAATCGTCTTGAAGGAAAAGTTCTTGTCGCCCAAGGTGGCGGCCCCACCCCAGTAATCAACCAGAGCATCGTCGGCGTTGCCCTTGAAGCTCGGAAATTCTCGCAAGTCACTTCGATCTATGGTGCTGTGCACGGGGTTTCGGGAATCATCAACGAAAACTTCGTCGATCTCACCCGTGAGACCACCCACAACCTCGAACAAGTCGCCGGCACCCCGTCTTCCGGCCTACTCTCAACTCGCGACAAGCCCGATGAGGAATATTGCGCTCGTATGTTTGAGGTAATGAAAGCCCACGACATTCGCTACTTTTTCTACGTCGGCGGAAACGATTCATCCGACACCGTCCGCATCGTCAACGAGCAAGCCCAAGCGGCGAACTACGAATTGCGAGCGATTCACATTCCGAAAACGATCGATAACGATCTCATGGAAAACGACCACTGCCCGGGCTTCGGCTCCGCTGCACGCTTCGTTGCCCAAGCATTCATGGGTGTGAACCTCGACAACCGCGCTCTTCAAGGCGTTTACATCGGCTGCGTGATGGGACGCCACGCTGGATTCCTTACTGCCGCTTCCGCTCTCGCCCAGAAATACTACAACGACGGCCCTCACCTTGTTTACGTTCCTGAGCGCCACTTCAAAACCGAGCAATTGCTCGCCGATGTAGATCGCATGTATTCCAAATACGGCATGTGCACGATCGCCGTTTCTGAGGGTATCTCGGATCCTGATGGCACACCGATGATCGTAAAACTTCTCGGAAAAGAAGAACGCGACTCACACGGCAACGTTCAACTTTCCGGAACCGGCGCACTCGGCGATCTACTTGCAGACACCATCCGCGACGGACTGAAAATCAAACGCGTCCGTTCAGACACATTCGGATATCTCCAGCGTTCTTTCATGGGCATTCAATCAGATCGCGATGCACGTGAAGCACGTGAAGTTGGTGAAAAAGCCGTGCAATTCGCGATGTGGGACAATGTCGATGGCTCGGTCGCGATCAAGCGCCCCGTGCTCGATTACTCGGTCGATTATGAATTGGTGGATATTACCAAGGTCGCAGGAAAAACCCGTCACATGCCAGATAACTTCATCAACGAAGCAGGCAATGGAGTGACGCAGGATTTCATGAACTATTGCCGTCCGTTGCTTGGTTCTAACATGCCAGAACCGCATCGCCTGCGCGCGCCTGCTGTTGCGAAAATTCTTAAGCGCTGATTTCCCCGAGAAGCTCTTAAAAAAAGATCCGTCGGATCCGTCAAATTAGGCGGATCAGTCGGATTATTTTGCTTTCAGCTCCGGCGCTGCCTTTCCAGCCTTTTCTTTCTCTCTACGCTGTTTTTCAGCCATTAGATCTTCCATGGAAGTTCCGCGCTCTTCCATTTTACCCTTGGTATCCTTGAGCTTATTGCCAACCTTTCCGACACCTGATGATTTTGACGACGAACTACCCTTCCCTCCCTTTGTCTGATTCTCTGACTTCGGTGGATTCTCATTCTTGTTGGAGATTAGCGCGCGTGCCGCGTCATAGATATTCACCATCACAACGAGCACTATCAGGTGAAAGATGATCGACAAAATTCGCTTACTGCCCTTCTTCTTAACTTTCACTTTCTTCGCCATAACACGTTAACCGTAACCAACGATTCGGAATCTTTAAACCTGTTTTTTAGACAAAAAAAGCCCCCGGCTATGGGAGCCGGGGGCTGAAATCATTTCCATCTCAGAGAATTACTGACCGCCAGGGATCTGGAACCCTTCTGGAAAAGCAGGTTGTGGAGGAGCGTCTTTGATCCCAACCAACTCAAGTTCAAAAATCAGAGTGGTGTTTGGCCCGAGGTCAACACTCGCGCGCTGCTCCCCGTAAGCCATGCTGCTTGGGATAAACAATTTCCACTTCGCGCCAACTGGCATCGAGGTAAGGGCTTCACGGAACCCTTCAACGACCTCAAGAGACATCTCAACTGGCTCACCTTCAGGAGACGCATCGAATTGGGTACCGTCGATTTTGGTGCCTTTGTAGTTCACCACGAACAACTTATTGCTTGGTGCGCCTTCGGCAGGTGCAACGTATTTTTGATCGCCGCCTTTAGCGAGAATCTCGTATTGGAGCCCACTCTTGTTTGTGGTCACACCTTCACGCTTGCCGTTTTTCGCAAGAAAATCATTACCGGCCTTTAAGTTTTCCTCAGCGAGGGATTTCTCACGTGCTTGAATTATTTCACTTAAACCCATCATGGCGGCCTGAAGCTTCTCAGCATCAACCTCTGGCTTCTTACCTTTAGCTGCTGCAGTGAAACCTTTGATGAAAATTTCCATCTCAAAGTCGTCAAGGCTTACGCCGTATTTACCGAAGTTTTCCGCGAATGCGCTGCCTGCACTATAACCTGCAGCATAAGATGAATCCGGTTTGATATCTGCTGCTTTCGGCGCCTCTTTTACGGCCTCTTTCGGAGCCTCTTTTGCGGCCTCTGCAGGTGCTTCTTTTGCGGCTTCTTTAGGCGCTTCTTTTGCCGCCTCTTTCGCCATAACGATTCCACTGACAGACAGAGCGAATAACGCTGTCCGTGTGGCAAGATTGAATAAGGAATGTCTCATAGTTTCTTTAAAGTCCGCGAAACGTAAAGCCCTCCACCTTCCGTGTCCAGAACGGGTTTTTCGGGTTTTCACCGCATTCTGGACAACATTCGCTCACACACCAGGGCCGTTAATAAACCGCACCTTGGTGATTTGAATTTCAAAATCCTCCGGCTATCCTCCCACCGCATGCCTTCTCTCTCCTCGGAAAATCTCAATAATCCCTCATCATCCGACGAGATCCTTGATGCGTTTCTCTCCTATCTGGAGAAAACCGGCACCACCCCATACAGCCACCAAGAAGAGGCGATTCTGGAACTTTTCGCCGGCAATAACGTCATTCTCAACACCCCGACCGGTTCCGGCAAATCCCTCGTCGCGCTCGCCCTCCAATATCGTGCGATTTGTCAAAAACGCCGCTGCTATTACACCGTCCCGATCAAAGCCCTCGCTAACGAAAAATTTCTTTCCCTCTGCCATACCTTCGGTCCGGAAAACGTCGGCATGATCACTGGCGATGCCACTGTCAACCCCTCCGCTCCCGTCATTTGCTGCACCGCAGAAATCCTAGCCAACCTCGCTCTCCGCGATGGCGCCTCCGCAGACGCCGATGACATCATCATGGACGAGTTTCATTATTACTCGGATCACGAACGCGGCGTCTCATGGCAAGTCCCCCTTCTAACCCTGCCCCGCGCCCGCTTCCTACTGATGTCCGCCACCATCGGGGATACCGAGTTTTTTCAAGAAACTCTCACCCAACTCACCGGAACTACTACGACCCTAGTAAAATCTGAAGACCGACCCGTTCCACTTGAATTCGATTACTCCACGGTCACGCTCGAGGAAAAAATCGAAGAACTCGTCACCGCCGAGCGCGCGCCAATCTACTTGGTACACTTTTCCCAACTCGCCTGCGCCCAAACCGCACAAGATCTGATGAGCCGGAATTTCTGTTCGAAAGAGGAAAAGGAAGCGATCGCCGAAATCCTCGTCGATGCCGATTTCCGTTCTCCCTACGGCAAAGAAATTAAAAAACTCCTCCGCCACGGCCTCGGCATCCACCACGCCGGACTACTCCCCAAATACCGAACCCTTGTTGAAAAACTCGCACAAAAAGGCCTGCTCAAAGTCATTTGCGGAACCGATACCTTAGGGGTCGGCGTCAACGTCCCAATTCGTACGGTCGTCTTCACCCAGCTTTTCAAATACGGCGGACAATCCACTAAAACGCTCGCCGTCCGTGACTTCAAACAAATCGCCGGACGCGCGGGTCGACGCGGTTTTGACGACATCGGATATGTGGTCGCCCAAGCACCGGAACACGTCATCGCCAATCTCAAAGCCGATGCCAAAGCCTCCGCGAAAGGCGGAAAATCCAAGGCGATGAAAAAGAAACCGCCGGAAAAAGGTTTCGTTAATTGGGACGAAAACACGTTTCGGAAACTCATCGATTCGCCTTCGGAAAAACTCACCTCCTCATTCGTGATGCGTCACGGCATGTTGCTCAACCTACTTTCACGTAAAGACCAAGACGGTTGTGCGGAACTGCGCCGCATCATCCGCGACTCCCACGAAACCCCCACCAAAAAATCCGCCCTCCGTAAACGCGCCTTCGAACTGTTCCGTGGCTTGGTCGAGGGAAACATCCTCTCCATCATCCCGAAACACAAACGCACCGGCCCGGCAAAAATCCGCCTGAACATCGAACTTCAGGACGACTTCTCCCTCAACCAAGCCCTCGCCACCTACCTCATCGAAGCTATCCCACAGCTCAACCTAACAGATCCAGCTTACCCGCTGAACGTCGTTTCCCTCGCTGAAGCCATTGTCGAAGACCCTTCACAAATTCTCCGCAAACAAATCGACATAGCGAAAGACAAGTTGGTCGCGGAAATGAAAGCCGATGGCATCGAATTCGACGCGCGGATGGATGCGCTGGATCAAGTCGAGCACCCTAAGCCAGGCAAAGATTTCATCTACGCCACCTATAATGAATTCGTCCTGAAAAATCCTTGGGCAAAAGAAGCTTCGGTCCGCCCAAAATCCATCGCCCGCGAAATGTTCGAGGATTACACATCTTTTGAAGACTACATCAAAACCTACAAACTGGAGAAATCCGAAGCCATCCTGCTCCGACACCTCACGGAGGTATACAAAATTCTCGTCCAAACTGTTCCGCCGAATCTTAAGACCGAAGAACTGTTAGAAGCTGAATCGTTCTTCAGAGATATGCTCCGCGCCACTGATTCCTCTTTGCTCGATGAATGGGAAAAGCTCCGCAACCCAGATTTCATTTCCGATATTCCTCAACCCATCGCTCAGAAAAAGGACATTCCCTACACCCGCAACAAAACCGGGCTGACTCAAGCCACCCGCGCCGCTGTACTCCAGTTCATTAAACAAATTTCCCAACATAACTACGAAGCAGCTCTCTCGAGCGTCGAAAGCGATTTTACCATTCCAAACCTCGCTGCGTTGATGAATGACTACCACGACACCCACGGCCTCATCCGCCTCGACCCTGAAGCTAGGAACACCAAGCACACCCACATTGAGGAAATCCCCGACAAAAAAATCTGGCGCGTCACACAAACTCTTATCGATCAAGAAGACATCAACGACCACCTCGCTCATTTTTCTCTGGATCTCCCTGCTTCCGATCAAAAAAACTCACCAAATCTGATTTTTCACGGAGTCTTTAAAATCGAATAATAGGCACCGTTCATTCTCGCCTTTCTTTTCTCTCTATTTTAGGTATCTATATCTCTGACTTGAATCAAACATGAAACTCATCCTCCTTGCGCTGCTCTTGCTCCCATCTCTCGCCTTCGCTCAAGAGACCGAGGAAAAGAAAGCGCCGCAAAACTCAAAGCCTTACAAAGTGATCGTGATCCCGATTCGAGATCAGATCGCCCCACCCGAGCTTTACATCCTGCGTCGCGGACTCAAAACCGCCATCGAAGAAGGCGCGCACATGGTGATTCTCGACATGCACACCCCAGGCGGACGCGTTGATGTCACGTTTGAGATGGTCAAAGCCATTCAGAAATTCCCAGGGAAAGTCTACACCTACGTCAACGACGAAGCGACTTCCGCAGGCGCCTTGATCTCCGCAGGCACCGATAAAATCTACATGGCTCCCAGCGCCACGATCGGATCCTCCGCACCAGTCACTTCAGAAGGTGAGGACGTGGACCAAACCATGAAACTGAAAATCGTCTCGTATCTCCGCGCGAAAGTCCGATCCATTTCTGAAGGCAAGGGCTATCGTGGCGATGTCGTATCCGCCATGATCGATGAAAATTTCGAACTGAAAATAGGCGATGAAATCATCAAACCAAAAGGCGAACTTCTCAATCTAACCGCTAATGAATCAATCAAACAATACGGCGATCCCGCGCAGACCCTGTTAGCTGCAGGAGTCGAGCCTAGCCTCCAATCGCTCACCGACACCATTTATGGAAAAGGCAACTACCGTGTCACTAGACTCGAAGTCACTTGGGCGGAAAAACTCGCTCAGTTCATCACCAATATCGCCCCGTTTCTCCTAGCGGTAGGCTTGCTGCTGATTTTCATCGAGTTCAAAACACCAGGCTTCGGCATATTCGGAATTTCTGGTTCTATCCTCATCGCGATCTTCTTCTTTGGTCACTACGCCGCCGGACTCTCGGGCCACGAGGCCGCGCTCATATTCTTCATTGGATTTGCCTTGGTCATGATTGATCTGTTTTTCATTCCCGGATTCTTCCTGCTGGCCATACCCGGAGGCATACTGATGATTGGTTCCTTACTCTGGGGAATGTCGGACATCTGGCCAGACCAACCCATTGCATGGGAATCCAATTTCCTATTCCGCCCCTTGATAAACCTCACCATGGGCATCGTCGGAGCGATCGTGCTCTTTGCGTTACTCCTGCGCTACATGCCAAAGGGCGGGCTATGGGGACATATGGTTCTCGAGTCAGCCATCGGCGGGGAAACTACCATTTCTTCCGATGCCCGTAGCGAACCTTCTCTCATCGGTGCCATCGGCTACGCCGTCACCGCTCTCTTCCCCTCCGGTGAAATCGAAATCAACGGCACCCGCTACGATGCCCGCCTCGCAATCGGCACTGTACCTCCCGGAACCTCCGTTAAAGTCATCTCCGTCGGCGAATTCGAACTGAAAGTAGAAGCCATCTAAACCCTCGCAAATTTTCAAAAATCCATTATCTTCTATTTCATGAGTATCGCAGAAATCAAAAAACTCCCAATCCGCGAAAAGTTTCAAATCATGGAAGCTTTATGGGATGAAATGCGTCCCGAAATCGAAGCAGCCGAAATCCCTGAAACCCATAAAGACATCCTTGATCATTGCCATGCACGTGTTGCCTCTGGTCAGGAAACGCTTGTCGATTGGGATATTGCCAAAAACCGTTTTGGAAACGGATGATCACGATCAAACTTTCAGAAACCGCCATGGCGGGCCTACAACACGGATACTGCTTCTACGAACGTCAGGAACAGCGTCTTGGGGATTACTTCAAAACAAGCCTGCAAGGTGAAATCGAGGGACTAAAAATCACCGCCGGCATCCATCGTCAGGTCTATGGACATCACCGATTGATCTGTAGAATTTTTCCATTCGCCATCTACTACACTTTCGTCGATGAAGTGGTCACTATTTGGGCTGTCATCGATTGCAGAAAAGACCCAGATTGGATACGTAAACAATTCGAATGATTACCCTCACACGATTAACTCTTACTTGAGATTTGAAAATTGAAAGTTGAATAATATGTCCATCATCATCCTATTTTTCTCACTCGGGCTCATCTTGCTTGCCATGGAAGTCTTCATTCCCGGCGGCATTCTCGGCATCATTGGTGGAGTTCTGTTGCTCACCGGTTGTGCCTTTTCCTTTTATCTCCTTGGGACGATGGAAGGCCTCATCGCTATCAGCCTTACTCTCCTCGCCGGCATACTGCTTTTCTACATCCAATTCAATGTCCTCCCAAAAACCCGCTTCGGAAAACGTTTTTTCCTCAAACAGGAAATTTCCGGATCCGCAAACTCTTTAGAAGAAAATACGCGGGATTTGATTGGCAAAACCGCAACTTCCGTCACTGTTCTCTCACCTAGCGGATATGTTTTGGTCAATGGAAACTCTTACGAAGCCGTTTCCCAGTCCGGCCAAATCCCAAAAAACACCGAACTTCTCATCACCGCAGCCAACTCATTCCAACTCACCGTAAAAACAAAATCGTAACACATCATGACCTTAGCTAACATCCTACTCATCATCGTCATCATCGTCGGCCTCGTCGTCGCCTTCGTCATTTTATCCTTCTTCTCCGTCTGGCTGCGCGCATGGCTCGCCGGCGCATACGTCGGGTTCTCTGATCTCATCGCGATGCGTCTCCGCCAAGTTCCTTACGGTCCCATCGTTGACAGCCGCATCACCGCAAAAAAGGCCGGCATCGAAATCGACATTAACGAAATCGAAGCTCACTACCTCGCCGGTGGTAACGTCCTTCCCACCATTCAAGCCCTGATCGCCGCTCAAAAAGCTGGCATCAACCTGAACTGGAACCGCGCCTGCGCGATCGACCTCGCCACCAAGGGCTCGGAAAAATCCGTCGTCGAAGCCGTTCGCACCTCGGTCGATCCAAAAGTCATCGACTGCCCGAACCCCGCCACCGGTCGTACCACCATTGACGGTGTTTCCAAAGACGGGATCCAGGTGAAAGTCCGCGCCCGCGTCACCGTCCGCACCAACCTCGATCGCTTCGTCGGCGGTGCCAAAGAAGAAACCATCATCGCCCGGGTCGGCGAAGGTATCGTCACCACCATCGGTTCTGCGGAGACTTATAAAGTCGTTCTCGAAAGCCCGGACTCCATTTCCAAAGTCGTTCTCGCACGCGGACTCGATGTCGGAACCGCGTTCGAAATCCTCTCCATCGATATCGCGGACGTGGATGTCGGCGAAAACGTGGGTGCCCAACTCCAGGAAGCCCAAGCCGAAGCCAACAAAAACATGGCCCAAGCCGAAGCCGAAATTCGCCGCGCTGCCGCTGTCGCTCTCGAACAAGAGATGATCGCCCGTGTCGCGGAAATGAAAGCCAAAGTCGTCGAGGCTGAGGCACAGGTCCCACTCGCCCTTGCCGAAGCCTTCCGCTCCGGAAACCTCGGCGTCATGGATTACTATCGTATGGAAAACGTCAAAGCTGACACCACCATGCGGGATTCCATCTCGAAATCCTAAAGCAAGGAGAGGCGGCATTCTGCCGCCTTCTTCAGCAAAGAGATATGAGAAGCGCATAAAGCGACTATCATATCTCTTTTTTTGTTAGAAATATTTCAAGACGGCGACCGAAGATCGCCGCTACATCTATCCCACCCACACACTTTTCAGATACGATTCCTCAGAAAAGTCATCCGGCATTTCCACGCCTTGCATTTTCGGCATGGCTATCATCCGCATGAAATCTTTTTCAGAAATTCCCCTGAAATTCGTGCAGCACAACATCCATCCATCCTTCTCCAGCACCGCAGATGCCAACTCCGCCAGCTCACCGAAGTCCTTTTCCACTCGGAACACTTTTCCTTTGTCATCCCGCGAAAACGTCGGCGGATCTAACACAATTCCATCGAATTTCCGACCCTGCTTGGCGAAACGTTTCAACCAATGAAACGCGTCTCCTTTGCAGAAATAATGTTGGTTATCATCCAGACCATTGAGTCGGAAATTCCGTTTCGCCCATTCCAAGTAGACTGATGAAAGATCGAGGGTCGTCGTTTCTCCACCACCCATCGCACCTGCCACCGAAAACCCACCGGTATAGGAAAATAAATTCAGCAGCTTTCCGCCACCCGTCATGCGACGCATCACCTCGGCCCGATTCCATCTCTGATCCAAAAAAATCCCCTGCGAATAACCGCTTTCAAACGAGACCTCGAAATTCAAGCCGTTCTCTTTGATCCCAAATGCACCAATCACCGGATCGCCATATAAATGCATGGGTGATTCCTTCTGATGCTGATCCAAACGCTTCCAATAAACGCTCCTACCGCTCGCCTTCAACCAGGCTTTCACCTCCGCTTGAATTTCGCCGCTAGGAGTCATCGCCATCCATTTTCCCGCATAATCCTCCAGCGCAAACCCCGGAACCCCGTCCCCAGCCCCATCCACCAAACGCAGCGCATTCGCTTCTCCATTCAACAAGCCCGAACGCTTATCCACCGCATTATCCAACAACGTCGCTATCACGCAGGCATTAAAAACCCCAACCCTCCGGAAGTCCAAACGATAAGACACTTTGAAACAAAATCGCCACACCTATCCACTTGCATACCCACTGTCTTAGCCTCACTATGATCACGTGTCGGGCTATTTCATTTGGTGTTTGTCTGTTTGCCTCCTTTTCACCGCCTTCAACGGCTGTGCTCCGATAGACTATTCTGTAGCCAATAAACAGAACGGTGAAACTTTCGGATACCGCACTTGGAAGCGTGACCACTTCGAACAGGATCTGGTCATCATAGGTATCCATGGATTTTGCGGAAACTCCCTAGATTACGCCAACCTCGGAAATTATCTCGTCAAACGCCAGACCAACATTGCCGTCTACGCCTACGAACTACGTGGTCAAGGCAGCGATCCCATCCGCGAACGGCGCGGCGACATCGGACATCCCTCCCAGTGGTATGACGATCTCAATACCTTCACCCAACTCGTCAGGAAACGACATCCAAAAGCCAAAGTCATCTGGTATGGAGAAAGCATGGGAGCACTCATCGCCACTCACGCGCTCAACTCCGCACCTCCAGGAAATCCTCCCTGCGACGCCCTGATTCTTTCCTCTCCCCTCGTACGCTTTAAAGACGATATTGAACTTTGGAAAATCGCTTTGGTTCAAGTCGCTGCCACCACTGCTCCTCTTGCACGTGTTCCGCTCGAAACATTCACCGGTCAGCAAGAAATCCAAGTCACACAAGATTCCTTTCACGGAAAACAATCCAAGACCAACTCCTACAACATTGAAAAACACACACTCCGTCTCCTTGGTACCCTAGCCAATCTCATCGACGGGATGAATCGCTGCGCCGAAAAAATCCAGATCCCAACCCTCGTCCTCCACGGCGAACACGACTTCCTCAATACGGATTCCGATGTCCGCGGCTTCGTTGCCCGCATTCCCGAATCCACTCCAAGCACCTATCACGACTACAAAGGCGCCTACCACCTCCTCATGTATGATGAGAAAAAGGAAAAGATTTTCCGCGATGTCAGGAAATGGCTGAATCAGCTGGAATCAGAATGATTCCGGCTCTTACTTCACTCCCCAAAGTTTTTTAACCAGCGCCGCCATTTCCGGATCGTGTTTTTCGAGTTCCGCACGGGTATGGGGATAGAAATCGTTTCTAACGAAAAAGCCCTCAGTGGCTTCCGCGAAATATTCCATCGGATCGGTCATCGCGTACGCCTTATCCATCTTTTTGTTTCCTTTGGAATCCACGCGCTCGACCTTGTCATAGGTTCCGCTGGCTTTCGCTTTCTTGTAAGCTGCGACCAATTCGGGATTCTCAAATCCTTTCGGCAGAAAACGATTGTGGTATGCGTGTGCAAGTTCGTGGAGTGCGAAGTTTGGCATGCGTTTGGTATCTTCCTCGAAGGAATTCACGTTGGTGAACTCCACGCATTTGCCCATCGCAGGATCGCGGCCGTTGTCTTTCAACCAACCGGCATCCGGGTGGAATTCCGCTCTCTCACCGAATTTCGGATAGGGTTGGGAAAAATAAAGCGGGACTTTCTGCATTTCCGCCACGGCCGGAGATGGAACGAGTTTGATAATTTCATCGAGCTGCACTTTCAACATTCCCAGCGCTTTCTCGGTGGCGGGTTTGGTTTCATCCGTGAGCAGGGTTTTGTTGATGTGGACCTGCCATCCGGAAATCTCGCGAGTCTCGCGCGCGATCCCTGCTTCCGCTGCTTTACCACGAGCCACCGCTTCCGCACGGATCTCTGCTTTGACTTTTTGCAGCCTTTCCGGCCAGACAAAGGTCGGCGCTTTCGATGGTTCATAACCTTCCAAGTGCCCCGTCAGGCGCGTGACTGGCTTGGTGTATTTCAATTCAGTATCGCCGAAAATTTCGCGACACAGCGCCGCAAGTCCAGGATCGTATTCTAACAACTCGGCACGGGTGTTGACGTGGTTGTGATCGTGATCCGGCTCGCGGTTGTTATCAAACCATGACTGCACACCCTCCGCAAAATACTCACGGTCATTCACCGATGCGTATTTGCCTTTCCACAATCCCTTCGCCATCGCTTCGTCGTAGGTTTTTTTCAATCGGGCATCGAAGGTGGGATCGAGATTTTTGACTCCTCTCAAATGAATGTTGTGCGCGATTTCATGAATGAGAATGTTTTCGGTGGAATAAGGATCGCCCGGATAACCGAGCAGGTTTTCCTCCCCGCAGGAACAATAAGGATCGGTCTCGCTGCCGCCGGTGCCACGCGCACGCGCATCCCAGAAATCTTTCGGCTTGAGATCGGCGAAGTCAGGGACATCCGTGGTGAATTCGTTCCAAGCGATGATGGACAAACGCGAACCACTCTTGGTCATCGCAGCGCGGATATCATCGCGTTTCACCAACATCATATCGACCAAGTAAGCCGCCTCGCGCAGTGCGTAATCATTCACCGTGCCGGATGCGATGATAGGATAACCTTTGGCATCGAGGTGTTTTTTGTAAAACGCAGGAGCTTTTAATTCTGCGGGTGGAGCAGTGATTTCACGCACCGCTTTTGGCGTTTCCGCATGAAGAGTGGTCAGGAAAGCAGTGAACAGGAGGAAGGAATATTTCATGAGAAAGTTTTTATGCCGCCTAAGAAATAGCCTCAGATGCTTAACGCAAGAAGAATTACCGGATGAACCTGAGTAATCGTTTGGCAGGTTCAACAAGGAGGGGCTGCCCCGACACATCGGGGCTGCCCATGTTCAAGAAGGCGGCAGGATGCCGCCGCTCCTTGTTTCATGAACCGAATGAAACTCTAATTTTCAGAAGGCGTGAGTTTTTCCCCGCTCGCTGGCATGACCAAAGTGGGCTTACCAGTTAGCAACCCCTGTTTCACCAGAAACTCATCAGCGGCGATGAGGGTCACGCTGCGCCATGGGTCTTTGTTGAAAAAGGAATGACCTTGTCCCGCTGCGATCTGGAGATCGATGGTTTTGGTGCCTAAAGATTTCCATTTCGCATGGGCGACATCCCAACCTTTTTTCCACGTGTCTTTATCGCCAAAGAAAACGATCGCAGGCGGCAAGTCCACTTTGAGATGGGTGAGGATTTCGATTTCAGGGTCGGATTTATCAGAATCTTCAAAGGCGGGATTGAACCAAAGGTAAGCGACCACGCTGGTGTCGATGTCTTTCGGATCGGCGGGGTCGTTGAGGCCGGGATTCATCGTGGCGAGGGCGCTGATGTGGCCACCCGCGCTGCCGCCGCCGGTGATGATGCGCTTCGGATCGATCCCGAGTTCTCCGGCATTCTGCTTGAACCAACGGATCGCGCTTTTCGCATCGGTGACGCAGGCGCGCTTTTTGGATTCGCCCTTTGCGAGCTTCTCCATTCCGGCTTTTCCTAACATCTGATATTCCGCAGTGGCGCAGACGAGGCCGCGGCTGGCAAAATAAGATGCAGCGAAACGGAATTGACTGAGGCTCCCGCCCGACCAGCCGCCGCCGTGGAAAAGGATCACACCGGGAACTTTGGACTTCGCGGGATCGTGATTGGGTGGAAAGAAAATTTCCATCTTCCGCTCCACGTCTGCGGAGGTTTTGTAGACGTATGGTTTTCCTTCCGGACCCTCGAACGGCGCGGCGAATGCCGATACACAGGAGAGCGCGATGGAGAGAAGAGAAAGGAATGATTTCATGGATGTGAGGTGATTGGATCTAACACAGAGAGCCGCGAAACATCGGGGCAGCAGTCCAAGGCCTTCGGCGGATTTATTTTTGCAGACCCGTCTCCAAGACGAACCATTGCACGGGCAAATCTTTCAGTGCCTCGCGCATTTTATCGAGCTCGGCGGCGGCGCCGTGGACCTCGAGTCGGACGAGTTCTGAGATGCCGAGTGCCTCGCCGAGGAGATCGCCGACGTTGTCGAGATGGTGCAATGCCCCTTCCCCACCCACATATGCCTCGCGGCAAAAAACGATATCGCCGCAGACGGTGAAATCATAAAAAAGCACGTTCTCTTCACTACGGGTCCGTTCGACAAAAGCCGGCATTTTGGCGATAAACTCGGCGAGCTTGCCAGCGTGGGGTTTGAAGTAGGGATGGAGGCTGACGGTAGTTTGTGGAGTCATGATGTGGAGTTAATGCGGCTGTTGAGAAAAATCGAGAACCAATTGTCCTGATCAAAACTGAAATGTGAGGCAACGTTTTTCACTTTATTGATGAAATTTCGATTTAAACTTCGTAAATCTTGTTCATGAAGTTAACCACCTCCTTACTAGCCCTATCTTTAATACTCTCCCTGCCTGCCTCCGCAGCTGAGAAAATCAAAGCTCTCATCGTTGATGGGCAAAACAATCATGCTGTCTGGCCCAAGTCTACGGTGATGATGAAACAATATCTCGTAAACAGTGGCTTGTTTGAGGTGGACGTCGCCCGCGTCCGTTTGGTTTCAAATTACAAACGCGAGGAAACATGGTTACCGCTGGCTGGCGCAGGAGAAACAGAAGGATCTGATAAATCTGTTCCTGATCCAAACTTCTCACCTGACTTCTCAAAATATAAAGTCGTTATCAGTAACTTCGGCTTCGGCGCTGCGGATTGGCCCGAGCAAACCAAAAAGAACTTTGAGGACTACATGAAAAATGGTGGTGGATTCGTATCCGTGCACGCAGCTGACAACAGTTGGGGAAATTGGCCTGAATATAATAAAATGATCGGCCTCGGTGGTTGGGGTGGTCGTAATGAAAAATCCGGTCCGTATGTGTATTATGATGCCGAAGGCAAAATCGTTCGCGATGACGCACCCGGCAAATGCGGTGCCCACGGGCCACAGCAAGAATTCCTGATCACGATGCGCGACAAAACCCATCCTATCACCAAAGGTTTACCGGATTTCTGGATGCACAACAAAGACGAGTGCTACTCCAACCTACGCGGCCCTGCGGAAAACATAACCATTCTCGCCACCGCTGCCGATACGCCACAGCTACAAAAAGCCGGTCGCAACGAACCAATGCTGATGACCCTGAGCTACGACAAAGGCCGAATCTTCCACACCACTCTCGGCCACGACACTGAGGCGTTTGAAGGTGTTGGTTTCATCGTCACTTTCCTACGTGGTTCCGAATGGGCAGCGACAGGTAAAGTCACGCAGGAGATTCCTAAAGATTTCCCATCGGCAGATAAATCCGCAACGCGTGGGTTTGAACTGAAGAAGTAAGCTCTGAAGTGGCTTGGATTTTTAGACCACTCTCTATCCTGAAAGGATTACAGACATTAGCCCGGGGTCGAGGAGTAAAGCGACGACCACCCCGGGTGAATAACCCACCGCCTGTTATTGCACCCTGAAAGGCGTGCCAGAGGGAAATATCTCCAAGCATTCTTCCATCTGCGACCCACTACCGGGGTCGCATTTTTTTATATTACCAAACCCGGGGTAGTCGTCGCTCCACTCCTCGACCCCGGGCTAAGCTCTTTGATCCCGATGGGATCTTGATTCCTCACCGGTGCTTATCATTTGATGAAAAATTCAAGCGCGAAAGCTGTGCCCTCCCCCTCACTTCTTCTGATAGATACGCACGTAATCGATTTCGTAGCGAACGGGAAACTTCGTCCCTTCCGGGCTGCCTGCGGCATCACCGCCTATGGCGAGATTGAGCAACAGGTAGTGCGGCTGTAAAAAGGGATTCTTGGGACCAAGATCGTTGCCATTGATGGTTTTTGTCAGGTCGATGGTGTTCAGCAACTTGTCATCCACATAAAGATTGATCGTTTTTTCATCCCAATCCATGCGCCAGATATGGAATTTGTTGATCCAATCGGGATCATTGAAGGAAGTGAGTGGTGTCTGGCTGCCGTCCCATTTCGGACTGAACGGCTTCTTGGTCGCCCAGCAGGCATTGGCAAGGATCTTACCTTTGTAGCATTCAAGAATATCCACCTCGCCGTTACTGGGCCACTGTCCCTCGACTCCCAATGTCCAGATCGCTGGCCAGAGTCCGTTTGAAGCGGGAATCTTGGCGCGGATCTCGAAGCGTCCGAACTGCCATGCATGCGTGCCTTTGGTTGTGAGACAAGCGGATGTGTATTCGATCGTTTTTCTCGATTTCTTCCAATCCTTGTGACCTTCGGAAAAATGGGGATTTGGCAGGCTTACTTTTTTGCCCTCGATGATCAGCAAGCCGTCTTTGCAGACCGCATTTTCCTTCTGATACCATTGAAGTTCGCGGTTCCGCTGAAACCCTTCTTCGAAAACCCAGCTTTTCGGGTTGGGCGGACCGTTTACATTGAATTCATCCGCCCACACCAACTTGTAGCCCTCGGGCGGTGCGGGTTCGGCCTGACAGAGGGATGCCATGATCAGGGCAAGGGCTAGAGTCGTGTGGTGTTTCATAAGCTTTGTGGTTTTAAAATTAACGATCGATGGTGAGCAGTGCGCTGTCGATGAGATCGAGAGCTGTGGTGAACGTTTCATCGACGTAGTAGAGACCCCAAACTTCCTTGCCTTTTTCATCGTCCGCTTCACGTTTCGGAAATCCTTTTAATTCTAACAACTGATATCCACGCGGCAGGGAATTATCGATTTCAACCGCGTAAACCAGCGAGGCTTGATTGTCGCCGGGCTGGTTGATTTCGAGCAAGAGTTGATACGGGGTGGATTCCTTGGAATCACTCGGAAGGATATAATCGGCGGGATCGAAGGAGCCGTTTGGCGTGGGCGAGGTGACGGCATCGATGTCTTTCTCCGCTTCAGCCTCGCGTTTGGCTTTTTCCCATCCGGCGTGCTTGAAAGACCAATAGGGAATTTCACTGCTATCTTTTGGTTCAAGAAGGGTTTTGATGTGATAGCCACCTTGGTTTTCCAACCAGATTGCGACCTGGGGCGGCGGGCTGGTGTCGTAGGACGGGCCGGTTTTCACATTCAGCCGCATCTTGTAAGCAGGCGACGGGCTATAATCGAACACCATTTCATCCTCGCGCATTTCAAAGCGCTCCATGGCGGGGCCGAGGTTTCCGCTCCAACCGAGCACGGTTTTCACGGGTGAAGGTTGCCACCAGAAAAGCAGGGTGAGAACGGCGGTGAAAGCGAGGGTTGCCCACAGAGTTTTGCTACGTAGGTAACTGCTGAGTGGGCGGCTGTTGTTGAGGATGTGAAGACCGATGAGGATGATAAATACGAAACCCATCAGCGAGTGCAGACCAATGATACCGATAGAAAATGGCTGGATGAACGCGAGCACTCCAGTCACCGCGAGAACAAGAAAGGTCAGCGCAGTGAGTAGTGAAACGGTACGGCGCGGAAGCGTGCCGAGTTGGACTTTTTTTCTGTTAGACATCGCCGGGGATAATGGCGCCGTGCTGGCGAAGGAGATCGTGAATTTCTTTAAGTGGAACCTCGAGCGGCGTGATTCCTGATTTTGCTGCAAGTGCAGCGGCAACACCGGCAGCCTGACCCATGCCCATACATGAGGCTTGAACGCGCAAACCGGAGTTCGCCAGACGATCGCTACTCACGCATCGTCCGGCAACGATGATGTTTTTGCTGCCTTTGGGAATCAGCGCGCGCAGCGGAACGGTTGGGATCACTCCGGGTTTGAGCGGCTCGGGTTTGACACCGTTTTTGGTATGGATATCGACAGGATAGAACGCGTAACAAATCGCATCGTCGAATTTTTTTCCGGAACGGTAATCGTTCACGGTGATCAAGGTTTCGCCATCGATGCGATAGCTCTCGCGAAAACCGGTTTCCGGCTGCATGTGCATCAGGCGGGCGCCTTTCTTTTTGCGAAGCGTCGCGAGAATCGATTTTCGACCTGTTAGATTCGCATGGGTGACGGTGCGCGAGTTGGTGGAATCCGCGCCGTGGACATAGAGCCTGTGAATCTGGTTCCGTCCCGGATCGTGGGATTCACCCATCATGTAAAGATACGATCCCGGTTGGCGTTCTTCTTCACGCAGACGCGCAAAACCCAACATGCCGACCACTTCCGCACCGCCGGTGCAATCGATGATTTGTTTGCAGTTCACCCGACGTTTCGTGCCGAAGCCGATGCAATCCACCTGCCAGCCCGTTTCGGTTTTGGTCACGGTTTGAGGAAACTCATGATAGGCGATTTGCACACCTGCCTGCTCACATTTTTCCTCAGCGAGAATCACGTAGAGAAACTGGTTGATGAATACCTGATTCTGCCAGTGATGTTGCGGGACTTTTGAAAAATCCGGCATCGGGCCTTTATCGAGCTCCACGCTTTCTTTGACGAGTTCCCAGCCGATTCCGGCGATGACTTGTTTGCCCCACGCATCGAACAAACCGGGAAACGCGACGCCTCCTGTGGTCATTGCGCCGCCGAGTTGTGCGCCGCGTTCGATGAGTAAGGTTTTCGCTCCGGCGCGTCCGGCCTGGATCGCGGCAACAATCCCAGCGGTGCCACCACCGACGACGAGAACATCGATTTCCTGAGTGAGTTCAACTTCAGCAGCATTTGTCAGAGGCGCGGCATGGACATCCGAAGTGGAGGCAATTCCGAGGCCGAGACCTGCGGTTCCGAGTAAGGAATGTTGGAGAAAATTTCTACGGCTACTTTTCATCGATAAATGGCTTTTTTGGGTTCTTGAGAACGTGCATCGGCGGGCGATTCTTGCAAAGTCCGGATTTTCACATCGCGCACTCCGGGGAGTTTTTTCAATACAACAGCAGCCTCTTCGCCCATCACACAGGCAGCGGTCGCAAGGGCATCGCTGAGTGCCGCCCGATCGGCAACCACCGTGGCGGCGATGCGACGAGTCAGCCCGAGGCCGGTTGCGGGATCGAGAACATGGGAATATTTCACTCCATCGATTTCGACGGATTGATAAAGATCGCCGGAAGTGGAGACGGCGGCATTTGAAAGCACGAGGATTTCGTCGCGCTTGTTCTGATCGAATGTTTGAACGGCTACATTCCAACCATCCCGTCCGGGCGGTGAATTACCAAGGCGGACATCCCCTCCCGCTACGATCATGGCTTGGGAAATCCCTGCTGAGGCGAGCGAGTCAAGCATCAGGTCTGCTGCGTATCCTTTCGCAATTCCACCAAGGTCAAACGCCATATTTTCGCGATGCAACGTGATGCTGCGAGCCTTCGAATCGAGGGTGAAATATTTCCAACCGACCGCTTCGCGAGCGGCTTTGAGTTTTTCGGGATCGGGAAGTCGTTGGAGCTTCCGGCTTTCTCGCCAGAGTTTGGTGAGCGGAGCGAGTGTCGGATCGAACGCGCCTTGGGTTAATTCCGCAAGGCGGCGAGAATGATCTAACAGATCATAGAGTGTTGGAGAGAGCACGATAGGTTTTTCGACAGGACGAGCGGATAGTTTTGAAAGTTCACTTTCAGGTAGATAATCCGAAGCAACGTCGTTGATCTGAGCCGCGATCACGAAAGCAGCCTCAGCGGACTTTTCCGCAAGCGCTTTATCTTCGGTATAACAAACGATGCTGAAGCGAGTCGCCATCAACTCGCGTTCGAAGCTGTATTTACCTAGCTCTGCCGAGTGAGCTGCAAAGCATGAAAGAAACGTGATCTGTAAAATCCGAACAAACATGAGGATTACTGGACCCAGCCTTGGGTTTTAAGCCAGAACACCAGATCCGCTGTCCAAGGATGTTTAGCAGCAGAATCCTTTTGCTTAGCTCCCAAACCGATCCCATGGTTTCCTTTCTGATAGATGTGCAAGTCAAACGGAACCTTGTTCTTCTGTAAAGCGCTAGCGAACTGCATGCTGTTCTCGATAGGCACCGCCTTGTCTTCCCAAGTGTGCCAGATAAAACATGGCGGCGTGTTAGCTTTCACCTGCAACTCATTCGAAAGCAAAGTGACGAGCTCTGCGGAAGGATTTTCACCGAGCAGGTTTTTCTTTGATCCCTGATGCGTGAACTCTCCCATCGTGATCACCGCATAGCACAGAACCCCGAGATCAGGGCGCGAACTCTGGCGATCGATTGGATCGGCGGCTTCTGCATTTCCAGAATCAAAATGAGTGAGAAGAGTCGAAGCCAAATGACCGCCCGCCGAGGAACCCATGATGCCGACTTTGGCGGTGTCGATGTTCCATTCCGTGGCGCGCGCGCGGACCATGCGAACCGCACGTGCCGCATCGTTGAGCATCACTGGATGGCGATATCCCGCAGAGCCAAGACGGTATTTCAAAACGAAAGCCGCGATGCCGTGTTCGTTGAGAAATTTCGCGTAATGCGATCCTTCGTGATCCGCAAGAGCACCGTATCCGCCCCCCGGGCAAATCACCACCGCCGCGCGAGCAGCGCCGGGTTTTTCTGGAAGGAAAGGCGTAAGGGTTGGGATGTCTTTCGGAGTTTCACCCAACGCACCCGGGGCTTTTGCTTCCCACAAAGGCAAAGGCTCAGCTGCAAGCATCGGGGACATCATTAAGACAGAAAGAATCAAAACAGGCTTCATCATGCAGCCACCCTAGATCGATTTTTAGAAATGAAAACCACCGATTCTAATGCAGGAGATCCAAAATTTCTTCGCCGCTCAGATACGATTCGCACTGAATAGAGCAAAGGGACCCTCGCTATCCTCAAATATGATCCGGCCGACGGCGACGGAGCAAAAGCAGCACAGTACCTATGCCTCCGAGAAGAACGGCGCTTGGCTCGGGGATGACAATGAGTGCAATGTCGTTGCCACCGGTGAATGTGCCGGCGCTTATGCCGGTATTATTTGCAACATAGCTGATCTGCCAGTTATAGCCACCGCTGTTGAATGTCGCACCTTGCGCCAAGCCTGAGTAGGTTCCACTGATCGCATCACCACCATCGTTAAGAAGGATGAAGATAATATCGTTCACTGAATACGAACCAGTTATGCTGGTAACGAGACTAGCGCCACCCACGATAGTCACTCCGCCAGTGACGTTTAGTTGATCGAAATTACCAGCAGTCTTTGCTGCGATATGTGCAGTATACTGACCTGCCTGACTGTAGGCTCCGTTGATATTCAGAACGCTTGTATTGTCTGTACTATCCCCTCCACTGATGAAACCACCCGCCTGAACCGTCAGCGCGCCGGTTGTTCCAGAGCCTCCAATCGTTGCAGTAGATTTAACGGTAGTGGCGCTCGTGATGCTGCCGTTCACAAGAAGCGTGCCTCCATCCACACTGGTCGCGCCGGAGTAGTTGCTGGCTCCGGAGAGAGTGAGTGTATGGATGCCCGTTTTAGTAAGACCGCCAGTGCCGCTAATCGCTCCACCGAGCGCAATATTTCCAGATGTTGTTGCAACTGTGGTAGTGACGTTCAGGCCAAGATCCATGTTGATGGTCTGAAGTTGAGTGTCCTGATTGATTATGCTGCTTATACCTCCAGAAACGATAGTGATTTGATTTCCAATGAGAACAAACGCACCAGCTGTGTTGCTGAAGGTCAGACTATAGATAGTTAGCCCTGTGATGTTGTTTTCATTATTGACTGACGTTGTTCCGGCAAAAACCAGATCACTGAGATTTGGTGGCTGAGCGTTGGTATCCCAGTTATCAGCTCCAGGAGCTCTCCATTTTTCTTTACCAGCACCCGCCCCACCATCCCAAGTAATAACCGCAGCACTCACCCCCACTGAGAGTAACCCCAGAATAAGCGCGCTTGTGATTAAGCTATGGAATCGGATCTGCAACATGAACTGGGCTGAAAAAAGAACGCTAGGAAGTGAGTTAACTGAAGACGGGGGTCTCAATATATTTTACTAATATGAAAGATTCAGATGTGTCATTGTAAGGGTTTTGCCTTGCTGATTGAGACAATATATAGACAAATGGTAGACGCCTGCTAAATACCGATGAATGGTATTATTGCAAATACTAATTTGGCCTATTTCGTGGATGAGTGGCCTTTATGGCCGCAAAGGGCGATGGGTAACCCAGATGCTAGGCAGGCGTTTACTGACCCAAGAGCTCGGGGTAAGTCAGAGCAAGATCCAAAAAGCACTGAATCAATTGGAGCGCGAGAGGCACTCATCTCGGATGGAAAGTTCAAAAGATCTAAATATTCATGACTATGCTTCGGGGAGATTAGACGCTGTCAGAGTCGGCGGTGACATCTGGTAGGGTTGTCAATTTACACAACTATAATCTTAACGAAATAGAGACTTCTCCAACCCTTCTAGTCACGATTGAAGGTCATGGTATTCAGCATGGAGCAAGATTTGCGCTAAATGAACGATAAAATCAACGAATCGTCGCGCCCGTCACAAATATCATGGCGTCCTTTTTGATGCTCATGCCTGCTTTTGAGCCGCAATACATGCCCCAGCGAAAGCTGACTTTATTGTCCTCGGCTTTATGGTAAGAGCCTTTGGTGACGAGTTTCCATGCTTCATCGAGCGGGGGCTTTTGGTAAACTTCGTATTCGTGACCGTTTGCGCGGACTTTGATGGAAAGTGATTTCCCAGTCATCTTTTCTCCCAGCGTGATCTGGTCTTCCATCCCTGGAATGGAGCGGCGGCGGCTGAAATAAATATCACCTTCATCATTCGTGCGAATATGAAAGGCCCACAGCAAGTCTTTGCCCTTTGAATCTTTGCCGTTGTGAAACAATTGAAAAATATTTGCGCCTACCGGATCGATGATTGTGTAGGTCGCCTCCCATTCTTTCCATGTTCCAGATTCAACGGTTAAACTTTTTGAATAAGTTTCCACTCGACCCGGCGAGGCTTTGTCGCCCGTGCCGCTGCGAATGTTTTGCTCATCTTTATACAAACGAAACACTTGGGTATTGCCATCTTCTTGATACCAACGGGTCCAATTTGCGAATTCCTTGCGGGGTATGCCACCGCTGTTCTGAGTGTGGAGCCCGATGTCTTTGGAGATTTCTCCGGATTTTCCAACCTGTTTCTCTAATAGCTTGTTGTTCACATCGATGCGTGAGCCAAGCACTGATATTTCCGCGAACCTCTCACCTGGCTTGAGTGTGCCGTTTTCCATAAGCGTAGCAAAGGATGGATCCGTACCTTCGCGGATGAAAAGCGGTTCTTCGGCCGTCAGGCTGACCGCAAGAACAAGGGAAACGATGACGAACATGAATCTCATGCTCGTATATAATCCTTCTGAGAATCCAAGAATAGCAAAAATCTATGGGACAAACGGTGCGCTTGGGTCTTTCGGTTTGATTCAACTTCTTCTCTCGTTCTCTGTCCTTGCATCTTGGCAAGATGGCGGCTTGGCTACTCCGCGATGAGCTCTGACGCCCAACAGGACTTCGCCTACGCATTTTTGAGCATCCTATTCGAGGGTGCTC
This sequence comes from Akkermansiaceae bacterium, assembly GCA_031419275.1. Classification (GTDB taxonomy): domain Bacteria; phylum Verrucomicrobiota; class Verrucomicrobiia; order Verrucomicrobiales; family Akkermansiaceae; genus Luteolibacter. The sequence goes on along the minus strand of JANOKJ010000234.1, from coordinate 10,236 downwards.
CGTTCATCCTTTTGGGCACGATCATCAGTGGATTTATCGACATCTATCTCCCGGCTGGGACGATGGATCGGTTTCTTCCAAAAAACCGCAATCTCGCGGTGTTAGCAGCGGGTTTGATGGGGGCCGTTTTTCCGGTGTGCGAATGTGCGGTGGTGCCGGTGATACGCAGACTGGTGAGTAAAGGCCTGCCGGTGAGTTACGCGATCACTTATATGTTGGCCGCACCTATCGTGAATCCGATTACCGCACTGAGCACGTGGAAGGCGTTTCAAGGCCAAGGCCCGTGGATGATGACTTGCGGACGCGTTCTGTTAGGATATCTGGTTGCGGTCGGCGTGGGCTTAGTCATCGCCCGCTTTTCGATGCGTTCCATTCTACGCAAAAGCCTGGTTGATAAGATCGAGAAAGAGGCTGCGGCACCAAAAGCCGAGGAAACCTGCTCAGGTTGCTGTGGACATCATCATGACCACGACCACGATCATCAACACGGTCACGACCATGCACACGATCATCCGAAAGAAGATGGACGCCTCATTGCCGCGATGCGATCCGCACAGAAGGATTTCGTCGATGTCGGCGTGTATTTCACGATAGGCGTGGCGATCACCGCGCTGTTCAATACAGGAATCGCACCAGGCGCAGTCTGGCTGGATGGGCTTGCCGGAAATACGTTCATCGCCCCAGCCGCATTGATGGCTCTGGCTTTCATCCTAAGTCTTTGCAGCACATCCGACGCATTCATTGCCGCAACACTCGCGAAATTCACTTGGGGTGCAAAACTCGCGTTTCTCACTTTCGGGCCGATGTTTGATGTGAAACTCCTCTTCCTTTATCAATCGGTGTTACGTAAAAAATTCATCATCTACCTCGGAGTGGCACTTTTCGTCGTGATCTGGTTGGTATCCATCGCAGCCCAAAAATGGCTCATCACCACATGAAACCCGAACTCCGCAGAATTCTGTTTTCGCTCGCTGTCCTGCTTTGGGCAGCGGCTCTGCTGTATTTCTATGGATCGGGTCGTCTCGCAAAATATCTGGTTGCTGATTTCCGGCCCATCGCTCTTTTTGGCGGCTTGGGCTTGGCGGTCTTAGGAACGTTCAATCTTCTAACAGCTCGGCAGACCGCAAGCTGCGGACACGATCACGCCGAGGGAGAAGAACATGATCATGAAGGCGGCGACATGAATCCGCTCTTCTCTCTGATTCTGATGGTCGCACCCGTCGGGCTATCGATGCTTTGGACCATCGATGAATTTTCCCAAGCCACCCTCGCCCGCAAAGGATTGTATGATGGCGGCCCCAGCGTTGAAGAAAGCAAGTTTTTTGCCACCATGCTGCCACCGCTTACCCTGGAAGAAATCGAAAAGGGTCATCGTCGCACCGCCGACGGCTACTTGGAGTTCAACCTGATGGAATTGTTTTTCGCCACCGGTGATAGAGAGCTTCAGGGCTTACTGAATGGCTTAGAGATTGAGACGGAAGGACGGATCGTAGAAGAAAAAGTAAACAATCCAAATGGCACACGGATGCGACTTTATCGAGTTTTCATGACCTGTTGCGCGGCTGACTCACGGGCGATTCCTGTCATTCTAGAATTCGGAAAAGAACCCCCATTGCTCCCGGAAAACGGCTGGATCAAAGTGGCGGGAAAAATGACTTTTCCTGAGGAGAACGGGACTTTGCAGGCAGTAATCGAAGTAGCTAGAGCAACAGTTGCAGAAGCGCCACAAGAGGATAAGTTCCTACGCAACTGATAAAAAGAACGGAGTCTTGCGGTAAAATAGACGCCTGACTTAACATCAAACCCACACCCATTTCAGGTCAGAAAAATTACCCAACATGAAACCAGCATTCCTTCTCTCCACCATCCTTTTATCAGCAACAGGTGTCGCCTTCGCTGATATCCAAACTTTCGAAGGCGATGGCTTTGGCGAATGGCAGACAGAAGGCAAGGCATTCGACTTATCCCCCGTTCACGAGAAGCTCGATGGAATGGAAAAGCCTTTCACAAATTTCGCCAACGATGCTTTCGCTTTATCCGCTCACGGCGGCAATGATGCGGTGGGAACCTTAACATCACCAGAAATCAAGATTGGCAGTGACTACTTGATGTTCCTCGTCGCCGGTGGCGACACTCCAGCAAAATTGGCAGTGCAATTGATCATAGACGGTAAGGTCGTCATGGAGGCGACAGGCAAAAAAAGCCAACATTTCAGCAACGTTGTATGGGACGTCAAAAAATTCAAAGGTAAGAACGCAGTGATCCGCATCGTGGATGATGCGAAAGGTGAATGGGGCTACATTGCTGTGGATCATTTCATGCAAGAAAACTACGCAAACTCGAGATTTCCTAGCTCGACCAAAAAAGGCAAACCATACGCAGAAGGCCTTGTTTCATCTCCTGATCTAGCTGGTGCGATGATTCCAAAAGACAGCACACTCGTCATCGATGCAACTTTCAAAAAAGAAGGCATCAAATCACCAACCGCGCTGACTTTTGACGACAAAGGAAATGTTTATGTAGCAGAGACTCATCGTTTCCGCCATGGCATCGAAGACGATCGCAATCATCTCTATTGGTATCTCGATGACCTCCAGGCCATGAAAGTTGAAGACAGGCGCGCGCTTCACAAAAAATGGGAGAAGAAGCTATCGAATAAATACATGACCGAAGTCACAGAAGTCATTCGCAAGCTATCGGACACCAATGGCGATGGGAAAATCGATCAGTCCAATGTGTTTGCCGACGGTTTCAATGATGTTGTGGATGGCACTGCAGCGGGTATTTTCTATTATGACGGAGCGATTTATTTCGCATGCATTCCCAAGATCTACAAAATGTTAGATGAAAACGGAGATGGCAAAGCGGATAAAAATGAAGTTGTTCAAGATGGTTTCGGTGTTCGGATTTCACTATCCGGTCATGATTTGAACGGATTCACGCTAGGCCCTGATGGAATGATCTACGGCACGGTTGGCGATCGCGGCTACTCATTCACCACGAAAGAGGGAAAAACCTATCACTACCCGAATGAAGGCGCATTGTTCCGTTTCGAACCGGATGGCAGTGGATTCGAGATCGTCCACACCGGCCTGCGAAACCCCAAGGAAATCGCATTTGATGAATTTGGAAATGCTTTCACGGTCGATAATAATTCCGACCAAGGTGACGCAGCGAGGATTCTGTATCTCGTGGAAGGTGGCGAAACCGGATGGCAAATGGAGCATCAGACGATGCATACGTTCCATCGCCAGATCGGACTGGAGACCCGCCCGCTGAGCCGCTGGATGGATGAGAAGATGTGGGAAATGCGCAACGATACTCAACCCGCCTACATTCTTCCACCTTCCGCACTTCTAACATCCGGACCATCCGGCCTGACCTATCATCCTGGCGCAGGTTTTCTCGAAAGCGAAAAGGGTCGCTTTCTTATTTGCGACTACAGAGGTGGCGCGGCCACCTCCGGTATCTGGTCTTTTGAAATGAAACCCGATGGCGCCGGCATGAAAATGGCAGACGCCCGAAAATTTCAATGGGGAGTCGCAGCAACCGATGTGGAATACTCATTTGATGGCAGGGTTTTCATCACTGATTTTGTCACTGGCTGGCAATCTCACAATGAAGGACGCCTACTCTCGCTTAACGCTGGTGAAAATCTCTATTTGCCAGACGAAACGCAACAGGCGGCCAAATTGATATCCGAAGGATTCGACCAACGCAGCTCATCTGAACTTGGAAAATGGTTAGGCCATGCCGATTCAAGAGTCCGCCTCCGCGCACAAGTCGCCCTGACCCGCAAGCCGGATGCGATCGCCATTTTCCAGAAAGCCATCAATTCTGATGATCTCATTACCCGGATTCACGGCATCTGGGGCATGGGAATCATTGCACGTCGCGGTGTCACTCCATCGCCAAAAGGTGAATTCACCGATGTCACAAAACTTAGCAGCTTACGTGAAAAAGCCGCGGCTGCGTTAACCCCACTCCTGAAAGATTCCTTGCCAGCGATCCGAGTCCAAGCCTTACGCGTGATTCGTTATGCCCCTGTGAAACCAGAGACCTTATCACTCGCAGCACTGCTGAAGGATGATTCCGCAGCGGTTCGCTTCGAGGCAGCGATCACGATAGGAAAAATGAAATCCAACAGTCATTTCAACGATGTCGTTGAGTTCATCAAAACGAATGACAATTCTGATGCTTATCTCCGCCATGCTGGAATTTACGCCCTTGAACACATTGCCGGCAGCCCGAACCAAGTTGGAGATTTAGTGAAATCAAATTCGCCAGCCATCAGGCTCGCGGCAGTTGTTGCACTGCGCCGCATGAAAAGCGATGAGCTGAAACGTTTCATCAACGACTCCGATCCTTACATTCAGGATGAAGTCATCCGCGCCATTGACGATCTGGATATGATTGATTTGAAACCACTTTGCTCCTCCCTGTTAGATAAAGCCTCCGCTCGCAAATGGACACCTCTCATGCTGCGCCGTTTGGTAAACCATGCTTATCGGGTTGGTTCGGCAGAAAATGCTGATAGAATTCTCAATATCTTCTCGAATAAAGAAACCCCAGAAGTCGTAAGAACAGAAGCACTTCGACTTCTCGCCTTATGGGAAAAACCCAATCCAGCCGATCCTGTCAGCGGCAAATGGAGGCCTTTGACTCCACGTGCGTTGGATACATTGAAGCCCTCATTACTCAAAGCCATACCAAAGCTTTTAAGTGCGGATGAACTGGCTCTCAGCGGCGCTCTCGATCTCAGCATGACCTACAAGCTCGGAGCTGATGCGATCAGCTCGGATAAAATCCGTGAATACCTTTTTAATGATAAATTACTTCCTGGCACTCGCTCCAAAGCCCTTGCGGTTTACATCCCTCGCAAAGAAAAAGATCTCCTCACCCTCCTAGAAAAACTAGCTGAAGATCCAATGGATGAAGTTGCAATCAGTGCAATGAAAGGAATGGCCAGTGTATCACCAGAAGAAGCGATCGCTTCCTTGGAAAAAGCCATCGCTTCAGGTGATATTATCCGCACACAAAAAGCATGGCCTATTCTTGCAGCTATTCCTGATCCAGAAGCGGGAAAATTTATCATCGCTCATCTCACAAAACTGCAGGCAGCAGAGGGAATTTCATCGGGTGCTATCGAACTGCTAGCTGCCGCGAAAAGCCGCAAAGAACCCGAAGTGCAAAAGGCCCTCACAGAGTATGACGCATACTTTGCCGGAAAGTCAGACACATACGCCAAATACAATATCGCGCTTGAAGGAGGAGATCCTGTGAAGGGCTTTTCACTATTTAAATCTCTCCCTTCTGGCCAATGCATGCGTTGCCATAAATCATCCGACACAAGCAGCGCCGAAGGCGGGGACGCTGGGCCTAACCTCGCCGGAGTTGGCAAACTTCATGACCGAAAATATCTGCTTCAATCTCTAGTGAACCCAAGCGCAGTCGTCGCCCCTGGCTTCGGCATCACCGCAGTGAATTTCAAAAATAGCGCGACCCTCGTGGGCAATCTTGTCGAAGAAACCCCTGACAGCATCACAGTCTCAACCCCTGAAAACACTTGGTCGATCAAGCGTTCCGACATTACCTCTTTCACTCCACCTGTCTCAGCCATGCCGCCCATGGCAGGTGTTGTGAAACCTGAGGAGCTCAGAGACTTGGTCGCATGGCTAGCCAGTTTGGAAACGAAAGCCAATGCTCCAAAACCTGTCAAAATAGAGGTTTTAGATCCTGCCACTCTTTTGAAAGCGAAGTAAGAGCTGATAGACTTACCTCACTAAGTCCTGTTCGTACATCAGCTTGAAGCCACTGCGATTCAGAATAGAAGTCGCAAAGTCATAGTCTTCAACATGCATCGCGAGAAGCGCTTGGCCTTGCGGGCCCGGCATCAACGCATATGCAAAATCGACATTGGTTTCAGCCGTCATCAAAATATCCAAGCATTGCAAAAGCCCCGGCCCAGCCTCTTTTAGTGCGATGACAACGAGTTCACAAATCATGTAGGGAATTCCCTTTTCGGAAAAAATCGCCTCTGCGTTGTCAGTATCTGACAAAATAAGGCGAGCAATGGTCGCATCACGCGAATCTTGCACACTTAGTCCGATGACTTCGATTGATGAGTTGCGCAATAATTTCACCAAGGACGCAAGGGCGCCGACACGATTCGGTATCATCACAGAAAATTGCCGCACGGGTGTTCCACCACCCGCCACTGCTGCGCCTTCAGATTGAAATTCTTGCTCCATGAATCCGTTCGTTGATTTTTAGCCTCTTGGCCCGCGAAGGAGTAAAGTGCTTACTTCGCCACTAGTCACGTCTTCAATCACTAACTGACCCGGACGCACATCATTTACAATGAATTCCCGGCCATCTTCCGAGGAAAATTTCTGCCCGTTTTTAGCTAAGTAGCGCTGACCCGTCGCCGCATCCTCAACCAAGGCCACCGGATCGTGTCCTACCGCAGGACTGCCTGCCCGCCATTCGCGACGCTGCCCCGTTTCCTTATCTTCGACCTCCACCACGCCGATGTAGATGGGTTGGCTGTTGTTGAGTTTCCCCACTTCTTTCCGGGTGAAAACTTTTACGACCACCAAATTTGAGTTCGGAAGCGGATCACCTGCATGCACGGTGATGTCTTTGGATGGCTTGCCGCTGAGATGTAGCGTGGCGGTTTCACCCGATACTTTTTTCACCTCAACCGGAAGTTCACGCTGTAAATATTGACGCATGATGATGGGAGAATTTTGTTCTGGTGATGAGGGAGAGATGCTCTTTTTCGAGAAACTTGAGAGACGCGCTCCCTCTATTGTTGCTACTTTCTCAGGCTGTTTAGTGCCGCTTTTACCCACTGATTTATTCGCATCTCTCGACATGTTCGCCGCGATTTGAGTATCGGAATCCAATCCGATCGCTTCACCAGTGACGCCTTTCTCTATCATTTCAGCAATCTCAAGATGACCTCTGGCAACCGCAAAACTTTTTGCTGTTTCACCTGACTCGGTTGTTGCCTGACGACTTGCTCCAACATCCATAAGGACTGCAACAGCTTCCTGATGGCCGTTATATGCTGCCAACATCAAGGGGGTGCGCCCATCTGGCATCCGCGCATGCACTGATGCGCCATAGTTCGTTAACGTATCAATGGCCGCCGCATCGCCTTCCATCGAAGCTAACAATAATGCAGAATCGAGATCCTCACGATGATAGGGAGCCAACTCCTCAATCGCTTTTACCTGATGATGTGCCACCGCCAACATCAGTGAATTATAACCATTTTTATCCTTCAATTTAGAATCAGCTCCTTGCTTCAAAAGCCAACGAACCATTTCAGGCCGACCCGACAGCACCGCCAACATGAGCGGCGTTCTACCTTCTTTATCTGCGTCGTTGATGGAAATTTTTGCGTTCAAAAGATATTCTGCAACATCGATAGCGCCTGCTTCCGCTGCTATGTGAAGACTATGCTGACCTTTCTCGTTCTTCGCTTTGATATCAAAACCGGACTTCCCCATTTTTTTTACGACCCCAACATCATCGGCACGAATCGCTTTTAACCATCCATCCTGTGTCATGGAATAACCTGCGTCCTCAATGTCGCCATCCACCTGCTCTGCATTTTTTTTGCAAGCGCCCAACCCCAGAAAGAAAAGGCACGCCAAGATTTTTCCCAGAGTTTTCATAGCTCTCACATACTTTAGATTTCTTAATGATTCAATCTCGAATCTCAGATAAAATTCCGAGGATAATCATCAACTCTAACACCAATTCTGGTTGCAAGATATTGAACTTCGCTATTAGCTGCGGCGTCTCCGAAACCACCCCCCGTTTCCCCCCATGATTACCTCCCCACTCAGAAGGCTGAGCCTTACCCTTATCTTTGCCCTATCATCCGCCCATGCGGCCACCTTGGCGAATTTCAATTTTGCCGCAGGATCGTTATCCAATTCAGCATCTTCCATTTCCGGCATCACGATTTCTACGATCAGCAGCGATTCGGCCTTCAACTCGTTTACCTCTAACTCTGAATGGGATAGCGCAGCGCAAATCAGTGGTGCAGCTAGTTTTTTCTCCAGCCCCACCACCCATGCCGCAGCGGGGAATGCTCTCTCCTTTACCATTACGGCGGCATCAGGCTACAGCTTCTCACTCGATAGCTTTAGTTTTCTTGCGCGCAGCACTGCTACTGCACCTGCGGACATCGGATTTAAAATTTCATCTAGCTTCTACGATTTTTCAGGAACCTATTCGAATAATTCAACCATCACCACCATCTCGAACTCCTCTCTTGGATTCACCGGTCTGACCTCTGCAACCCTTTCCATCCAAGGCTGGAACGCCAGCGGCCCTGGAGCGCTACAGCTCGACAACATCTTATTAACCGGATCGGTGGTCCCGGAACCTTCTACAGCTATTCTTGTGATGCTTGGCTTAGTTGCTTTATTGCGGCGTCAGCGTTGATTCGCGATTGCACTCCACCCTCAAAACGTTTCTTTTCTCCCTGTGAAGCCGAATAAGTTTGGTGCCAGAAGTCACGGTGACAAGAACCGACAAGCCAGGGAGAACCGCCACGTTAAACCCGCGGAGGAAACTCATACCCCTTCGCTGGATGAACATGATTTGATGAGAATCGTCGCAGAGACGGACGTGCCTTTTTTGTTAATTCTCGACTGCGTGCAAGATCCGCACAATCTCGGCGCGATCTTGCGCACTGCAGATGGCGCGGGCGTACACGCCGTGGTTGCCCCAAAAGACAAGGCGGTTGGAATCACCGAAACCGTTCGGCGCATTTCCGTGGGGGCTGCCGACTACGTTCCATTCGTGCAGGTCACCAATCTGGCCAGGACCATGGAACAACTGAAAGAGGCAGGCGTATGGTTTGTTGGAACCTCGGATCGGGCTGAAAAGACGCTTTACGAACTTGATCTCAAAGGACCGCTCGCCCTCGTGCTAGGCGCGGAAGAAAAAGGAATGCGCCGTCTGACCGAGGAAAACTGCGATTTTTTAGCCAAGCTACCCATGGCAGGTAAAGTTGAGTGCCTAAATGTCTCAGTTGCCACAGGGGTTTGCTTGTTTGAGGCGGTTCGCCAAAGACAACCCCAAGCTTAGTTTATCAATATCTAGAGCGAATTTGACCCATAAATGATAAATATTTAAGATTTGCGTAATATCGCAGTCCTTATTTTAACTGAAGTTTAGAATTTTGAGTCGCTTTATCCGGCAGTTTATGCTATGATCGCCCCGTTATGGCAACACCTACAAAAAGAACCCGGTTTTCCCGGAGACTTCCAGACCACGTGACCGATGAACTCTGCAGTGTCCTTTCTGAAAAGAAAGTATTCGGATTCAACGATCTCTTCGAAAGAGTGTTTGAGAACCTTAAACTGCGAAACGCCGTAAGCGGTGGCGAAGAAATGCTTCGCCTTCGTTCCTACGAAAAATTGCAGAATTTGGTAAACCGCGGGCTCGTAGAAAAGCTCGGCAAGGAATATAAGGGAACCGCAAGAGTTCACGAAGCTTCCAGTGCCTATGCAGCAGCTCAAGAAGCGGCTGAAGCAGAAGCTTAAGCAACCAATCTATTTAGTAACCAAACCCGTGTCTGAAAAGACACGGGTTTTTTTCTACCCAAGGCGCGATTCACCGCCTAGAAATCGCCCAGCGAAAATTTTCCGCTCTCTCCTCATGCCAGAAGATTACCTTCCCGTTTTATTCCAAGTCCTCATCGCCTGCGGATTTGCTGTGACAACTCTGACTCTCAGCGTGGTGTTCGGCCGGTCTGCGCGCCGCAATTCCATCAAAGACTCTGCTTACGAATGCGGTATGCTCCCAATCGGTGATGGTGCACCGCGTTTCTCTATTCAATTTTATCTCGTCGCGATGTTGTTCGTGATCTTCGATATCGAGGTTGTATTCATGTATCCATGGGCGGTTCAATTCCGTGACCTCGCCCAACACGACGGTCCAACCGTTCTTGCTAGCATGGCTGGCTTCGCGGGTGTTCTCGCCATCGCTTATGTCTACGCCCTGAAAAAAGGCGCACTCAATTGGAAAAACTGAAAATTCGTTGAAATTACGAAGATCAACACTTGAAAGATAATCCCCTGTGCGCAAGTTCCGCAGCCGGCAATCACCGCCTGAATAGAGAAAATGGCCTCATCGATCCAGATACCAGACACCGCCCCGTTTACTCCCGAACAACGCCTGTGGTTGAGCGAATTCTTGGGACACATTCTT
>JANOKJ010000233.1:0-14032 GCA_031419275.1 Akkermansiaceae bacterium | reverse complement strand
AGGGCAGAGTCGGGGCCTTGGCGATGTCGGCGACGGTCATGTCCTCGGGGTGAGATTCCTCTGCAGCTTGGGCGGTTTGTGTCGATTCGTGAATCTGGTGGGCCATCGGTGCGGATTCAGGGTTATCATCCAGTCCAGGTCCGGTATCCTGAATGCAGAACATCCAGTTATCCGTGCGATGATCGGCGACTGGCTTCCATAGCACCGTCACTCCGCCATGCTCCGTGTATTTTATGGCGTTTAGCAGCAAGTTTTGAAGGATCCGCTGGACTTTCGCTTGGTCGCCTTCGACTGGCATTGAGGCCGGGCCCTCCATTTTCAGAAACAAGCCACGTGCCTTGGCAAGTGGTTGTGAAGTGGCGCAGAAATCCGCGAGCAAAGAGCCAGCATCGAAGGTGGATAAGTTGCGATTTTCTAATCCGGCATCCAGACGTGCCAGACTCATGAAGTCATTCAACATGTCGCGCAGGGATGATACGCCGCGCAGGACCAGATCGGAAAATTCGTGGCGTACCGGCTCGGGCAAATTTTCGCGATCGAGCACTGAGCTGGCCATTGTCACCAAACCCAGTCCACCTTGCAAGTCATGAGCCGTCTCCCGCCAAGAGGCCGCACGGGTTTGATCCAGTTTGTTCAAAATGGACAAAGCATGTTTCAGATCATGAATGTGGCCTGTGGCCTCCACTTGATTCAAGTGCCAGTATTGTGTCGTACTGTCACTGATGCCATCCCAGCACAACTGCGACCACGCTCGCTGTGCCGCCGTTATCACGGAGGCTTGAAGAGCCGGTTTTGCCAGCGCGTATTGGTCCAATTCTACCATCATGCTCATGTGCAAGTGACCCCATTCGCGAGTGAGATCCCGCAATTGATAGCCTTGCTGCCAGCGTTGCAGCCCGTGTTCGATGATTTGTTGCTTCTCGTCGACCTGCGAACTTGCGCTGTGAGCGTCGGGCCATGCGTGCAACATCCGATTGTAAGCATCCAGAACTCCCGGAATGTGGTCGTTGAATTGAACACGGGTCAACGACGAGGCGACGGTGACTCCGGGAGCATTCTCCGTAACCGTGCGCCAACGCTTGAGGATGACCTTGCGCTGATTGGCCAGATGTGTCGCCAACTCCGCCATTTGCGCGTGTGTATCATTATTCATGGTTGTAGAAATCAAGGTGCTTGAGAATTGCGAACCGAGCAAGTGATTCCGCGAACGCACATCTCTAGGCTGAATGTTTTTTGGGGTCGATCCTCGCTAAATCACACGGTGTCAGACAAACTATCCCCAAAGCATCAAGCACGGGTAACGAAACTCCGACCCCTCAGCCGCTGATGGCATGCGGGCAATAAAAATGCCGGACGCGCATGGGGGCGCGGCCGGCTAAGGAAACTCTTTACGGAGTAGGAGGGGAGTCTTACTTCACCTCGATGGTCTCTTTCTTCTCGATGACCTTGCCATCGGGGCCGACGGTTGTCTCGGTCTCGGTCGTTTTCTCCTTGGTCGCTGGGGCTTCCTTGATGATGGTTGTCTCGTTGGTCTCGTCGGGCGGATTGACTGTTACGCTTTTCTGCTCGCAGGAAGCGAAAAAGAGTGAAGTCAGGATTGCGGCGATCAGGTAGGATTTCATGATTGTTTTTGTTGTGTATATGCGCAGTCGGAAACTTTTTCCGTTCGGTGCAATGCTCAATCGTGGTGCGGATCTTGCTGTCTGTCCAAGGGGTAAAACCCTACCCCAAAACCCTCCTCGCTCACTGCGATCAACACCTTGCCAGAGGTGCCATTAACGAAGCCCTGCACATCATCTGTGCTCGATCCTCCTGTGTCAACAATTGCTGATGATACATAGGGATAACTATACAGAAGGGGGAGAGAATCTAAACTAGATCCCACGAGGGATCACAGAAATTAGCCTGGGGTCGAGGAGCGATCGCGACGACTACCCCAGGGAAAATGAGAAAGAGAATGCGACCCCGGCAGCGGGTCGCAGAAATGTGGGTGTCGTCCGGTGTAATCGCATTTCTGGCACGCCTTCAGGGTGCGATTTATGTGGGGCGTTAACCCCGGGGTGGTCGTCGCTTCACTCCTCGACAGCGGGCTAATGTCTGCAATCCCTTCAGGATTTGAGATTTGAGATTTGAGATTTGGAGTTTCCGAAAAATCTCTTTATCTTCCCCGCAGGAGGCCATTCATATGCTTAACAAAAAAGAACTACTCGACCTACAATTCATCGACGCGCGTGCTCGTATGATCGATATCGCTGCGTTTCTCGATCGCTTGGATCGGCATGAGGGAGAGCCGGATATCCGATTGAAATATTACAAAGCGGCTTTGCCAATTTTGCTTGAAGACCGACCCGACCGCGCGAAAGCAGTGCTTGATGCGTTTTCTGATCACACTGAAGAGATTTCCGATACCGCACCTTTTCAAGGAGCCTCGGGTGCGCCGGTGAAATAATTTCATTTACCACCTAACAGCCGCTGCGGCCCATGTCAGGCCGGCGCCGAAGACGACGAGGACGATGTTGTCACCGCGTTTGAAAGCGCCGCTGCGGTTGGCTTCATCGAGTGCGATGGCAACCGCGGCCGCCGAGGTATTTCCATACTTATCGAGGTTGATGAAAACGCGACCTTCCGGGACGGAGAGTCGTTCGGCAATGGCGTCGATGATACGTAAGTTCGCCTGATGCGGGATGACACAAGCGATGTCCTCTGGTTGTAGGCCTGAGCGAGAAATGACTTTTTCCGCCGCTTCTTTCATACGATTGACGGCATGTTTGAAAACTTCTTTGCCCTGCATCGCGAGCGTGGCGAGATGGGTGTCAACATTGGTGGAAGTAATGGGGCAGGCCGATCCACCACCGGGGATGTTGAGCAAATGCGTGAGGCTGCCATCCGTGCCCATTTCCGTAGCAAGGATCGCGCCCTCACCGGGTTTTGAGCGACGTAATACCGCGGCACCCGCACCATCGCCAAACAACACGCAGGTCGTGCGGTCTTCCCAGTTTACGAAGGCGGAAAGTTTTTCTGCACCGATGATTAAGGCATTTTCAAAAGCACCATCGGAAATCATCCGTTTGCTGATTTTCATCGCGTAGAGGAAACCCGAACACGCAGCGGAAATATCAAATGCTACAGCATTCATCGCGCCGAGTTGCTGCTGGACGTAACAAGCGGTGGCTGGCGTCAGAGTATCGGGGGTGATGGTCGCGACGATGATGAGCTGCACCTCGGAAGCCTCTAATCCTGCTTGTTCCAAGGCTTTTCGCGCAGCTGCGCTGGCCATGTGCGAAGTAAATTCACCTTCGGCAGCGATCCGGCGCTCGCGAATTCCCGTGCGGGTGAAAATCCATTCATCGCTGGTATCGACGCGTTTTGCTAATTCCTCATTGGTAAGGATCGTTTCCGGTAAATAACTGCCGGTTCCCGCGATGCATACTTCGTAATTCGTTGCCAACCCACTCATGTGGCCAAAGGCTGGATTTGATGGCGGATTCAAACAAGCATGAAAATCAGCAGAAAAGTCTGAATTTAGAAATAGTTAAGGAAATGCATATCGGGGTGCGAAATGTCACCCTTACCGAGTAAGGATTATACGGACTATTATGACTGATAAATGAATCTCTAAGCTTTGCATTGCCTTCTTTGGGCGGAAATCCGAAATTCCCACGCATGACCCCAGCTCAAAAAGGTTTCGCGATGCCTGCCGAATGGACTCGCCAAGTTGCAACTTGGCTTTCATGGCCTGTGGACGACCCGAGACATTGGGGTGGGGGGAAGCGTGAAATCATATGGAGTAAATTCGCAGAAATTGCTGCGGCTATCTCTCGCTACCAATTCGTTAGGATTAATGCCCCTGGTCAAAATCATGAGTCCATCTTTGAGGCCTGCAACAAGGCCCGTGCAAATCTTTCCAACGTCCAGCTTTTCGATCATCCTAACAACGATGTCTGGTGCCGCGATCACGGCCCGATTTTTGTCAAAAATTCCAGCACCTCGGAAATCGCGATCACTGATTGGGAGTTCAACGCATGGGGTGGTAAGTTTGCTCCTTGGGATTTGGATAATTCCATTCCCGAACAAGTCGCCAATGCGCTTCACCTACCTCGCTTCGAAGGCGGCATGATCCTCGAAGGCGGCGCAATCGAAGTCAACGGATGCGGTCAGCTCCTCACCACCGAGGCTGTGCTTCTCAATCCAAATCGCAACCCTCATCTTTCTCGCGAGCAAACCGAACAAAAACTCCGCGATACATTGGGCGTCTCAGAAATTTTATGGTTAGAAAAAGGCATCGAGGGCGATGACACAGATGGCCACATCGACGACCTCGCGCGTTTCACCAACGATGACACAATCCTCGCCTGCCACGAGCCGCATACCTCATCGCCTAATCATCAGCCCCTCCTGGATAACTTACTCCGCCTGTATAACTTCCAAGCTATCACCGGCAAACCTTTCGAAGTCATTCCCATCCATCTCCCTCAAGCCTGTGAAATCCCCGGTTGGCGGCTTCCGGTTCTCCCAGCTTCATACGTGAATTTCCTCATCCTCAATCACGCCGTCCTCGTCCCGACATTCCGCCAATCAAAAAATGACGACCGCGCCCTCGGCATCATCCGAGAACTATTTCCAAGCCGTGAAATCGTCCCCATCGACTGCCTCGATCTTGTTCAGGAGGGCGGAACTCTGCACTGCATTTCTCAGCAGCAGCCGGAATGATCAAATAATTTGTAACGATTGGGAAAAGCGAGGCTAACTAAGTGATGATGAAATCTGGCACAGACGATCAACAATTGCAGATCCTTGAAGAGGGACGGCAATTGCAGGAATTTGTCCGGGAGTTGACAGCATCCCAGGGCCGGATCCGCGCCTTCATCGTGTCGCTGATGCCGGGTAGCCCCGATGTGGCGGATGTGCTTCAGGAAACCAATCTCACACTCTGGAAAAGCCGTGAACGATTCACACCGGGCACCAATTTCATCGCATGGGCATTCACCATCGCTCGCCTGGAAGTGCTTCATCAGCGCGATCGATCGAAACGCCTTGGACGTCTGGTGCTATCTGAGAAACTCATGGATGTGCTGGCCGATGAGGCACCTGCACACCCTCCGCACGAAACCTACCTTGCCGCGTTGGAATCCTGCATGGCGAAACTTTCTGATACCCAACGTGAAATCATCGAGGCGCGTTATCAGCCCAAACTCTCCTTGGAAATTCATGCGCGTCTAACAGGCCGTAACCCCGGTGCGCTGCGCGCGGCATTGCTTCGCATCCGCTCTGTCCTCAGGGAATGCATCGAAAACTCCATTCAATCCCAAACCGCATGAACCCGTCCTCCTCAGACGATTTATCCGCACGCATCCAAAGCCTGTTCGATGGTCAGATGGATGCCCGAGAGCTTGTCTTGCTTGATCAGGAACTCCAATCCGATCCGCAGGCACGGAAGCTCTTTCTGGAGTATGCGCATTTGCACAGCGCGCTTGAGAGTCATTTCGCGTCCGAGAGCGAGCTCCATCACGGCCGCATCATAACGATCGACCGTTACCTCGCCCGGCAAAAACTGCGCATAGCCAGGTTTTCCGGAATTGCAGCCGCAGCCATTCTGATGATTTCCGGCTTGCTGTTATGGTCCGTGTATTCGGAAGATCCCAAAACAATCGCCAGTTTCGAATCCAGCCCGGATTCGGATATTGTGATGGCCCATAGTAAAAAATCCGACTCAGCCATCGGTCAATCGATTCGTCCTGGTTCACGACTTAAAATTTCATCCGGAACCATCGAAGCTACTTTTTCTTCCGGTGTGCGTTGTTTGTTAGAAGCGCCATGTGAGGTTACTTTCCATGATGAAAAGCACATTTCCGTCGCGCATGGTGTGGGCTTGTTCCAGGTTCCGAAAGGAGTCAGCGGTTTTGCAGTCGATACGCGTAGCCTGAAAGTCGTCGATCTAGGCACAGCATTCGGTATCATTGCCAAGCGCAACGGATTCGATGAAGTCCACGTCACGCACGGTTCGGTTGAGGTTTCACTACAAAAACCCAACAAAACAGAGCTCAAAGAAATTATCAAAGCCGGATCCGCAAGGCGCTTTGATGAATCCGGAAAAATTACCGCCACTGCATTCGATGCCTCTCGTTTTCCGAAACAGCTCATCAAACCGCTGAAAATCCGAAACCCCGGATTTGAGGAGTCGAGCCTTTTGGTGAGTAAAATGGATGAAGTGGGTTACGGTCCTGTGTATGGTTGGGCGGCAAGTGGAGCGGGAGTGGGACATAATAAATTTTCCCAACCTTTCCTCAGACAGCCCGCACACGATGGCGATCACGTGGCATTCATTCAAGGCAAGGGTCTTATTTCTCAGACTATCAGCGGTTTCGATCCTTCAAAACGCTACAGTGTGACATATTTCGTTAGCGAGCGCGGTATGGCAGAAGCATCCACTCGCACTTCGGTTTCTCTCGATTTCGGAGTTACTTCATTCATTCCATCCCAACCCATCAAAAAAACGGATGCCTTTCGCCGCATCGTCAGCGGACCTCTCGAGGTTTTCGGACCTTCGGCGAACCTGCAAATCTCCGCGCATACTCTAACAGGTGACGCTTCGTTGTTGATCGATTCTGTCAGCATCAGCCGCGCCGTGCCGGTGATCGAGGACGGAGGATTTGAATTTCCGGCCCTCCCGCCGAAACAGTTCGTGCAGGCAAATCGCGACAATACCGAGCTACTCAAAACCTCATCATGGGTTTTCAAAAATGGTGCCGGAGTCCAACAGAACGCCAGTGCGTTTGCCTCGGCCCAGGCGCCGGAAGGATCCCAGTCCGCAGTTATCCAAAACACCGGCGCAGGCATGGAAACCACGCTTCATGGCTTCGAACCGGGTGTTAGCTACCGCCTGCAACTCAGTGCGGCAGGACGCGATGGCGGGGCCGCCACTTTCAAAATCAGTCTCAACAACCAGCCTGTCCGTTTCAACGATTCCGACACCCTGACGCCGGACATCGGTAAATACCAATCCTTTAGCAGCGACACTTTTCAAACCCAGGGCGGCAGTCTCAGTCTTGAAATCGAATCGATCAGTGAGGGCAGTTCTTTCATCGATGACCTCCACTTCGAGTTCGTGGCAGAGGCGGAATAGGTAATAGTCAGCAACTTTTCTCTAAACCATAGGTTCATGCCATTATGATCTCACGTCTTGTCCTTATTGTCGTTTTGCTTTGTGAAATCTCTCTCGGTCAGACATCGGCCGACAATGCACGCTTGAAAGAAGCCTTGGAGCGTTATCCCGAGGCTGATTCTAACAAGGACGGCATCCTCACTAAGGATGAAGCCATGGCATACAAAAGCAAGCGGGGCAGTGTCGAAGAAACCGCTCCGAAAGGTGCGGTCCGCCACGTTTATAAAAAAGTCGGTACCACGGAATTGGCGCTGTATGTGTATGCGCCGGAAAATCATAAGGAAGATGCGAAAGCACCGGCGATCGTATTTTTCTTCGGTGGTGGTTGGAATTCGGGTTCGCCGACCCAGTTTAATGATCAGGCAAAACATTTCGCCAAACACGGAATGATCGGCATCACCGTCGACTATCGCGTGAAGTCCCGGCATGATGTGAAAGTGGTGGAATGTGTGAAAGACGCCAAGGCTGCTATCGCTTGGGTTCGGGAAAATGCCCAGCGTCTCGGTATCGATCCTAACAGAATTGCCGCTTCGGGAGGTTCCGCAGGTGGACACCTCGCAGCTGCCACCGGAACGGTCAGCGGTTACGGCAGCGACGAACGTCCCAACGCCATGATCCTCTTTAATCCCGCTTGTACGCTTGCTCCCATCGAGGGTTGGGAACCTGCGGCGGAAAAAGCTAGTGAGCTCCGCACCGAGCGATATGGAGTGGAGCCAAAGGAGATATCGCCCGCACATCATATTGGTCCGCACACACCGCCGACCTTGATCCTTCATGGCAAGAATGACACCACGGTTCCATATGCTTCTGTCGTCGGGTTCGAGAGTGCAATGAAGAAGGCGGAAAGACCTTGCAAATTGGTTGGCTACGAAGGAGCTGGCCACGGCTTCTTCAACAGCGGCGAGGGTTACACTAAGACCATCGCTGAAGCCGACGCTTTCCTTGTCGATCTCGGCTGGATCAAAAAGTGAAGTCCTCAGGAGGTTGGATTAGTGGGTGATATCCGATGAAAAGAAATTTCATTTTAAATCGCATTTCTTGTAACGTTCGTGATCACTTCCGGCTAACTATGTATGAGCAGGGATGTATGCGATAATGATCCATCAGCGGATGATGGGTTCACATCAAAACATATTAGGAAGCTCCGTCGGATCGGATTCATGGCGTCTGTCTACGGGATGTCTGTTTTGCCAGTGCTTGCGGATCCTATCACTCCTGCCACCCATCCGGATCGTTGGGTAATTACCTTCGACGATCAGTTCAATGGCACGGCATTGGACACGACAAAATGGCATGCGCCCACGATGGTCCGGCAGGGAGGAAGCTCAAGTTGGGATTCGAATAAGGTCAAAGTGGAAAGCAGTTTACTCAAACTAGGTATCACCAAAGTTACGGATTCTTCGGGAGCCATCATCAGGTATGATTGCGGCGCCGTGAGCACTCGCGTGAATTTCACGGACAACTATCTCTTCAGGCAAAACTATGGCTATTATGAAGCCTGCTACAAACTGCCCGCCAATATTGAAAAGGATTATTGGGCATCATTCTGGATCATGGCGGGTCAGGTGGCGTATATCGACCCTGTAACGGGTGTTGAGACCAATACGAGAAAGGCACAGGAAATCGACATCTTGGAAAGTTTTACCATCCCCCGCGCAACACACACCGCGAATTTTCACTGGGGTGGTTATGGAAATTACCATAACAAGGTATCGGTTCCCTTGAATTCTCCGACTGAAAATTGGGCTATAAACGAATTGATCAATTCACCTGCGCAATTTCATGTGTTCGGCTTCTATTGGGACAAGGACGTTTATGTTTTTTATCTCAACGGAACGGAAATCGGCCGAACCAACATGGTTGGCATTGGTGATAATGTCACAAAACCAAATCCACCGAATCCAACTACCTATCCACCGTTTTTAGCACAGGGCACGGCTCAGGATAGGGGAAATATACTTCTAAGCTGCGAGGCCGCACCTTGGGCTGGCAGAGGGGGATGGGAAACCAACGCCCCCGATCAGGACGAGTTCCAGATCGACTACGTCAGAGTCTATGACATGAAACCCCAGTTCGCGAGTGATCCCATCATCGGAACTAACGCAGCAGAGAGTACGGCGTATCAAGGAACCCTTGCCGGAACCGCGACCGATGCCAGCGGCGGCACACTCACCTTCGCCAAAGTCGGCACAGAACCGTCATGGCTGAGCGTGGCTTCGGATGGCACTCTTACGGGAACTCCTTCCAGTTCGGATGTGGGAGTCAACAGCTTTACCGTAAGTGTCAGTGATGGCATTTCCACCGTGCAATCCACACTCAAGATCACGGTGCGATCTTTCTTCAATCAATGGGCTTCAAACGATTCTCTAACATTTTCTGGAGATGGAAATGAGGACCGTATCGCCGATGGCTTGGCATGGTTGCTTGGAGCTACTGCTCCGGGAGAAAAAGCAAATGGAAGACTGCCAACTCCGCAGCGGTCGGCTGAAGGTGGTTTGGTTGTCAATTTCCGGAGCCTTAAAGCATCCAAACGCGGAGCCGCTGGCCTGAGTCTTCAGTTCAGCTGCGATCTCGGGCAAACCGATCCGTGGAAAAATGTGACGATTCCTGAATCAAGCGCCATCGATCCGGTGACCGGAGTGATTTTCACCATCACGGCGAATGGAGATTACAACGACGTCCAAGCCTCCATCCCCGCAAGCGCGGCAGGGGAGGGAGGCAAGCTTTTCAGCCGCTTGGTGGCTACAGGATTACCTTGAATGGGGTTTTCCCCATGCCATGGGACGGTATAAAATGGGGTGACCAGGCTGAAATTCCATTTTTTCACGAATCTTTGTAACGTTCGGCCTTTTGGAGGCTATTCCAATGGATCCTCCCATACTTCAACGTTATGAAACCCATTTTTACCCTTCGGTCTTTTGTTCTCAGTTATACGATTGCCGTCCTTCTTGGAGCCCCTATTGCTCAAGCCGCAACATATTACTGGGACACCGATGGCGCCGGCACCCCGGGCTTTGGGACGGCCAGCGGAACGTGGGGCAGCAGCGCCTTCTGGGGGACTGACGCGGCGGGCAGTAGCGCCACGGCTAACACGACCATCACTACGGCCGACACCATTAACTTCGGCACAGGCACCGTAGGCGGAGGCTTAGCTGCAGGCACGGTTGGCGTCAACGGCACGGTCAGTGTAAATAAAATTACCTTTGGTTCGCTCTCTGGCGCGATTCTTCTTTCCGGCGGCACACAAATCACCATGGGCGGCACCACTCCTACCATCACGGTCAATAATGCGCAGGACACGATTAGCACAAGTATCGTTAACACTACCACTGGCAATAACAGTGGTCTAACAAAGTCCGGGACAGGGGAACTCATCTTTTCCGGCACCGGAAACAGCATTGCTGGAGATGCGACAAGTGGTGGCAACGGTGTGGGTATCCGGCTCAGCGCAGGTACTTTAACGGTTTCCGGAGGGAGCCTTGTCACTGCAACTGCGGGCAAGGGCATAGGTACGTTCAGCGGAGACGCGGGCAATTTTAACCAAACGGGCGGCACGGTGACCGTCAACGCCACTGGCGACCTGATCGTGGGATGGAACTCCGCCTCGACATTCACCCTCTCCGGCGGAACGACCAGCGCTGCCAATATACGACATCAGGACGCCGGCGATGGGGTGATCACCATAAGCGGCACGAACACCACGACCGTCGGAAATGTTACCCATACTACGGCTGGTGGCGGCACCGACAGTCTTACAGTGAACTTAAATACTGGCGGGACGCTGGAAGCTAACACTTTGCAAATGACTTTGACTGGAACCGCAACGACTGCCGGCAACCATTCATTAAACGTGAACTTCGATGGCGGAATGCTTAAAGCTCGGAGCACTAGCAACTTGATCGCCGCCACGCCCACGGCCACCAGCACTCGGTCTGTCAACGTAGTCGTAAAGTCTGGCGGGGCATTGATTAATACCAATGGATTTACCTCAACCATCCTTCAGGCTCTACAGCACGACACCACTTTAGGAGCAACGCTCGATGGCGGCCTAACAAAGAGCGGTGCAGGTACATTAATTCTCTCAGGCACTAGCACCTACACCGGTGCAACCAATGTCAATGCAGGTATACTTCAAGCTGGTGCTGCTGCAGGCGGTCAGGCTTTTGGAATCGGATCTGCCGTGACTCTAGCTAACACCTCTGGTGTCAGCTTAAACCTAAATAACTTTAATCAATCCATCGGCTCTCTCGCGGGTGGTGGTGTTACCGGCGGAAATGTGAGCCTAGGAGCCAATGCCACACTCACGACAGGCGGCAATAACTCCAGCACGTCCTACGCGGGCGTTATCGGCGGCACAGGCACAAGCGGTCTCACGAAAGCCGGCAACGGAGTCCTAACCCTAACCAATACCAGCACCTACACAGGCGCGACTCTCGTTTCCGGTGGTACACTCGCCGTGAACGGCTCTTTGGCCAATACTTCCAGCGTCACGGTGCAAACCGGAGCAACTCTCCAAGGCAGTGGATCGATCAGTAGCTTAGTCACGATCCAAGGCAACGGCACACTCGCCTCAGGAAACAGTATCGAAAGCCTCGGTACTGGCGCTCTAACATTTGATGCCAACTCCACACTTGTTTATGAAATGAACAATAACGCCGCAGCAGGCGTTGCGGGTGATCTTACTTACGCCACCGGAAATCTGACCTTGGCCCTGACCAACAATTCCATCCTCACACTCAGCGAGCTTGGCGCGGGTTCATGGAGCAACGGTGACAAACTCACACTCATCAGCTACACGGGAAGTTGGAACGGGGGGCTTTTTGATTACCTAGGCACTGATGTTACCGATGATTCCCAAATCACGTTCAGCGGCTCGATCTGGCTATTCAACTATAACGACACGGTCGAAGGAACTAACTACACCACGGATTCTATCGGTAACTTCGTCACCATGACCGTGATCCCAGAGCCTTCCTCTGCACTACTCAGTGCTATCGGACTTCTCTTTCTGCTGCGTCGCCGTCGCTAAGAAATTACCACGAAAGACAGCGGGTTTTCGGGGAGTAGAAATCTCTGTTCATCCGCCGATTTCCATTCGCCCTATTAAAACCTGCGTAATCTCGATCAATTCGCCAAAGAAGGATTTCGTTTCACAGCGGGATATGTCAGTATTCCGCATAGTTCAAAGATCGCCTAACATATTTTCCAATATTTCAATTTCAAAATAAACCGGTTCAATCCCCTCAATATATATGAAAAACATCCAACTCTTCGCCACCACGCTGCTCCTCACCCTCGGCTCCGCATTTGCCAAACCTCCTGCGAATACTTTTACCTACCTCGATAACGGAACGATCTGCATCGGCGTGGATAAAGAACGCGGATCTGCGATCGGTTACTTCGCGCTCTCTAAAGAAAAACGCAACCTGCTCAATCATCACGACGAAGGACGTTTCATTCAGCAATCCTATTACGGAGATCCCGATGGATCGGTTTGGAGCAAAACCCCTTGGGTTTACAATCCAGTTCAAGGAGGAAGCTACAAAGGAGAGGACGCTAAAACGCTCGAGTTCCGCCAAACCGACAAAGAGATCTACACTAAAGTCGAGCCTCTCCATTGGGCGAATGCGAAAGCATGTCCTGAAGCTATCATGCAGGAGCAAATCACCCTCGATGGTGCAGTGGCAAAAATCCGCATGCAGCTCAAATATACCGGGCCGACTCAAAAGAGAATCGCGCATCAGGAAATGCCAGCGATGTTCGTCGACTTCGCGCTGCCTCACTTGATGTTCGAGCTTGATGGAAAGTTAGTGAAACACACGCCAAAAATTCTTGGTAAAGATCTCAAACCAGAAAATATCAAATACACCGGAAACTGGTTGGCCTATGTGGATGATAACAACTTCGGCATCGGCATCTACACTCCAGGAACGAATGAAGCCGTGACATACCGCGCGAACGGAATACCCGGCCCGAATGGTTCTGGCTGCTCATATGTCGCTCCCGTCCGTAAATTTCAGCTTACCAAAGACCTAGTTTCGGAATATCACTTTTACCTCACCATCGGAACGCTTGATGAAATTCGCGAGCGCTTCGCAAAGTTACCGAAAGAATCTGCCAAAACGCCTTCTTCCACCGCTAAATAATCATCCATGTTGCAGAAAGCCCAGTCCACCTTTGCGTCTTTGCTGCTTTGCGCGAGCCTTCTCTTTTTATTCTGCGCTCTCAGCACTTCGCTCTCTGCTAAGCCTCCCAACATTATCTACGTGCTCTTCGACGACATGGGCTACGGCGAGCCCGGTTGCTACCGCAAGGATTCCAAACTCAAAACCCCCAACATGGATCGGCTTGCCGCCCAAGGCATGCGTTTCACCGATGCCCATTCGGCCTCATCCGTCTGCACTCCCACACGCTACGGACTTCTCACAGGACGCTACCCATCGCGCATCGGTCAGTTCGGTGTTCTAACATCTTACGATCCTCCCATCATTCCTGAATCCCGCCTCACCGTCGCTTCGTTTCTCAAACAAAACGGTTACGAAACCGCCTGCATAGGCAAATGGCATCTCGGTATGAAATGGGAAAACATCGGAAAAACCAAAGGCAGCCCACCCATCGGCTCTCGCATTTCAAGCGGCCCGAACCAACTCGGTTTCGATTACTTTTACGGCTTCACACACGCCCGCGACATCGGCACGATCATCGAGCAAGACCGGGTCGCCGAGCATGTTCAGGAAACGCAGAACCAACCTAAGATGATCGCCAAAGCCATCGAATGGATTGAAAAGCGCGATCCTGAAAAACCATTCTTCCTCTACTTTCCGATGTGCCCGCCGCACACACCCATCGCTCCTTCCGAAGAATTTGAAG
>JANOKJ010000232.1:0-7969 GCA_031419275.1 Akkermansiaceae bacterium | reverse complement strand
AAGAGCCAGTCAGACCGCCCCGTCCGGAGCGTCGCCCGAGTGCTGTTGAAACCAAACAAAACCAAGAACCACGTCGCAACAAAACCCGCGATGCACGCACCGATCAGGGAAATAGAAATGAATCCCGTGATCAAGGTGACAGCAAAAAACAACCTCGCGAACCCCGTGAACAGCGTGAACCTCGCGAACAACGCGAACAACGCGAACCCCGTGAACGCTCGAACAAAAATTCGAATCGCTCGCGTGGAGGTGACCCATCAACCGTCGAAAACCGCCGCGTTTATGTTGGAAACCTGTCCTACGACACCACAGAGAGCGATCTAGAAGAACTCTTCAAAGGTGTTGGCGCCGTCCGCCGTGTTGAAATCGTTTACAATCGCAGCACCCATCGCTCCAAAGGCTATGGTTTCATCGAAATGCTCGATATCGACGAAGCCAAACGCACGGTTGAAGTCCTTCATGATCAATTTTTCATGGGACGCCAAATCACCGTATCTGGCGCGAAATCGAAAGATTACGATGATGCAGAAAAAGAAGAAGGCGGAAACACAGCTACCGTAGCCGCCGTTCCTCAACTCGCACCTATCAATCCGCAGAAAGAGGAAGTGCTCAACTTGATCGACGAACCCGTCACCCAAGTAAGCGCCGAGGTTTCCAATCCAGAAGTTCCGACCGAGGAATTCCATTCCGAAGCAACTGCTCCTGAAGCAGAAGAAGCCAAAGCTTAATCTAAACATTCAACCCAAGAGGCTCTCCACAAGGGGAGCCTCTTTTTTTATCCTAAAGAAATCCATGTCTGACACTCATTCGATTTTTTAGAAATCGCCACTTGCGATGTGGCAACTACCTTTTAAGTTCAAAATCATGGCAGCAAGCACCCTAGCCTCACCACCCGACTACCTTTCATCCGAAATCCTTCTTCACCCCGAGAAACGCCAGTTTCCGGAGTTCGATGTCGTTCGGTTGCTCCACACCGTTTTTGAGCCAACCCAAAACTGTAAAGTCTGCATCCTGATCGACTTCGATGAGCCAGAGGCACTGATCAAAGATTTCCATTTTCTTTCCCAGCCCGGCTTTCCGGTTCAGAAAAATGCTTACAAGCATTTCTACACCTCCCTCCAAGAATACGCGATGGACAAGCTCGGTATGTCGGGAGGCCAAATGTTCGCTTACCGCTGCACCAAAGGATCGAACCTCGATCTCGCCGATGAAGTCTGGGACACGAATGGAAAACTCCTCTCGCTCGATAAGGATATTTACCCGAACTACGACCTCATTCTTTGCATCTCCACCTTCTCCGCCACAGCACCACTCACTGCAAAAGCTAAAGAATACGGCTTCCGCGGAGCCACTCTCCACGGCCTCAACGATGTGATCCTCAACTCCGGCCTCGCCGTCGATTACCGTGAGGTCTCCCGCGATGCGGAAAAAATGCGTCTCGCCCTAACAAAAGCCGACTCGATTGAAATCGACTTCGCCCTCGAAGACGGCCGCGTCCTCACGGCAACCCTCGAACTTGATCAACAGGAAGCCCAAAAATCTCACGGTCTCTGCCTCGGCGAAAAACCCGACATCGCAAACCTCCCCGCCGGCGAAGTCTACTTCGTCCCAACCAATGCCAACGGACAGTTTCCGATGAAATACGAAGACGGCACTCTCGGCGTGTTAGACGTAAAAGACCGCAACATCTATCGCTCCACCTTGATCGAAGGCAACCAAGCAACCATCGACGCTCACAACCTCCGCCTCGCGGAAGACCCGATGACCGGCACCCTCGGCGAACTCGGCTTCGGCACCCAAGTCCTACCCGTTTCATACGCAGACATTCAGGACGAAAAAGTGCTCGGCACCTGCCACCTCGCCACCGGCCGCGATGACCATCTCGGCGGTGACATCCTGCCTAACATGTTTAAAAAACATGAAAACGCAACCCACGACGATATCCTCTTCGCCCCGCACAAAACTCCAAACTTCAATCTCAGCCAAGTGCGGATGAATCGCGGCGGAAATCAGGAAATCCTCATCGAAAACTTCCGTCCATCGAAATACCTCATGGACGCTCTAACTCACTGAAACTTCAATTTCCAATTTCCAAAATTCAATTCAATCATCAGCACTTTCCAAATATTTTGACTTCAAACTCTTCATTGAAATTTGATTTTTACCTCTCATATGCGCGAAACCCTAATCGTAATCGGCCTTCTCGTCCTAGCGATGGCGCTGCGCTCATCCCGCAAGAATCTATCTCGTAAACTCGGCGCACTGGTGTTCCTTTTTGCGAGCTTTTGCTTTTTCTATTTTATCAGTGGAAATGTTTTTGCGGGCATAGCTGGCATGTGCCTCTGGTTCTTCCTACCATGGATCGAACTACTTACCCACGTGCGCCGTCTGCGCATGCCTCTTAATAACCGCCTTCGTCATCACTCCATCCCCAACCCATCGTTTTTCCCGAACGCTGTCGAAGCGGCAGCCGGCATGGATGAAGCAGGTTTCGAACACGTATCCGATTGCGGCTGGCAGTGGTCCGGTATGCAACAAAACTTTCGCCTCTTCTGGAACCCGGAAGAACGCGCCGTCGCCTCCGTCTGCCTCTGCGAACAAGAAGATGTCGCCTTCGCTTTCATCTCCATCACCTCAACCGATTCTAACGGAAAAGTTTGGAGAACCACTAATTTTCCCTTCGCCCCTACCCTCCGCTGCTGCCCCAAACTCACATGGAACCACGTCCCCTGCGAGAAATCCTGCTTCCATCAAATCCTTAAAGACCACCGTCAGTTCCTTGGAAAAATGAAGATCCAAACAGACGATCTACTCATACCCGATCCCGAACTTCTAGAAGAAACTATCGAGTCCGAAATGCGCCAACAGGTCGACCACAACCTCAAATCCGGCATCATCCAGCTCACCAACGACGGCCACTTCCAATACTCCAAACGCGGACTACTTTTCCTCTGGTATCAGTTCATCAAAGACATGATTCGACTCTGCTAGCTGTTAGACAAGCTAACATAAATCCGGCGCTCAACCCTGCTACTAAGAGTGGGACTGGATAAACCCTACCAAAAAGATAAGCTGGGAAAACGATGCGAACGCAAAGCAGCCAAAAAAACAGGTGAAAGAATCGCTGCCTGCATCCATTATAAAACCCAGTCCAACCCATTTTGAAAGCCCACTTACCCATCTGCAACATTTATCTCATTCTCGCATTTTCGTGCGGCATGGTTGTGGCGGATGATGAGGTTGTGGAAAAGGATGCAGCGAATCCAGGGCACTCACACCAAGGAGATTCGTTCAACGAAGGCCCTCGCCAAGCGTCGGAGTTGATCGGTGGGACGGGTGATGTCACGATCCCTATCCAAACCACTTGGAAGCAAGGACAGGCATACTTTGACCAAGGTCTCGGGCAACTGCATGGTTTTTGGTATTACGAGGCTGAGCGTTCGTTTCGCCAGATCGCCGCGAACGATCCGGAGTGCGCGATGGCCTATTGGGGCATGGCAATGGCAAATTGGGAGAACATCAAGCGCGCCAAAGGCTTCATCGAAAAAGCAAAAGCCCTGAGCGAAAAAGCCGATGAGCGCGCACAGAACTACATCAAGGTGCAGGCAAACTTCCTAGATGAAGAACCCGCGGACGAGAAGTCGCGGAGGCAGGAGATGTTGCGGGATCTGGAGGATCTCATTCACAAGTTCCCCGAAGACATCGAAGCTAAGGCGCTTCTCGCTGGAAGAATCTGGCAGTTTTCCTACACCGCTCCACAAATTCCCATCAGCAGCCACGAGGCTGTGGATGCCGTGCTGCAGCAAGTCTTTTTGAAAAAGCCGATGCACCCAGCGCATCACTACCGGATTCATCTTTGGGACAAGCGCAAAGCCGAGCGAGCCATCGATTCCGCAGCAAAGCTCGGATTCACCGCTCCAGAGATCGCCCACATGTGGCACATGCCGGGACATATCTACTCGAACCTGCATCGCTATGAGGATGCCGTATGGCACCAACAGGCATCCGCGCGGATCGATCACGCGCACATGTTGAAATACCGGTTATTGCCCGATCAGATACACAACTACGCGCACAACAACGAATGGCTCGCGAGAAACTGGATGAATCTTGGCAATGCCCATGCCGCGATCGATATGTCGAAATCGCTTCTCTCCAATCCACGGCATCCCAAGCTCAACAGCCTCGAGGGAAAAGCTCATTCCTACCGTTACGGACGCATGCGTCTAATCGATACACTGGAAAAATTCGAACTATGGGATACAGCGTTGGATCTAGCTTCCAGCGAATGGCTTGAGCCTCTCGATGCAGTAGAACACGAAATACCTCGCCTGAAATTGTTAGGTCTTGCTCATTTCAGCCAGGGCAATCCTGAAAAACTGAAACACATCCTAACCGATCTCGAAAAACTCAGCGAGAAAACGAAATCAGCCCACGAAGCCGAGCAAACGCAAGCACGTGAAAAAGCCACCAAGGAAAACAAGGAGCCAAAAGAGATCGAGAAACTGGTGAAGGATGCTGGGAAAAAGCCAGGACAGCAGATCGAAACCATCGAGAAAACAATCACCGAGTTGAAAGCTTGTCTCACTGCGCTTGAAGAAAGCAAACCGCTCGCTATTGAAGCACTTGAAAAGTCATCCCGCCCGAAACATGTAGTCGCGCTGCAATACATGGCACTCGGAGATCTTGAAAAAGCCGATTCCATTAGCCTCACAGAGATTGAAAATAGCAAAAGACAAGCCCTACCCTTAGCGGCGAGAATCGAAGTTCTTCATCGTCTCGGTAAATCCGACGAGACACGTCAGATATTTGAACGCCTGCGTGAGGCTTCCTCACAGATCGAACTCACCGCTCTACCCTTCGCTCGCCTCAATCCGATCGCAAAAAGCCTGGGCTATCCCGATGATTGGAGACAACCTTACAAGGCAGCATCCGATTTCGGCGAACGTCCAAATATGGACACTCTCGGTTCCATCCACTGGACACCACCCATCGCACCGGAATTTACACTTCCTGATCAGCATCAGCAACCAGTCAGCCTCAAAAGCTATCGAGGCAAACCGCTCATCCTGATTTTCTACCTCGGCTTCGGATGTCTTCATTGCTCTGAACAGCTCAACGCCATCGCCGCCCGCATCGAGGATTTTAAAAGCGCCGGCCTCCCGGTTCTAGCGATCAGCACAGATCAGGTGGCAGAGCTTCAAAAATCGCAGGCGAACTACTCAGCAGATGGCCTTGCGTTTCCCTTTCCATTGGTAGCCGATGGAGATAAGAAAATCTTCAAAGCTTACGGCACTCACGACGACTTCGAAGCAAAGGCGTTGCACGGTACGTTTCTCATCGATCCCGAAGGACGGATTCTCTGGTCAGATATCGCAGCCGATCCGTTCATGGATCTCGATTTTCTAATCAAAGAATCCCATCGCCTGCTAAAATTGCACACGGGGCATTGAGTATCTGGAAGTTGTCTCAAACAACCTATCAGTCAGAATCTCAATTCGTGATTTCCTCACGACTTTTCCTCTGCTTCAAGAACCACACAGTAAACTCTGATTTTCGATGGACTTTTGAAATGATGATCTTTACCAGCTGCTTTCCAGCCCTTGATTTGATCCAAGTGCGAGCTGTCGTATGATGGATAAGTCGCCGTCAGCAAATTGATAGTTAGAGTCGCAAAATCCGTAAAGCCCAAATCCATTTGCTTATCAACTGCACCACCGGATACCACTACTCCACCCTCAGCAAGAACCTCTACTTCAGGTCGCACGACTTCCTCGCTCTTCGCACACAAAACACGGGTTTTAAAGGAAATACCAGCGGCTTTTATCGCAATGAGGAAAGTAGAAATACCTCCCCCACCGATCGGACCTCGGTCGCTCGTCGGACTGAAGCAAAACTGTTTTGTTCCATACCAAGCAGAAATGTTGCTATAAATTTCATTCTCTTCAGGATCATCGCGGAGAGGTGCAGTCTCTGAAAGAGCGACGTTCTCAAAAATGTTTTGCACGCATTTCGCGCCACCACCTACACCCACCCAACCATTGTTATCGGGAGAGTCAGGCAACTCCGCCTTGGCTGTTTCTGAAGTGAAAACGGTTTGTTCAATTGGGACTGCTTTACCATCCTTCAGCACCTTGATACCGATCGCATAAACCGTGATCGTAGCCTTTGAACTTACCCATATATCTTTGCCTTGAGCCTTCCAACCCGACCAGATACCGCCATTGATTTGCAAAGGATATGACTCCACAAGTAAATTACCCGGTTCCTCGTAATCAATCCATGCACCTCCACCAGTCAGCGTGTAGCCCGCATCAATGAAAACCTCCATCGTCGGATGCGGTTCCAGCACTGATGTCCTAAAGAAAACTTTGCTTTCAATCTCAATTCCCATGAGATGCCATTCTTGCGAATTATTTTTGCTACTGCAAGAGGATTGTTACTAACACTCAAGCAGGACGATAAGGTTGGATTTTCGTAATCTTTTAAAAAAAAAGCGCAGTCACTGATGCGACTGCACTTTTTTAAAAAATTCAAATGAAGGATTATTTCTTCTCAACTTTAGGACCGTAGCCAGCAGCAATATTTCCTTTTTCATCGAGTTTACCGCAAGCCCAAAGAAGCCCGCGGGTGACGAGGTCGAGGTAACGGGCATCTGCAACGGTAACGTTATTATGACCGATCGTAGTATTAAAAACACGGGTGCCGTTGTAATCGTTCGTCCAGGTTACCACTGTCTCCTGATCCCCTTGCTTCCCTTTTGCAAGCACATGCGCGGTATCAAAAACTTTGAGGTTGTTATAAAGCTCTTCATTTTCAGTGGTCCAATCTTCCAGACCTTTGACGATCGCATGCTCTTTATCTACGTATGTGATCGCAATCGGTTTCTGTGGGCCGTGACCTGTCGATTGGACTCCAAGAAACTCGAACCACTGCGAGGTCGGAGTTCCGGTTTCGGCAACAGTTTTTTTGAACTCACCAATACGATAGGAATGCATGGCGCAATGAAGATTCACAGCGGGTGTGCCAGCTTTGTGCGGAGCAAGAACACCTTTCACTTGCGCATCTTCGCTGATACCGGCTGCGCATTCATCGTGAATCACGATGTCGTAACCCTTGGCATATTCCGGCATTCCGTAGATCGGGAGATCCGGTTTCACTGTCTTGTTGTCCGTATGGATTTGAGTCACGACGATGTTTCCGCGTGCTTCGATACCGGTTTTCAAAATATCTTTCTGCGCAGCGTAATCATGGCAGCAACCGCCAGTGAGTAGCAGCACCTTGAGTGGTTTCACCTCTTCAGCAAAGAGGCCTTGGATGGAGACGAGCCCGCTTAAAACAAGCACTGCGTATTTCATATTGGTTTTCATATTAGTTTTATCTGGGTATTAGAATCGAGCTCAGGGACCTAAAAGCCCTTTAAAAATTCCTCCGGCACCTTTAATCACTTCCCCTCCTTTGTCGATAACTTCAGTGCCCTTCTCGATGATTTTAATAGGCGACTCCCCCAAAGCGTTCCGGGTGTATTTAAAAACTTGCTCTCCTGTTTCCGGCAATAACTCAAACATACGCGCACCTGCTGCATCAGTGAGTCGCTGTGTGAGATCTTCTTTCGGTTCGGAAAGTGTGCCAGTCACGCGTATGGGTGCCCAAAGCAACCCAAATCTTCCGGGCTGAAATACATGCGTTTCCGCACCCGGAATATTCGCTAATGTTCCTGGAACCAAACCGAGCTGGAAATTACCATCAATTTTATCACCCCTGATCGTCAAACTTCCTTCCAAACGAATTAGCCCCTCACTTCCTAATACTAGATCGGTAAGAAAAATTTCATCATTCGAGACCCGCCACTTCGTGCGCGCATCACTGAGTTGCATAATACGGAACCGACGCGTATCCGCATACGCCGCCAAAGCATCTAACAACGGCAACGCTGTCAAAGTTCCATTGGTGATTTTTAAATCACCAG
>JANOKJ010000231.1:0-11585 GCA_031419275.1 Akkermansiaceae bacterium | reverse complement strand
TGAATACGTCTTTCTAACGTATGGCAAAGCTCCATCTATCGTTGCGAAAGAACAATTAGTCATCGTCGTCCGTAAGGGACTCAATGACGCAGATGGATTAACCCTCACCACTTTAAAAAATAGCGATGAAGGTTTTAGTGGCGGAAAATACATCCTGCTAAATGCAGCCAAAGTCGACATAGCTGGAAGTATCGGCTCAGGTAAATTTTCACTCAAGCCGAACGACCACAGCATCATTGCCCCTAAGCCAACGAAAACTGAAGGGGAGCGTGCCTATTGCTTTGCGGAATTTTTCTTTCGTACAAATAAAGATGTTCAGCCATTCTTTTCCGCCACTTGGAGATTTAATGAGAAGGCACGCAGTATGGTTTTCTTCTATCACGACCCCGATTCCAAACAACTTCAAGTTCACACGATACGCAGTTATACACCTTGAAATGACGGTAACGTCATTACTTGGCAAGCATCCATGCGGATTCCAAGATGAAAGTAATTTCTAGTAAATGATAAGCATCAGGATATAAGTGTCGGCTCTCAAGAAGCCGAACTATATGAACTGAGACATGGAGTTAGAAGCGCCCCCAGAATGTCATTGCACGCAGGCGCTAATCACACCCGAGATTTCATGTAGCCTATTTCGAAATCGGGAATTTTTTTGTAGCCTTGATCAATTAATCTAACAATATGATGAAATGGTTTAATGAATGCTAGGAATTTGCTTTTTAGAGTAGGCCAAACCGAAACGGATCATCTGCTTGGAACAGCAAAGTGGTCTCACCATTGACCCAAGCTTGACCCGTGACGTGCGGTAAAATCGTGCCGTCCTCGAGGTTTTCATATTGGCCCTCAAAAACCTGATTCAGAATGCTCGCCTGCCGCCAAATCGCGCCGGGAGCGAGTTTGCCATCGGCTGCCAGGCAAGCGAGTTTTGCGCTGAAACCTGTGCCACATGGGGAGCGATCATATGCACCACCTGAGCACAGCACGAAGTTGCGACTGTCCGAATGCGTGGGATCGGTGGGCGGTGAAAAAAGTTCAACGTGATCAACTTCTGATCCGTCATCACCCGTAATTCCTGCTTGCTTCAGTGCTTCACAGACCGTTGAGGAAAAATCGCACAGGGCGGGAATGTTGGTTTCAGAAATTTCTGGGCCTTGTCCGTCGATGAGGAAAAACCAGTTGCCGCCCCATGCGACATCGCCGCGAATTTTCCCCCAACCATCGAGCTCGACGACGACATCTTTTTTCAAACGATAGCAAGGGACGTTGGTGACGGACACTTTTCCATTGGTAGAAAGACTGGCATCGACCACACCGACCGGTGTATCGATGCGGCATTTATCGCCCGGACGAACGCGGCCGAGGTGGGCGAGTGTGACCATCAGGCCTATCGTGCCATGGATACACATTCCCAATGTGGTGGCATTGTTGAAAAAAATGATCCCGAAATCGCAACCGGGCGCGTGCGGTTCGCAAAGCAGTCCGCCGACGATGGCCTCGTGTCCACGGGGTTCAAGACAGATGGCGCGGCGGATGTGATCGTGTTGCTCGCGAAATAATCTTGCGCGTTCGGAAAGTGGTCCTGTGCCGAGATCCGGGCCGCCGGAAATGATAATTCGGGTGGGTTCGCCGATGGTGTGGGATTCGATGAGCTTCATGAAATGTGATGTGATGATTGTTTACGAAAATCTTCCCGGTGACAATGCGTCGATGGCGATAGCCGGAGTTCGATTTGTTAGAATTTCAGTGACAAGCTTGCCAGTCACCGGTGCGAGACTCAGTCCCATCATCGCATGTCCCGTGGCGACAACGAGGTTTTCCAAGCCGGGTGCTTTTCCAAGATAAGGCATTCCGTCCGGAGAAACGGGGCGGAGGCCGACCCATGGTTGGATGCCCTCGAAATCGCCGATTTCGAATTCAGGAAAATAGCGTGCGGCGGCTTTTACGATGCCGCGTACCCGTGCGGGATTGATTTCGGTGCCAAGACCGCCGATCTCCATCGTGCCAGCGAAGCGCAACGAATTTCCCATCGGCGTGACCGCGACCTTTGCTTCGGTCAGGATGGAACAAATCTGAGGCAACTGTCTCGGATTGGATAATGTTAGAGAATAGCCTTTTCCTGATTGCATGGGGAGACGCAGCTTGATCTGGCGCAACAGACCCGGGCTCCATGCGCCACCGGCGATCACGAAATGCTCAGCTTCAAATTTTCCGTTAGGTCCCGATACCGCTGTGACTTTTCCATGGTGGAAAGTTATTTCATCGATCTCGCACCCATGCAGGATCTGACCTCCCATGTTTTCTATCCTCTGGCGGAGTGATACCAGGAATCTGGCGGGATCGAGGTGGCAGTCATCTTCAAAATGGACGGCACCCGCAATATTCATCGTGATGCCAGGATCTAACAAAGCTGCGGCTTTTGCATCGAGCAATCTGGTTTTCAAACCGAGCTCGTTGGCTTGCGCCGCCACTTCCGCTTCTTCGTCGAGAGCTTTTTGGGTTTCACAGAGCATCAGCAAGCCACGGGATTGGAGTCCGAAATTATCTTCGTTCGCCAGTTCGTGAAATAACCTGCGGCTTTCTAGATTCAGCTCACAGAGCAGGTGTCTTACCGCATCGACATGTTCCTGGTTGGCATGTTGGCAAAACAACCAACCCCAGTTGGCAAGCTCCAGCGACAAGCGCGGCCGGACATAAAAGGGACTTTCCTTATCAAGCAACCACCGCAAGCCTTTGCTGATCACACCGGGCGCAGCCAGTGGAATGAAATGGCTGGGCACGACCATTCCCGCGTTGGCCGATGAACAATTTCCCTCATCAGGACGACTGCGATCCAACACTGTGACTTGATAACCTTCCTTCAGGGCGTAATA
Source organism: Akkermansiaceae bacterium (assembly GCA_031419275.1). Lineage (GTDB taxonomy): Bacteria > Verrucomicrobiota > Verrucomicrobiia > Verrucomicrobiales > Akkermansiaceae > Luteolibacter. The sequence continues at coordinate 8,712 of JANOKJ010000231.1, read as the reverse complement.
GGCCGCGCTCAGGCCAATGACTCCATTTCCTATGACTACTATTCTTTGCGATCGTTGCTGCATGAATGACGCACCCATAGGAATGAGCTGTTTGAATTATGTCAAGCTGCGTCGGACGGATGAAATTATTCTATGAGTTGCATTATATGGATGTGACTTGAAAACCTTAAAAAACATGCCTGTGAAAATAATCTTCCCATTGCTTTAAGTATGTTGGGGCTGATCTTTTTTCTCGGCTTGTATGTTTATAATCCGCTTCATCTGTTTTATTCATGGGGTAATATTCTAAGTGTCACCCCAAATCGCTATCAATGATTACTCATGAACTGGTCGTTAGCACAGTCCTCGCAAACGAATCGGAACTTTGGCCGCTCCATCGAGATGATCTTCGCTTGCAACTTATGCATGCTTTGATAAATTTCATGAGATACTTTACATAATATTGTTTGAAATTCTAAGTATTTGGAGGTCTAGTGAAGTTGGATTCATTCAAGACTTAGTGCTAGGCAAATTTCAAATATTTCATGAACTCAGAATATGATCGAAGAAAAAATATACGAGGACGTGGTATGCACGGATTGTTGCTGGCAACAGCTGTTTTGTTTCTCGCGAATATGCAAGCGGACGCCCAGAAGACAAAAGATGAGCCAAAAGAGCCTGATTACACCAAAGGTGAAGCACCAGCAGAGACTCCGTCGCCCTGGGCGCTCGGCTCAAGTGGTGCCTTCGGAAATATTTGGTATAAAGATCCGCGTACGATTCAGATCGCCAGTGTCGAAATCGGCACGCCTGTCGATGGCAAGCTCAAGCAACTCGATGTCATTCTCGGTGTGTTATCGCCCAAGGTGAAGCCCGACCACCGGGATGTTTCAGTTGATAGCACCTGCCGCAGGCCGGGGTGTGGGGCTACGGGTAAAGCCGGTGAGTGCGGCCATTTCGCATGGGAGTCGCGCAAAGCCTTGTCCTCTGCCATCACCGCAGCTGAAAAAAGCGGTGGCAAGTTGGTGTTGAATATCTGGCGTCCGGTTACCAAGAGCGTCACCGTTCCTGCAAAGGGCAAGAAGCCTGCGACGACCCATCTGGCTCTGGTAGAACCCGTTTCCGGTGAGAACATGCAGGTCACGATAGAGCTTCCAGTGAAAGGCGCGTTCAGTGCGACCGCACCATGGGATTGTGAGAAGACCAAGGTTTTGATCGATAATGCCGCCCAATTCATCGTGAAGAGAGGGTTGAATACCGGTATTTCCGACTATCTGGATGCACTGGGACTACTTGCTACCGGAGAAGAAAAATACTTGCCGGTCGTGGCCAAGTTGGCACGTGAAGAAGCGAAAAGGAGCGAAGCCTTTGATATCATGGGCGACAAGGGGATCGGCACGTGGCAAGGCGCATATCTGAATCTTTTTCTAACAGAATACTACCTGCTTACCAAGGATGAGCAGGTGCTGCCGGGCATCAAGTCGCTTTCCATCTATCTGGCTTATGGACAAGATGGAGTCGGCACCTGGAGTCACGGCATGGCGAACGTGAAAGTGAACGGTCTCTATGGGCCGTCGATGGCCTATGGTGCGATGAACCAATGCTCAACGATTTGCGCGATGTCTTTGGTCTTGGCTCAGAAATGCGGGATCACGACGAAGCCGGTCAATGACGCCGTGAACCGCTCGAAACAGTTCTATCGCTACTTTGTGGACAAGGGCACGGTTCCTTATGGAGATCATGATCCTGCCATCAATCATGATAATAATGGGCGCAATTCAAATACCACCGTATTATACGATCTACTGGGTGACAAGGAGGCGACAAAGTATTTTTCCCGCATGGCACTGGCATCCTATAACATTCGGGAAGTGGGTCACACCGGTCACTTCTTCGCCTGGCAATGGGGCGCATTGTCGGCCTCGCGTGGAGGTCCAGCGGCCGCACAGGCGTTCGTGAAAGAGACCCGTTGGTTCACCGAATTGGAGCGCCGTGCCGATGGCAGTTCTGTCTATCAGTATCAACTGAAAGGCGACCCTCACAAATACAATGGATGGAGCACGACGGGACAACGTTTGATGCAACATTGTCTGCCGCGCAAGGTGCTGTATATCACAGGCAAAAACGCTTCTTGTATTGCGCCGTTTACCAGCGAGGAAATCAAAGAAACCTTGGAAGCCGCTACGTTCGAACCCAAGGATCTTTCCGCCAAAGAACTCTTGGAAAAACTGGGCTCCTGGTCCCTTGTCGTGCGTAAATCCGCTGCGATAGAACTCGGCAAGCGTGAGGATAACGTGGTTGAGCAACTGATCACCATGCTCGACAGCCCGGATCGTTACGCCCGATACGGTGCGGCAACAGCACTCCGGTTTGCTGGGAGAAACTCCGAGAAGGCAGTGGATAAGCTGATAGATATCGTCGAGAACGACAAGGACATGACCATGCGCTATTATGCGGTCAACGCGCTCGCTCTCCCAAGTGGCGACACATCCAAAAATCCCAATATTCTGGGAAGCGCGTCTTTGAAAGCGGTCCCAGCATTGCTGAAATTGGCTGCCGTTCACGATCCGGAACAAGATCCGATGCGGAAACTCTCGGCCCAGATCGCATCCGTGATGCTGTATGGAGGAAGTGTGTCGGACATCTCTGGATTTTTCCCCAATGGAAAAGGTACGGATAAACTGGATCGTGCGCTGCTGATTCCTGCAATGAAAGCATGGCTCATGAATCCCAACGGAGGAGCAAGGACTGTGGCATCCAGTATCTATCCGCACCTGAGTGAAAAAGATTTGGAATTAGTTTGGCCTGAGATTTACGTCAGTTCCAAGGTTCAAGCTCCCAGCAACGTGATGTTCTCAGGTGGGGCTATGGCCAACGGCATCCTGCTCTTGGCAAAACATGGTTACAAAGAAGGTTTCACCGCTTCCTTGGACTATCTGTATAAGGATGGTTGGGGTAAGTTCGGGCGTGTTCCAGCCGCTTTGGAAGCGCTGTCCTATTATGGCTCTGCTGTTAAACCGCATCTTGAGGAAATACGCACCAAGGAGTATGAACCGTTTGTCAAAGGGCGGGACGGAAGGGAGCGGAATGCTTGTGAAAAGGCTTGGCAGAAGATTCAGGCGAACATCGACAAGGAGGTGATGCTAAAAAGTATCGAGCCTTACCTGAAGGGCGCTGACGTTAAACCTCCAGAGAAAATTTTTCCGCCGAAGGAGTAATTTTTTGGAAATGCATGATCCCAATACATCCGAATTCAAACAGAGTTACCAAATTATAAAAAAATGAAAACAATTGCCATTCTAACACTATTTTGCACATCCCTAACAACTTATCTTCAGGCTGCCGATCAAGGCAAACACCTGTTTATTCTCTCGGGTCAGTCGAATATGGAGAGGCTCAATCCGGCCGACTCTTTCACTCCCGCGGTAGAAGCTGCATTCGGGAAGGAAAATGTGATTGTGGTCAAAGATGCGAAAGGTGCCCAGCCGATCAGGCGCTGGTATAAAGAGTGGAAACCTGCGCAAGGTGAGTCGGAAGGTGTGAACGGGGATTTGTATGACAAGTTGATGACAAAAGTCACAGAGGCTACCAAGGATCAGAAAATCGAGTCTGTGACTTTTATCTGGATGCAAGGTGAGCGCGACGCGAGAGAGAGTCACGGAAGTGTTTATACAAAAAGTCTCAAAGGACTCATCGATCAATTTTCCAAGGATCTCAAGCGGGACGATGTGAATGTCGTCATAGGTCGCATCAACGACAGCAACAATACAAACAAGGACTATGCCGACTGGAATCTCATCCGTGAAATTCAGGTGAATATAACAAAAGAACTTCCAAATGCCGATTGGGTGGATACGGACGATTTGAACCATGATCAAAAAGATCCCATTCATGCGACGAAAGAAGGTTTTGTGACCATGGGAACCCGCTTCGCCGAAAAGGCGATTGCCTTGATCAAAGCTCGCAAAGCAACGGCCGATAAAAAATAGTTTCCTGACTGTATCTGATTCACTTCCTGCAAATCATCCATTAGAAAGGATCTGCTTGGGGCGTTTCGCTCAGTAAATGGATAAAAGAAGAATTTCATGGAAATGCGCTCATATGAAAGTGCAACACCTCAATAGTTTTGAATCACATATTATGAACATCAGTCGCCGCAGCATCCTCAAAACCCTACCACTCGCATTCTGCCATAGCACATTGGGTGCTCAAACCGCAGAGACCGCAAAAGAGTCCCCGTTTCCTTTTGGTGAAGAATTTCCACAGCTCGATTCCCTGGCGACGGGCGAGTGGTGGACAAAAAAATCCAAGGCAAAAAATTCACCTCCACCGAGCATGGATGTGCCGCGCGAGCAGGTGGTTGCTTTCGCGATCTATGCTTATGACAGAGGCGTTTTGAAACTTACCGCACAGCTTTATCCGCTCAAGCCTGACGAGATACGCGAGGTCAGTCTTGAATTCGAACGCGACGGGAAATGGACGGAAGCCGCCAAGGCACCGGTGATTTATCCGGGGTGGAGCGCGCATTTCAAAATTGAAAATTGGGATGCCAAGGAAACCGTGAATTACCGGGTGCGACATGGCGAGAAGGCGATGTATGAGGGATCGATCCGCAAGGACCCGAAGGATAAATCCGACATCGTTGTAGCCAATATGTCCTGCAACTCCAGCCGCACGACCGGGTTGCGCCCGGAAATCATCGAGGATCTCATGCGCCACGATCCCGATCTGTTGTTCTTCGCCGGAGATCAGACCTATCGCCACACCGAACATACGACAGGTTGGATCGAATTCGGTTTGCAGTTTCGCGATATCATGCGGGACAGGCCGACCATTTGCATTCCGGATGATCACGATATCGGGCAAAACAATCTATGGGGAGCGGGCGGTAAAAAATCTAACAGTGGTGAAAACGGAGATGATGGAGGCTATTGTTATCCTCCGGAATACGTGAACATGGTTCAGCGCCAACAGACATGGAACCTTCCTGATCCGGTTGATCCCGCACCGGTGGAACAAGGGATAGGTGTCTATTTCACAAACTTCAGACATGGTGGTATCGATTTTGCGATTCTTGAGGACAGAAAATTTAAAACCGGCCCGCTTGGAAACATACCGAAGATGGGGCCGCGTCCGGACCATATCAACGATCCTGCGTATGATCCAAAATCCATCGATTTGCCGGGATTGGAATTGTTAGGCGCGAGACAGGAAAAATTTCTCCATGAATGGGGACAGGACTGGACGGGTGCTGAGATGAAAGTTGTTTTATCGCAAACCGCGTTTTGTGGAGCGGTTCACATGCACGGCGGAAGAGATAAGCGCTTGTTGGCAGATCTCGATTGCAACGGTTGGCCGCAGACGCCACGCAACCGCGCGCTCAAGGAAATCCGCCGTTGCTGGGCGGTTCATCTTTGTGGAGATCAACATCTTGCAGTGGTCACTAAACAAGGGATCGATGCATTCGGCGACGGGCCGTATACCTTCACCAGTCCGGCTTTGGTCAATACCATTTACGGTCGTTGGTGGCATCCTCTCGATGAAAAGGCCGGTCCGAACGCCGTTCCTAACAGCCCTTTGCCATGGACGGGGGATTTCCATGATGGACTGGGAAATAAAATCAGCATGCTCGCCTACGCGAATCCGCCGGATGTATCTAATCCCGAACAACGCGGCGATGGCTACGGCATTGCCCGTTTCCACAAAGCCGATCGCACGATCACTTTTGAATGCTGGCCCAGATTCCCAAAAGCGAACGACAACAAGCAATACCCGGGCTGGCCCATCACCGTTAAAATGGAGCAAAACGATGGTCGAAAAATAGTCGCTTATCTTCCGGAGCTAATTTTCAAAGGATCAGAACATCCTGTCGTGCAAGTGGTCGAGGAAAAGACCGGAGAAATCCTCTATACGATCCGTGTCAAATCCGGACGGTTTCAACCTGCTGTCTATGCGACGGGAAGCTACATGGTTAAAATCGGTAAGAATAAAGCGGATGTCGTGGTTTTCAAAGGATTAGCCATGGAAACCCGAGAGGCCGCCGGAAGCAAAGAGGTCACCATCGATCCTTAGACGCTGTAACGCATGAAAGTCGTCTGGTTGGGGTGGCAATGCGGTTTTCTTTCCTCTTGCGTGGGGATTTGACGGGGTCATGGAGCATTTCTCTTGCCACGGGGAGGGGTAAAAGCCACAACAAGCGCCGCCCGTTTCGGTGGTGCCTCATGAACTGTTGTGCACTGCTGAGGTAGTGCGAAATAGTCCTGAAAATCAATATAAGCGCCCATCATGCACAGCATTTCATCACGAATCGATAAGGTTTCCCCATCACTCACACTCGCGATTACCGCGCAGACCAAAGCACTGATCGCCAAAGGCGAGGAAGTGTATGCTCTAGCTGGCGGCGAGCCAGAAGTAGACACCCCCCTTCACATCAAAGAAGCCGCAGTCAAAGCGCTCATGGAAGGTCGCACCAAATACACGCCTTCCGGTGGTATTCCCGAGCTCCGCCAAGCGCTTTCCGAGAAGTTCAAAAATGACAACAATCTCGATTACCCAGCGAATCAGATCTGTGTGACCTCCGGTGCAAAAATGGCATGTTTCAACGCGATTCTAGCCGTGATCCAAGAAGGCGACGAAGTCATCATTCCAACTCCTTATTGGGTTTCATATCCGGAGATGGTTCGTATCGCTGGCGGTATCCCAGTGTTGGTCGAGACCAAGGAATCGACCGGTTGGAAAATGACCGCTGAGCAGTTTGAAGATGCGATGACTCCTGCGACCAAGATGGTCATCATCAACTCCCCAGGTAACCCAACGGGTGCGATCTACACCAAAGAAGAGCTGCTTGCTCTTGGTGAAATCGCCGTCGCGGAAGACATCATGATCTTGTCCGATGAGATTTACGAAAAATTGGTTTACGGTGACAACAAGCACGTATCGATCGCCTCTTTGAGCGAAGATCTCTACAACCTCACCATCACGGTGAACGGCTTTTCCAAAGCGTATTCGATGACCGGATGGCGCTTGGGTTACACCGCAGCGGCAAAGCCAGTGGCGGATGCGATTGATAAAATCCAGAACCACAGCGTTTCGAACGCAACGACCTTCGCTCAATACGGTGCGCTTGCTGCACTCGAAGGTGATCAAACCTTCATCGAAGATCTTCGTGGTGAGTATGATGTGAAACGTCAGTTTGTTTTCTCACGCTTGCAGGCGATTCCAAACATCCGTGTGGTCGAGCCTAAAGGCGCGTTCTACTTCTTTGTTTACACCGGCCAGATGGGTCTGAAGTCTATCAACCTTTGCGATAAGCTTCTCTCCCGTTACAAAGTAGCGGCAGTTCCAGGTATCGCTTTCGGTTATGACGACGGCATCCGTATCAGCTACTGCACCACGCTTGACGTGCTCAACGAGGGTCTTACCCGCTTCGAGCAGTTCTGCCGCGAGCATTGATTTCCACTTTATCAAAAAAGCGCACCGGAAACCCGGTGCGCTTTTTTTGTTTTTGATGAAATCATGACCATGCTGTTTTGGAGCGAAGACGGCGACCGAAGATCGCCGCTACGACGGACAAGATTTCACAAAAATCGGTCGAGAATCCGGCGACTGGTGTTATCTAGAGAGCTGCGGTTTCGGATGAGAAATTGGATTCCGCGGCTGTCGATGATGAGAAGTGCGTGTGCGGTAAGGCGACGGATGTCTTCTTCGGAGTTCAGGATCAGGCTGGTGTTTCCACGGTCGGTCTCGACTAGCCAAGTGCAGGGTGTGGCATAGCCGGAGACTGCGGTTACGCGCTTGATTTCGGGCATGAATTCCCGTGACTCCAAAGCGTCTTCGACAAGTTGGCGGGTTTCGGTCGGGAGTTCGTCCAATTTCGAAATCCACATCAGTTCGTGGCCGTCGCGGCTGAGGATGGAAATGTGTTCGCGCGGAGTGCTGATCGGAAATGCCCGGGCGGGTTCAACATCCACATGCGTTTCGCCTTGGGCGGAGGTGAATACCAGTTGTCCGAAGGAGTTGCGTTGTAGTTGGAAGTCGGGGGTCATGAGGTGTTAGATTTCCTTGAGTGAGCCGAGTGTTGATGCGTCCCCGTCATCTTCGGACAGTGGAGGAGATCCACCATTGAATGATTCTGTTTGCGCGCGGTCGAGGCGGTAATAGGCGCCTTTTTTAGCGAGCAGTTCTTCATGTTGACCTTCTTCCACGACTTGGCCGCGGTCGAGCACGACGAGGCGATTGGCGCGTCGCAAGGTGGACAGGCGATGCGCGATGGCGAGGGTGGTGCGGCCGCGGATCAGGTTGTCGAGCGCGGCTTGGATTTCCATTTCGGTTTCGGTGTCCACGGATGAGGTGGCTTCGTCGAGGATGAGGATGGGTGGATCGATCAACAACGCGCGAGCAATCGAGATGCGTTGGCGTTCACCACCTGATAGAGCTTGGCCGCGTTCGCCGACCAATGAGTCGTAGCCTTGTGGCAGGCGCAGAATGAACTCGTGGGCGTGGGCAGCGCGGGCTGCGGCGATGATTTCCTCGCGGCTTGCCTCGGGCTTTCCGTAAGCGATATTTTCGGCGATCGTGCCGAAGAATAGAAATGGCTCCTGCAACACTAGGCCGATGTTGCGACGGTAATCGGAAACGGCTAGTGAACGGATGTCTACGCCTTCGAGTCGGATTGAACCTTCTGCCACGTCGTAGAAACGGCAGATCAGATTGACCAGCGTGCTTTTGCCAGAG
>JANOKJ010000230.1:0-5899 GCA_031419275.1 Akkermansiaceae bacterium | reverse complement strand
GGACGTAAGTGCAACGAGCGCCCGCAGGGGATCGCCGGAGGGCGAGATCAAAGCCGAGTGAACGCCTTGCGAGTGTTAACGAGCTATCACAATTAAGGCGAAGCCGTGGTGGCTTGGACGGAGCGAAGCGTAGTCAACGCTGGCGAGCATTTACCCAACGACGAAGTCCTACCCGCTTGGACGGAGCGCAGCGGAGTCAAACCAAGAACCAAGAACCAAGAACTACAAAGCCGAGTGAACGCCTTGCGAGTGTTAACGAGCTATCACAATTAAGGCGAAGCCGTGGTGGCTTGGACGGAGCGAAGCGTAGTCAACACTAGCGAACTTTTATCCTACGACGAAGTCCTTCCCGCTTGGACGGAGCGAAGCGTAGTCAAACTAAGAACCCAAAATCATCCCCGCACAGCGATCCGCCTCCGCCAACCTGGGCAGCTCACGCTTTTCATTAGCTCCAAGAAAATATCCCTCCCCCTTCAATTTATCCAAACCACGGATCACCCGCGCATCCGGCTTGAGCCGTGGCATTTCCAATACGCCCACTTTAGCCCCACCGGTCAGCGCTTCATAAACCATCGAGACCGAGTCCTCAGTCACCCTCACTTCTGCGGCGCTCGATAGTTTTTCCGCTAACCACCCCTGCCCCGTTTCCTGATGCGGGCAAATGGTGAGGTTCGGGATTTCATATTCTAACCGTTTCAAAAATCCATCCGGTGTCCGTCTTGAATCTGCAACCTGCCATGTTCCATCCCGCGCTAGCTCACGAATTTGCTCAATCAACTTCGTTTCATCAAAACCATGAATTTTCGATGGACCACCGATCAAAATCCATTTCTCCGATCTCTCCGCTGCCGTAGGAACCACGCGATTCAACGCGCCTTTGCTCAGGATTAAATTTTCGATGTTAGGTATCGTTTGGAAATCATGCTCCGGTGCGATGCACCAATCGAACAACGCCAGTGGCCAAAACGGCTTCATCAACACGATGCTGCGCGCATGATATTTCCGCGCCAACCACCACAACACCACATGCGTGCCGCTTCCAGCTGAGATCACATAGTCTGGTTTGGGAAATTTTCGAGCCTTCTCAAACGCATCAGCCACACGCCCCAATAAACCTTTCTCCATGTCCAACCGCAACACATGCAACTCCACAGAAACCCGCCGTCCCATCGCTTCGGCAAGTCCAAGCGATTGGTTCTCGTGACCCGCTTTGCCATCGCTGATGATGAGAATGTGTAGTGGTGCGCTCAATGTCCGCAAAGGTTGTAAGGTTTAGAGTTACTTTGCAAAAACGAAATGAAGATAGAATCCGCAGGTGAAGCGCTTTCAGCGCTGGTTGATGTACCTTCGGGGGAGTTCTTAGTTCTTGGTTCTTAGTTCCTTGTTGAGCTACGCGCCTCCGCATTAACAACCAAGAACCAAGAACCAAGAACTTCCAAAATTCTCGGATTAATCTGCCTATTCCGAGTTTCCTGTGTTACCCTGACCTATGTTTGTAAAAAATAGCCATTGGGCGTTGATGGCTGCCGGCCTTGTGTTCTGCCATACAGCAGTGGGCAATACCCCAGTTCTCATACAAACCTCAGAACTCAAAGATTTCGATACCCTTGAAGAACCGCGAAAAAAACTTATCGAAGCCGCCCTTATCGCTGCGAAAGAAGTCACCGACATGCCATACCGTTTCGCTGGCAACGGCGCAAAAGATGGTGGGTTCGACTGCTCGGGCGCGATGTATCATGTCCTGAATAAAATCGGTCTCAATCCACCGAGAACCTCTTACGGACAGTTTCTATGGGTACAGAAAGATTCGATTCTCCACCTAGTTTCCACTGAAGCAAAAGATCTCACCCATTCCAGCCTAGCCAAACTCAAGCCCGGCGATCTGGTTTTCTGGAGCGGCACGTATGTTCCTACTGATAACCGACTCACCAACATCACCCATGTCGGGATGTTTCTGGGATACGAGAAAAAAGACGGGCATCCGGTGATGATCAATGCAAGTGATGGCCGATCCTACCGCGGCAAAAAACAAAACGGATTCGGAGTGAATGATTTCCGTTTGCCAAGAGCAGGAGGCACATCGGTCATGGTCGGCTACGGCACACCCCCGAAGTTGGAATGACTAGCGCAACTCCGCCGAAACCATCGCTTGGTAAATCGGATCGGTTTTCTCTAACTCCTCGTGAGTTCCATCACTGACGACTCGGCCGTCCTTGAAAACCAAGATCCGATCCGCGATACGGATCGTGCTGAAACGGTGCGCGATGATGAGGGTGGTTCTTCCTTTTACTAAATCAGCAAGCGCTAGCTGCACCATCGCTTCGCTTTCTGTATCGAGCGCACTGGTGGCTTCATCCAAAATCAGGATAGGCGCATCTTTTAAAAACGCACGGGCGATGGCGATGCGCTGGCGCTGACCACCTGAGAGCAAATCACCATGCTCCCCGACCATATTCTGATAACCTTCTGGAAAACCCATGATAAAATCGTGAGCAAAGGCTTTTTTCGCCGCGATCTCGATCTCTTCTTGGGTGGCATTCATTTTACCAACCCGGATATTCTCCTCAAGCGTCCCGAGGAAAAGCGAAGGTGTCTGCGGCACGATGGCGATGCGATCACGGAGATCATGTTTCAGAAAATCTCTAACCGAAACTCCGTTCAAACAAACCTCTCCTTGTTGGGGATCGTAAAATCTCGGAACCAAATGCGCGAAGGTGGTTTTCCCGGCACCGCTCGGCCCGACGAGAGCAACCACTTGTCCGGCTGGAATGGTTAGATTCACATCATGCAACACGGGTTCTTCGTTATACGCGAAGGTCAGGTGACGGAATGCGATTTCCACATCCGAAACCGGGCAGGACTTTGGAGAATAGGGATTCAGAATCGTGTCATCCGAATCCAAGATGTAATTCAGCCGGTCCACCGATGCCTTGCCTTGTTGGAAAAGCGAATGCATGTTGCCGAGCTTTTTGATCGGCTCGTATGACATGTAGAGCGCCATGCCGAGAGCAAGGAAACCTTCCAAAGTCATTCCCGCCCGCACACCGAAAAACAACGCTGCTGCGAAGCCCGTAGCCGCAACCACCTCGATGGATGGCGAAATCATTTGGCGATACTTCACCACTTTCATTCCCAACTTGAGAATCTCGGCGATCCGTTTTTTGAACCGGCTGATTTGTGTTTCCTGAAGATTGTATCCGCGAATCTCCAAAGCCGATTGCAGGTTTTCTGACAAAGCAGCCGAGAGATCCCCACCACGCTCCTGAAGCATGGCCGCTCTTTTGGTGAGTTTTTTTCCAGCAAAACGAATCGCAAAAATACAAACCGGCACAGAAACCAAGGCGATGAGAGCGATGAAAAAGCTCTTATCCTGATAGGACATCCAACCCACCATTCCCAACGCTGCCAGCATCGTCGCGGGTTGTTTGATCAAGTCACTCGATGCTTGCGCGATCACCTGCTGAAGCAATTGCGTGTCGTTCATCACACGTGCCAATAGATCACCGGATTGGTTCTTCCTGAAAAACGCGAGTGGCAGGCTTTGGAGTTTGATGAAGAGATCCGTGCGTATCGACTCCACCACCCGCATCCCGACATACTGAATGAAATAGGCATTGGTGTAACCGGCGATGGCGCGGAGCAAAAACACCGCAGGGATCCACAAGCAGGTGTAGATCAACAGATCATCGCGGGAAATTTCACCCAGCTTGGAAGTGATCCAGATGATGTAAGCGCTCTTTTCATCGACCTTTTCATTGAAGAGAACCGGGAAAACGATCTTCGTCATCAACGGCAGGCCCGCACCCGATGCGGCCGCATAGACCAAACCTGCGATCACCCCGATTCCGAAGCAACCTTTCACCTTCAGAAGGTGACGGTAATATGGAAGGAACTTCTTCAAATGAGTTGATGAGGTTTTTTACGTGCTGAAAGCCTGTGAGTCTCGCCTTGAATGAGGCTGAAAATTTTACACTTCAAGCATCAGGCGATGAGGCGCTTCCAAACACTCTTTGATGCGGATGAGGAAAGTCACAGCTTCCTTGCCGTCAACGAGGCGGTGATCGTAACTCATAGCGAGATACATCATCGGACGAATCACGACCTGTCCATTCAGAGCGACCGGACGTTGCTGGATCGTGTGCATGCCGAGGATACCGCTTTGTGGAGGATTGAGAATCGGCGTGCTGAGCAAGGAGCCGTAGGTGCCTCCGTTGGAAATGGTGAACACGCCACCTTGCAGATCTTCGATCGCGATTTTTCCGGCTTTGCCTTTTGCAGCGTAGTCCAAAATATCCTGTTCGATTTGTGCGAAGGATTTCTTATCGCAATCACGGAGAACCGGAACGATCAGGCCTTTCTCTGTGCCGATCGCCACGCCAATGTCGTAGTAATGATTTTCAATGATGTCGGTGCCTTCGATGCGGCCGTTGATCGATGGCACGTCTTTGAGCGCTTGCGCAACGGCTTTGACGAAGAAGGACATGAAACCGAGTTTCACACCGTGCTTTTTGAGGAAATCATCCTGAACTCCTTTGCGCAGTTCCATCACGGCGGTCATGTCGACCTCGTTAAAGGTTGTTAGAATCGCAGCAGTTTGTTGGGCGTTCACCAAATGAGTGGCGATCTTGCGACGCAGCATCGACATCTTGCGGCGAGTGGTGCGTCCATCTTGCACAGCAGCGGAAGATGATACTTCGGCTTTCGGAGCCGTAAGAACTGAGAGATCCGGTTTCGGGCGGGATTCACTGACTGGCTGAGGTGCAAGTGCTGCGACCGGTGCTGCGACTGGTGCAGGTGCAGGTTTTGGAGCAGCTGCAGCAGCGGAGGCTTGGCCGACGGTGATCGTGCCGATTACTTTTCCAATCGAAACTTCCTCACCTTCAGGAACCAGAATCCGGAGCGTTCCAGCAACAGGTGCTTCGAGCTCGTTGGAAACTTTATCCGTTTCCAAGGTCACGAGGATTTCGCCTTTTTCACAGAAATCGCCATCCTTCTTGCGCCATGCGGCAACGTTGGCTGAGGTGATCGACTCACCAGCAGCTGGCACCACGATCTCTACGGATCCTCCGGTAGCAACAGGTGCGGTAGCGGAAGCGGCTGGAACTGCGGGCGCGGGAGTTGTTGCCGGAGCAGCAGCGGCTTGCGGTGCGGCAGCGGGAGCGGAACTTTCACCGGAAGGTGCGATTTGGCCGATCACGGTTCCGATCGAAACCTCTTCGCCTTCGCCTACAGTGATTGTTAGAATTCCGTCGGCCTCTGCTTCGAGCTCGTTGGAAACCTTATCGGTTTCCAAGCTCACGAGAGCCTCGCCTTTTTTGACGAAGTCGCCGCTGTTCTTATACCATTTCGCGATGTTCGCGGAGGTGATGGATTCGCCGGCAGCCGGCACTTTGATATCGATGGCCATGATAGAGGTAGTTTGTGTAAAATATTAGATTTCGAAAGCTTTGGCGAGAAACGCTTTTAGTTCGCGATAGTGCATGGCTTTAGATCCTGCAGCAGGACTCGAACCAGGTTTGCGACCTGCATAGACCGGCCAGACGCCGAGCGTGGCTTCAATTTGTGGAGCAACGTAAGTCCATGCACCCATGTTTTTAGGTTCTTCCTGGCACCAGACCAAGCGTTCCAGACTTGGGAAGGATCCCAATAAGGCTTTGAGCATTTCACCGTGGAAAGGATAGAGCTGCTCAACCCGCAAGATCGCAACATCGGTGATGCCGTGATCATTTCGATACGCCGCTAGATCGTAGTAAACTTTTCCGGAGCAGAGCACGACGCGCTTCACTTGCTCTGGGTTTTCAAACACCATGTTGTCCGGAAGCATTTCCTGGAAACAAGTTCCTTCGAGGAAGTCCTCCTCGCTTGAAACCGCTTCTGGTCTGCCGAGCAAACTTTTCGG
>JANOKJ010000229.1:0-18240 GCA_031419275.1 Akkermansiaceae bacterium | reverse complement strand
GGAACGCGGAGCTTGGATTGTAGGCTAAGATACAATTTATTTATGTTTCTAGTGATTCCTTAAACAGAGGGGGGCGATGAGGAAGAGAGATTAGAAACACGTCACGCTAGTCCTGGGATGACATGTCGTCACTGGTGTTTTCTTGCCCATCTTCGCCGAGAGAGTAGATTTCGAAGTCACTTGTGTCTTTTTTACCTGGGTTGCGATAGCGGTAAGGATTTCCCCATGGATCATTTGGAACGCCTTTTTTGCCTGCGGATGTCCAACGTTTTGGGGTGGGAGCAGTGGTTGGTTTGACAAAAAGTGCTTCGAGTCCTTGTTGTGTGCTGGGTGCTTGTCCCGCAAGCGTCTTGTAGCTCAGGACTGCTGCTTTGAGGTTCTTTAAATCAGCATCAGCAACGGTGATTTTGGCACTATTTTGAACTCCATCGAGCAGGGCAATCGATCCGGCAATGATCACACCGATAATGCCAAGGACGATGACAATTTCTAGAAGGGTGAAGCCTTTGGCGTGAGAGCGACGATTTTTGTAACTGGGGGAATGGATTTTCATGGGAGAATAGGAGAGTTAGTGGATGATTTGAATCTAGGCGCATCTTAGTTCAGAAGCTGGCGATGTCAACTTTCTGCAAAGGGTGTCCAGTGCATGTCTTAAACCGCCCCTAGAGGGGGGAAGTTGCGCGAGAAATAACCTCGGACGATGAGAAGTATCAAGGAGGAAGCGCTGTACTGAGGCGAGTGAAGACTTTGTTCTGGGGCGGCCGCACTGGTAGGGATCGTGGCTTGGATATCGATGAAGTCTCCCGCTACGTCCGCGATGACGAACTGAATTCCTCCGACTTCGTAGGTGCCGGAGATACCTGATACTTCGACTTCATGGTTTGCCCAGAGATCGGTGACGCCATCGAAGAGGTGGAGGGCTTTCGATATTTCGGCTTGGCGATCCAAATAAGATCCGGGACAAGTGAGCTCAGTCTGCTCTTGAGCATGAGTGTGCTAACGACCCGTTCATGAGTAATCATTGAGAGCGATTTGGAGCCAGTCCAACCTCACTCTGGTAAATAATCACGAATCGTATGAGTTTTTATACTTTTATTAATGGATTCGTTGTAGAAGAAAACTAGGGACCGAGCCTTTTCGTTGTAGCGCCATGTTGAGGAGTAAAATGGATTCGCTTCTTCGTCTTTTAGGAAGCTAGTAAAAACATAAAGCCTCTTAGTATTATCTTCTGACTCCACTGGAGTTGGCTTTATGAGTGTGTGATTGAACGGTTTGATTGCGAACTTAGATTCGCTAATTTCACCCGAGATTTTGGTCTTAGAAGCGTTGAAGAACAAATATTTACCACCTCCAAAATTTGATGGATCATTATTGATCGCAATGAGTTCAAATCCATCCGAGTCATTGTCTCCCTTACGCATAACGAGGATGAGTTGTTTTTCGGTGTTTAGGGAGGGAATTTTACCATAGGTCTCGAATGTAAACTTGCCTTCTGTGTCCTTACTGGATTTTCCAAGAACCCATTCAGAAATAGGGTTAACTTGGTAAGTGGGGGAGAGATTGTTTGTGGGAATTTCCACAGTCATGGTTACCTCATTGCCGATGAGTAACTCGATGGGTTGAGGATTAGTCGTTATAGGAAAAGAAACGAATTGGACTTCTACTTTTTTATCTTGAGCGCAACAGAGCGTAGAAGAAATGATTGAACTAACAAAGAGTATGAGAAGACGATGCATCAGAGTTGAGTGACTAGAATAGGAAATGGTTTTCCAGTGGATTGAGCAAGAAGAAGTTTTTATAGAGAGATCTCTCAATATTTGATCAGTAAAGACCCTGTTTTAATCTGTTATATAATCACGAATCGTATGAGTGCGTATCCGCTGATTGTGCGGTTCATGGTAAAAAACGACCATGGTTCGTGCTTTTTCACTGAAACGCCACGTGGACGTATAAAATGGTGTAGCTTTTTCTCCCTTGCGGAAATAGAGAGTGACGTAGAGATATTTGCGCTCGTCTTTTTGTTCAGATGGCTTGGGCGCAAGCAGCGTGTGCGTGTTCGGCTTTAGCGTGAATTTTAAATCTCCCACTTCTCCCGCCACATCGACTTTGGAGCCGTTTAGGAAAATATATTTACCTCCTGAAAAACCGCTCGGGCTATTATCAAAGCAAACGAGATCATACCCAGCTTCATCCGTATCGCCCTTCCTAATTACCATAACAAGCTGATTTCCGGCGGATCCAGCCTTGATCTGACCATAGATTTTGAACGATGGTTTTTCATCTTTCCCAATGACGGTCTTGCCCAATATCCAGTTTTGGAGCTTTGGCACTTTATAAGCTTTCGATAGGCTGTTACTCGGAAGTTCAACCTCGATGGTTTTACCTTCGCCGGTAATCAGCTCGATCGGCTTCGGATCGGCTGTTATTGGAAATGAAACAAACTGGAGGGATACCTGCTCTTCTTGTGCATTTGCAATGAATGGCATGATCAAACATACCATCAAAGAAAACGTGCGTGTTATTTGCATGATGAAAAATTTCATAGTTCGGTAATTTGAGCGGGATCGATGAGAGTATCAAATCTCGGAAGGATTGATCCAGCGGAAACTGACGATTTGAATTTTACGGCCGAAGATTCTGTTGCTGTTAGAAGCGAGATTCGCGGATTTCACATACGGCTCATCCAAGCTGTCCACGTATTCCGGCACACGTTGCACCACCGCTTCGCACCATGCGCGAGCCACCACTTTTCCCGAAGTGTCGAGAGAATCACCGTAAGTGCGGATGACGAAAGTATCGCCGCGTGGGGTGAGTTGTTCGGCGAAGCCGCGTAAGACATCCGCCTGATCGACATAGGCCATGCTGCCGTAGGCAATCGGGCCTTTCGCTGCCTCAGGGAATGCGAATTGGATGCTTGCGGTTTCGTTATCAAGCAGACGGCCAGGCGTGCGGAAGTTGGCATTGATCGATACCGTTGGGTCATCCAGCGCCGCTTGCAGGGCGCCTTTCACGGAACGCTCTGCGGCAGGGCCCGTATTCCCTTCAAGCCTGCGGTTGATGAATTCCGACATCGAAAGAAATGGACCACGCAATTTGACTTGTTTGACCATGGCTACCGCAAGCTCGTTGATTTCGTCATCGGTGAGTTCCCTGGCTGATTTCCACTGTCCTTCTGGTGTGTTAGCATTGTTGATATCGGCCGTCTTCACGGGTAATCCATTCGCCAAGCTGCTGGAACTGATCGTTGTGCCCTCGGGTGATGCTTCTTTGGGTGAAGTGCCGCCATCAAGATATGCCACGGGTTTTCCTTTAAGGCTGGAGAGGAATATCTTCCAAGCCTCCACAGAAGTGGAATTGACGTTGAAAGCACCCTCCACCATCAAGTGAGCGGCTATTTTATCGGCTAATCCATTGGTATATACACTAGCCTGGGTGAAGAGTGTATCGAGTTTAGCTTGGTCAAGATTCGTTGTGTAAGGTATGATGCGACGATTCGGCAGATGTGATAATGAAAGCGGGGGGGTGAGTTTGAAAAACTTATCTGCCACTTCTTTCGCCGTGCTGCCTGTTCCTCCAAAAAGCGGCACCTTCGAAGGCTGCGGGGCGATGGAGGAAAAGTAGAACTCATCCCACAGCGCTTTATTGGCAAGGTAGGAATGATCGACATATGGTGTGTTGACAGCGCCATTGTCGAGGTCGAAGGTGCGTTGCTTCGTGACAAACGACTTGTTGGCTGGGATGTTGGGATGCGCATAGGAGTTTCCAATCGCTTGCACAACGTGCGGTGCCAGCCCGTTCTGGCCCGATGCTGTCACCCGCTGGAAGCTTACGCCTGTCGGATTAACGACAACTGGACTTGTGCGCGAAAACTTATCCGTGTCCGGAATCTCTCCCACGGGAATCGCCTTGGCCATACTGAACCCACCTAGATGCGCATGGCTAAGTGACGCGATGGAGATGGGTGGCAATACCGGGATTTCGCTTTGGATGACATGGGTGGTTCCATTTTCCAAGGTGTAGCCGCCGCCGTAGTAACCGTTCCCGGTGCCAGGCTTCGCTTGTATGATGGAGTCCTCAACGGCATTGATTTTGCTGATCTGCCAGTCCCATCCGTAATCGTAGAGCGAATCCTTTTCTGATTGGGCAATGAACGGCATGGCACTGGTTGCTGAATGAAGAAATGGACGGCTGGTGATGCGCCTTCCACCACCAGATCCGCCCGAAGCATTACTTGATGTTTCGCAGCCGACGCTGAGAGAGAAATCCATTATGGCAATGATCTCCTTGGCAGCAATTGATGCGATGATTTGTGATGCAGGGATAGCATCGGACTTAATGTCGAAATTAATCGGCGCTACGCCACCCGGGAAGCCTGGGGCCATTAGCTGTTGATAGAAGCCACCAAGTGCTACCCTGTTCGGATTGGTTTGGGAACCATGGCGACTGATCATGATGTCGTTCCTTAAGGCATCTGCAGAGGGCCCCGGCCCAGTACCGTAGCCCTCATCAAACATGTAGAGGCTGAATCCGGCTCCCTGGATTTCAGCATTTCTTGAGGCATTCCTACCATCATTGCCGTCGGTCGCAGAGCTCGCATTCTCCGAATCAACGCTAATGGAGATGGTATCGTTGTCACCGAAAACCAAGCATTGAGCTCTGTTTTCCAGGTTAAAGAGATAGACATCGGGCACCTGATCGCCAAAACGCCCAACAGTAGCTGAGTTTCGCAAGAGAAATACTCCAAATGGATCCCACTTATTCTCAACGTCCAGAATGTTGCCTTGCCAATTCAATACAGTGCCACCACCGTCCGTTAAATTTGCGGCACTCGAACTTGGAAGGGAGAAGACTTTTACCTCTCCAGGTTCAAACACGATAGTATTTCTGGCTAATCTCAACTTGAGCAGTGAGCCCCCCCCTTGTCCGGCAGTTACGCTGCCTGCGGTATCATTCGCGTAGGCTAAATTCATCCAACGGGATTCCCAGGGTGTTGCGATTCCGCTACGATATTTCTGAATTCTAATACCAAATGGTGGAGCATTGAAGGTCAATATCTGTTTAGACTCCATGACAAGTGGGAGATTGCTAGGGTTCCAAAGCGTTACCAAGGGCTGGATACCAAGCCTCAACCTGTGAGTATCGGTTGGTCTGATGGGCTCGAGGTTTCTCCACCATCCTCGACCATTAGGTGCAGCAGTATATGGGTTGTCGAATCTTTTGACGTCATAAATGTCTTGAATCAGATCGCGGTCAGCTTGGGGAATCAGCTGCGCCGTCACTCCGAGAAGAAACTGGACTTTGGTGACAACGGGTCGTCGGTAGAGCGATGTGTATTCCCGATTAAGGAGCTTATTGTCTTTTATTCCACCATCATAGTCGGGGGCATTGATCTGAAGCGAGTTAGGGAGTGCTGACGAGGAATATTGAACGCCCCCTCTGCGACCGTTTGCAAAAGTAGGTTGGTCATCGTAGAGCTGATAATAGGCAGCTAAATCCTGAATAGGAACGCGTGAGTTGGCCCGGCGTGCATCATTGGGATTATTTAGATAGGGAAAACGACGATCGTCAAATTCATAGAGCATGTATTCAGGCCCATTGTTTGTTAATAAGATCGGTTGCTCAAGAATGGTGGAGAGATCGCGCTTCAGGCCGCCTTCGCGTACATCTGTTAGAATGCTGAAAGAGAAAGGAGTGGCGTCGAAGAAGTTTTGTTGTGCTGGGCGATCATAGGTGCTGCCGCTTTTTGCTGGGCGAGATTTAGCACCGGTGACCAGATCGAGTGTTGCAAGGGAGGGGAGTGCGGCGAACTGGGAGTCATCGGTGACTTCTTCTAGACCACTGATGGTTGTGGTTCCCATAGAGCCTGGAGCTTGGGAGCGGTAGATTTTATCTGCTGATGTAAGGGCAGGAGTGATGGTGGGAGGAGGAGGGGGTATGTAAGAATCGTCCATGATGCGTGCCTTCTGGCTTTCATCACCGATCCACCAGCCATAGCGGCCAGTGACTTCCGAGGTGCCTTTGTCCTTAATATCTAAAATACGCGCAGCGACGTAGTCTGGTTCTTTTTCATCGCCTTTACCGAGAGAGCCATCGGCAACGAGAAAAATGGCATCGTCATCAGGACCCGGCATGGGTGAGGCGCTTAGCGATAAAGTTTTGGGTGAGGCAATAGATGACATTTCCGTGTCGTTGAGGGAAACGAGCCATTTGCGGAAGTAACTGGGGCGTCCGAGCTCAGTCTCATAAGTGGGCGCCATTTGATCTGCAATTCCCTCAATGGTGCTGTGTTGGCTAGCCTCTCCGGTTCCGGCCTTCCATGAATTCCAGACGCCAAGCCAGTGAGGGTTGGTGACTGTTGAGTCGGAAATGATAGCGCTATTTGCTGAAATCCGTTGATCGGGTCCCATTTGTTTTTGGAGTTCACCGATGGCGATCATGAGTGCCATGCGGGCATTGGCGCGGGCGCGGGCTTGAGCAGAATCTTGATTACCCGTGCGCAGAGTGACGACCGATAAACTAAGTGTGCCGACCGTAATAATCGCCAAGAGCACCATCAGCAGAATGGTGGCGATGAGTGCGAAGCCTTGGATCTTTTGAGGAAAAAAAGTAGTTTTTTTCATACAAATTCGAATGAGTTGGACTGCTATTTATAGTTATTACACCGTGAATACGTCCACGTCGAAATTCAAGGTAAAAAATATACCGAGAAGCTTGTGTATTTGTGATCAAGCTTAGGTGTTTCAGGTCTATGGATAATGGAAGTCTCGGAAAAAGTAAATTTTTGGAAGATTTCCACCTGTGTATTGGATGAATCCAAGGTGTCTCATCCGCAAGTTTAGTGCAATTTAGCGAGAATCACGCACTGAGAATATATTTGGCAGAGTGCTTTTATCATTTTTAACAATGAATCCGATGTTCTTGTTGGTTGCATCATGCCACCATGATTTTTTCATAATGGCTGAAAAGGTCTCTGACTCTGGAGCTTTATAGGAAAATGAAGCAAGGTAGTATTCGCTTGTGACGGCGGGTGGTTTGCTCACTGCACGTGATTCAGGTTCAACGATCAATTTCTCGGACCCAAGTTCAGCGCTAATGGTGTTTTTGGTAAGATTAACCCATATAGTTTCACCGATTTTCAAATGATTGTCGCCGATGTCTATGAGAAGAAATTTGACTGGAATGGTTGAGTTGGTTGGGTCTTGGAGCAATACGAGTAAGAGGTCATTGATGTCTTCTGGTATATTGATTTTCGGTGTATCTACTGGGGGCTTTTCAGCAGTTGCCCCT
This sequence comes from Akkermansiaceae bacterium, assembly GCA_031419275.1. Taxonomy (GTDB): domain Bacteria; phylum Verrucomicrobiota; class Verrucomicrobiia; order Verrucomicrobiales; family Akkermansiaceae; genus Luteolibacter. Next base: position 10,953 of record JANOKJ010000229.1, on the reverse strand, counting down.
GGGTCGAGAGATAAACTAAGAACCTTGCTGCTTTTCGTTAAAGTATTTACCGGTGATAGATTTTTTCGCGCGGACAGAACCTCGTATGATGTTTGGCCATCAAACAAATAGAGCTCCGTGATCTTAGCGTCTAGGGACTCGGGTATGAAAACTCGGCAAGTACGAACCTGTTGATCTTTCTCTTGAGAAAAAGCGGGGACACAAAAAATGAGTGTCAAGGCAAGGCATAGCGCTTTCATGGATATATTTGGTAAGGGATGCACGATTAATTATCGGGCTTTGCTTCGGCCGAACGGCGATCTCTGAAGGTGTATATCTTTGGCAGGCGATCACCTGCATTAATCACAAAGCCGAGGTTTTTACTGAATTCATCATGCCACCAAGATTTTTTCATAATGGGTGAATATTCGGCATCGGTGACCTCTTTATAGGCAAACTGTGCCAGATAATAGCCGCTTTGAGCCATTGGTGTTTTACTAATTCCTCTTTTTTTGGGATCGATGAAAAATTCCGTGTCTCCAAGCTTCGCTGCAATTTTTTGATTGGTAAAATTAAACCACATAGTTTCGCCGACTTTGAATTCATTTTTGTCGATGTGAACTGATTGGATTCGTATCGGTAAGATTTTATTTTTTGGATCGCTGAAAATCAAAAAATAGAGGTCGGTTTGATCGGCTGGAATACTTACGCTGGGAGCTCCCTCAGGAAATACTTTGGGATCATCGATTGCATTTGGAGTCATGTAGATGGTTATTTCTCCAAGGGGCAGTTCTATCACTTCCGAAAAGTTAAGATTGGACATTAAAACTTTTTGTGATGTTTTGCCATCGAAGATATACGCTTCAGTGGGAGCGTCGTCTGGGCGCTCAGGAAATATGACACGGCAGGTACGGGTCTTTTCAGGTTCTTGTTGTGCGTAGGCGGGGAGATGCACGAAGAGAAGGCACGAGAGGACAATATGCTTCATGTTATGGGTTGTTATATTACACTTCATCAGCGTTAAGCCAGCGGAATTCACTCAAAATGTATTTCCGCCCATATGTCTGGTTCGCTAGTATAGTTGGGGCATCGATGGAGTCTGGAGCATCTGCAGAATCAACAAAGTCACGAGTCCTTTTTACCACCGCTTCACACCATGCACGTGCGACGATTTTTCCTTTAGCGTCACGTGCATCTCCATAAGCACGAATCGTAAACGTGTCATCGCGCGCGCTTAACACAGGAGCAATCGGGCGCAGGATATCAGCTTGACGGATCCAGCCAGGAAGACCGTAAGTATCTACGCCTTCGGTTGCTCCTTTGAAGCTGTAACCAGCATCGAGGACTTTATTGTCATTTGGATCCATTGTTACATTGGATCGTTTTTTGAGCTCTTCATTAGGATTTGTGGTTAACTGATTTATAGCGGTTTGCAGGGCACCTGCCAAAGCAAGCTCTTCATCACTGCCATTGAGTTGTCGGTTTACAAATTCAGATAAGGATAGGAATGGCCCACGCTTTTTGATTTGTTCAACAATTTTTTCTGCAAGCTCATCGAGCTGATCTTCACTTAAAGTCCGAAAGCCGGAATATTCCGAGCCAGATGGAAAGGTTGCACCCAAACCCGGCGCTGCACTTGCTTTGACATCCGCTGCCACGGTGTGACGCGAAACTGAGTATTCATATTTGTTAGAATCCACATTGATGCCATTAGTTCCGTATGAGGCGAGCTGTTGCTTGCGCGCATGGCCTAAAAGCGCGCGCCATGCCTTAACTGAGGTTGAATTAACATTGAACATTCCATCGACTTCAAAGCGTGATGCGACTTTCAACCAGCCATCGCCTTTTGGGCTATTAACAATCTCGGCAACTCTCGTGGTTGCTGCGGATGAAGAAATGGCGCTATCTTCGGCGATCGGGCGGTATGCTCGGTTGGTAAGCGGCGCACTGCCTTGGAGATAGTCTTGGTAGACCTTGTCGATTGACTTGGCAATCGTGCTTCCGAAACTCCTGGGTTGTGATGCAATGGTGGAAAGAAACCAGTCATCAAATAATAGATGATTGGCGCAGTAGCTATCATCATGCTGAAGATTTGTAAGCGCATTAGGTGGATTGGGCATAGGGAGGATGCTGTCTTGTTGTATGAGGGGGGTTGCATCGCTATTGCCTATCAGATTGCATTGGTAGGGAGGTTGTGGGTTACCTCCTCTCAAATTCCAGCTTTGCAGTTCTACCAATGATGCCATAGGTCTCAGAGGTATTTCTGCCATGATTAGTCTTGATAGGCCATCACCATTCTGAAAGCCAGAAACGATGTATCCCGCATTCCCGACCTCTGGCGTAAGGTTGCTGTTAAGTGACATAGAATGGTAACTCAAATCGTAGGCATTGTTGACTGGGTGGTACATTGCTGTCTGAGTAGGAACACTGTAGGTGTTGCTCACAAAAGGGCTACATTGAAGAGTGCCTTTTACGGGTCTCTTTTGATTGGCACTTAAGCCAGCACCGAAGGTAAAACGCGGACCAAAAGAAATCGAGTAAAGGTTTGTCCACGGCGGATTACCCCCACCTGGCACGATTTCAGATACTCGATATTGAACCTCGTCCAGTTCGTTTGATGGCCAGTATTTAGCAGCCCATGTTTCATCAACCACAGCAGTCATCGATGCGCGCTGATTCTGTGGATCCACACCTTTATTAGTATAGCCCAGAGCTATCTGTGCTTCAGTAACTCCCCAACCTGGTCGGGTTGTTCCTACGGCCCAGTGCGTGCCAGGACCTGTTATAGCAGTGTTGCCAAAAACTGCAGTGTGCCTATCTGCTTTCACACCGAATCGAATCATATCGGAGGCGTGGACTTGTCCGCTTATGCGTCCGGGTAAAGTTGGACGTCCACTAGGGATCGTTAGAAGTGCCGCCCCATAATTACCCGCCGCGACCTGTGCTTTAGTCGCTCTAGCAAAACCAAAATTATCCCCAGTTGCATACCCTTCCTTCAGACGGATACCAGTGTGAATTGTTGAACCGTCATTAGCTGGCATTTCGTCGAATGCGGGTGAAAAGACTTTCACTTCACCGGGCTTAAGTGTGAACTGCAGCGGGAGCCAACCCGAAAAGCCACGTCCTCTAGAATAATGCGAGGCGCCATATCCTTTGGCTGTGTTTTTAGCTAGGCTGTTGTCAAACGTAGTGCCTACACCGTCAAAGCTCCAACCATTACCTCCATTAATGAGCTTAAAATTATTAGCAAATGCGGGCACGCCCGGAACAGTATTATTGGCGAATGAAATAGCGAGGGGTAATGACCGTTCTGTTCCAATCCCAAGATCTAGCCCTGTGTTAAAATTACCCATATTAAAATTTGTGACAGTTTTTGTCAGTTGGACATTGTAAGGATTCCATAAAGTAAAAATAGGCACAACACGCATGTTGAGTCTGTGTGATACACTGGTACCTGGACTTGGGGAGATATACGCGGACTCTGGAATTGCATTGACTTGAATCATCAATTGAATACGCGCTACAATAGGGCTAGGATCATATTTATGATAGTAGTTGTAAAAGTTACTGTAAGCAGGAGGAGTCCCTGGAGGATTTCCTGTAGGGGGAGAGATGATCGTACTCCAACCGATGGGGAGATTGGCTGTCTTGGTGGAGTCATCGTATGTGATCGATTTATAGCTTCTGGCAAAATTCACCAGTGATTGCCATGACGAACTTGCCGCGCTGAAAGTAAAGGGAGACTTTTTGCCTGAGCTGCTAAACTGAGAGTATCCACTCCATGGATACAGGCAGGATTGGGCAATATCATAAGAGGAGTTAGCTGCAGCGATAACTCTAGGTAAGGGTACAGCGGATGTGTTTCCTGCAGCCGGTGAATAGCGAAATAGAGGCAACCTAGCGCCAGGGTATCTGGCATAGATTCCGTTAGGATCAAGTATTCCGTTAGGATTAAGTGTTGTGACTTCATACCCCCACTTTTCGGTTAGAATCGACATGTCTTTGCGCCACCCACCCGTTGCAACATTGGTGAGTAAGCCCACTGCGCTGGATGAATAATCGTGGAAAAGGTGCTTAGAGTCCTGTGGTTTCGTGGAATCGAGCAGGGCAATTGTATTGCGGCTAAATACCTTACTCAAAGGCTTCGCATTTAATGCGTCTGGCGCGAACGATTCTGGGTCATCAACTAGGCTATCGAGCCCAAGGTCGGCGACATCTGGAATGGAGTAAGACTTAGCTTGGTCTGCCCAACCAACCTCATCATTGGTGCGAGGCTGATAGGGTTGCATCAGACGGGCTTTTTGGTTTTCTCCGCTGATCCACCACGCATAGCTGCTATCATAGCGCTCGTCCTCTCCTTCGATTGGGATGGGAACGAGATGGACTTCTTTGTTGCTGCCTACACCCAAACTACCGCTGGCGATCATTTTCACCGTCTGAGTTGTAGCGGTCCCGTAGGCTAAGCTACCTGGGTCGGTGGGTGATTTTCCAAGAGTTGCTCCCGAAACTAGCCAAGTCAGGAATCGACCATTGGATGATGATTTGGATGTGTAATCCGGCTTAATAGGGCGTCCCGTCGCATCGTGGTCAGTACCCTCCCAGCTTTTCCAAACACCAAGGATTGGAGGACTGTCCTTCTGTACAATATCGGAGGGAGCCGTAATACGGGTGTCTAATCCGGTATTTTTTTGAAGCTCACCGATGGCAATCATGAGTGCCATGCGGGCGTTGGCCTGGGCGCGAGCTTGAGCGGAGTTTTGTCCGTTGCTACGTAGGGTAACGACGGAGAGGCTGAGTGTGCCAACGGTGATAATGGCTAAGAGCACCATCAGCAGAATCGTGGCGATGAGTGCGAAGCCTTGGTTTTTATTAGGAAAAAAAGTGGGTTTTTTCATGTGAATTCGAATGAGTGGCACTCAGATAATGGTTATTACACCGTGAATACGTCAAAGTCTAAGATTTTGTATGAAAAAATATCAAAGTAGATTGACCCTCTTTGGGACAAGTTACTTTAATTTATCAGGATACTTGAGCATATTTTTACTTAGGCTTAGGTGCTTCAGGCCTATGGATCACGAAAGTCTCGGAAAAAATAAATCTTTGGCAGTTTTCCTCCTGAATTATTAATGAATCCAAGATGTCGGCATTTGGCGTCGTGCCACCACTGTTGTTCTGTGATAGGTTCAAACGCGTCTTTTCCTTGGACTTGATAAGTAAAACTCGCATTGAAATAACCACTGGTCGGTATGCCTTTATCGCTGATTGGGGAATCCACGATTTGAGAGCTTTCAGGTTTAAGGGATAAGCTTTGCTCGCCTAATTTTCCCTCGACGGTTTTGTCGGAGTGATTGTTCCATAGGGTCTGGCCGAGTTTGAAATTTTCAATATCCAAGTTGATCGCTTGTAGTTTGACGGGTGCAATTTTGTTGTTTGGATCACTGGAGACGAGTAGAAAGAAGTCGGTATAGTCTGCTGGAATTTCGACAGAGGGAGCGTCGGGAGAAACGGCTTTTGGATCCTCTACTTTGGCGGGTAGAAGTTTGATGTGAATGGCACCCGCAGCAAGCTTGTATAACGGGGAGAGGTTCATGCTTGAGAGCTCGACTTCCTGAGAGGTGATGCCATCGAAGAGGTGGAGGGTTTTCGGTGCACCGGCGGGTCGATCTGGAAACACGATTCGGCAAGTGCGTGTAGCGGCATCTTGAGCATGCGTGTGGCTGAATAAAGTGAGGAGCGAAATGAGAGTGAATAGTGGAATTTTCATTAGGGCATTTTAATAGAATTTATTCACTCTACCACTTCGGTTTTTATTCCTTCAGTGGTCTTTTCTTCCTCAGGGACACGGAAGTCTCGGAAATAGTATATTTTGGGTAATTTGCCCCCAGAGTTGTACATGAATCCCAGATGTCTACTCATACTGTCGTGCCACCAACTCTGTTCTGTGATAGGCGCATACTCGCCTTTGCCTTGCGCTTGATAAATGAATCTTGCGGTGTAGTAGCCGCTGGCAGGAGAGGGGTCTTTGGAGATTGCACGGCCTCCTGGATCTACTGTCAATTCAGCGCTTCCCAACTTAGCTGCGATTCGATGCTCCGTGAAATTATACCAGAGCGTCTCTCCTGCATTGAGTTTCCCAGCTCCAGCGTCGACAAGGTTCATCTTTATAGGGAGGTCTTTGTTATTTGGATCAGAAGTAATGATAATGTAGAATTCCATCAATTTCTCAGGAATCCGAAGGAATGGGGCGGTTGGGGATAACGCTTTGGGATCGGTGATATTGTTAGATGTCATGGCGATCGTGAGTTCGCCACTCGGCAACTCTATCACTTCGGATAAATTCATGCTGGGTAAGGTGACACTTTGGCTTTGTTTGCCATCAAAGATGTAAGCGCTTTTCGGTGCGCTTTGGGGGCGTTCAGGAAATACCACGCGGCATGTACGCTTCGCTTGAAGTGTGGTTGAGAGTATCAGACATCCGGCTGCGAGGATGACAAAAGTGTGAGAAATAATCATGGATTTGACTCAATGTTCGACAAGTCGTATTTATCAGACTTCATCTGGGTTTAACCATCTAAAAGAGATAATCTCAAATTTTCTACCGAATGTAATATTCATTGGATACGTTGGTGGGTCGATCGAGTCTGCTGCGTCTGATGGATCGCAAAATTCACGCGTTCTTTTGACTGTTGCTTCGCACCATGCTTGGGCAACGACGTTGCCGTTTTTATCTAGGGAATCTCCGTAAGCCCGAATCGTGAAAGTGTCGTCTCTTACCGTTAAAATGGGAGCGATGGGACGTAGGATGTCTGCCTGCCTAATCCAGCCAGGCGCACCGTAAGCGCTTGAGCCTACAGCTGATTCAGGAAATTGATAAATAGCTCCAGCGAGTTTGGGATCTGTCGGTAGCATAGTTGTATCTGAGAGCGAATTGGCTGGATTGCGTAAGGTAGCCATCGGATCTTCAGTTAGATTATTAATCGCACTTTGAATGGCACCCGCCAAGGCAAGGTTATTGTTGGTGCTGAGTTGACGGTTCACGAATTCTGACATGGAGAGGAACGGGCCGCGCAGGCGAACCTGTTCAACTATCTTCTTGGCGAGATCTTCGATTTGATCGTCAGTGAGGCTTCTGTAACCGGTATACTCGGAAGCATTTGCAAATTGCCCCCCGAAACCTGGACCGCTACCTGTCTCCACATCCGTTGCAATCGCACCGCGCGTAACGACGTGCTTATTTGAAACATCTGCTGCAACAATTCCGGTTGCACCGTGCATCGCTATCTTATCGAGGCTTTTGGCATGCCCGAGGAGAGCTTTCCAGGCTTCGACCGAGGTTGAGTTCACATTGAACATTCCATCAACTTCAAAACGAGAGGCAACTTTAAGCCATCCATCATTACTTGTGATCATTTGTCCAATGCGTGTTGTAGCGTCCGCATCTGTCACCTTGTTGTCAGTAGAGATGGGACGATAAGCCCGATTCACCAATTCACTGTCTCCTTTAAGAAATTCTCGATAGACTGTATTGATATCTTTTGAAGACTGCGGATCAGGGGCGATTGAGGATAAAAACCAATCGTCAAAAAGCATATGATTCGCACAGTAAGCATCGTCGTGCATAAGGTTGGCTTGGGTTGGAGTTAGCCCCGGCGGTGGAGGTGGCGACAGGACGGGTGGAAGCACTTTATCCTTGAGAATCAGGGGGGTTGCATCGCTGTTACCAATCAGATTACTCTGAAACGGTGGATAGGGATTGTTTCCCCTAGGATTCCATCCTTCAAGTTCAACCAATGACGCCATGGGGCGGAGGGGGATATCACACATGATGAGTCGGGATAGACCATCCCCACTCTGATAACCTGTGCCGATGAAACCTTTCGAGGTGCTCAAATTGGGGGTTAGAGTTGAACCTAAACTTAATGAGTGATTGGTGATGTCAAAGGTTCCGTTTGCGGGATGATCCTTTGCTGCGCCGCTTCCCGGATCGCTCAGGACCATGGAGGCAAGCGGATTGCTTTGTAAGACGCCTTTCGTGGGCCTGTTTTGTTCAACACCGGGTCCAGTGCCAATTGTCATCCGAGGGCCAAAGTTGATAGAAAAAATCGGGATCCATGGGCCGGATGCAAGTTCAGGTAATGTATAACCTACTTCATCTACCTCGCTAGATGGCCAGTAAGCGGTACCTTGGGTGTCAGATGCGAGCGAGGTAATATTGTGAAATTGTGATTGCACGCCCTTATGTAGCTGATGCGCCGCTCCGCCGTAGGGTACACCGGATGTCTTGCCAAAACCCAGAGAGAATCCCTGCCCTGCATTCCTTGATCTGAAAGGCCGGGTCAATTTGTCTGTTTTCATGAGGAACCAAAGTCTTTGAGTGGCATTAAAATTCCCGGCTCCGACCTGTATACCGTTGATGCTGTTTGGATTAAACCCCGGTTGCAGTCTCATGCCCGTTCCGCCGAAATAGGACTCATTAAAACCATCCGGTGAGAACACTTTAGCTTCCCCAGGTTTGAATGTTAGGAGCCCCACTGGCAACGAGGCCATGAATGTGCGTATGTCCACACGCCTCACTGTATATCCTTTCGCGATGTTTTGCGGCAAGCTTTGATCATATCCTTCTGCAGGGAAATTTCCACCTACATCCATGTATTGAAAATTTCCCGCCGTAAACAGTTGATATTGATTATTGGGAACGGTACTAGGACCTCCAGGGTAGCTCGCTTGGTTGACGACCGCCATGACTCCCGGAAGGGCACGTACCCATCCAAATCCCAAAGATTCAGTAATCCGATCGGGTGGAATCGTGTAAGTTAAGCCAACACTGTATGGATTCCATAGGGTGAAAACTGGAACATACATTAGGCTTAATTGATATCGTCTGGGGTTAAAACCTACTGGAGCTTCTATAGCCCTCGCATAGACAAGAAATTGGAAGCGGGCAATTTGCGGGTGTAAACGTTGCGTGTGCTTGTAATTGTAAATTTGAAGTGCAGTGGGATTGAAACTATTACTCATGATGCTATCCCAAACAAACGGACTTTCTACAACACCTGCGCTGGAAGTGAAGTTTTTGTAAGCGGTTGAATAGCTGACTAGAGACTGCCAAGATGCGGATGCTGCATGATAAGTGCCAGCCATTCTAGCGCCGATGATGAGCGAGTAGTCACTCCATGGATATAGGTTCGACTGTGCGGGAGTCGCTGCGATCACTGCAGCATTAACGCTTGCGAGTACCGCGGCTGCTGGCCTGACGGGTTTTGGAACTTGTGTGGTAGCTGTAGTTCCTGCCGTCGGAGTATAGCGGAAAAGGGGGAGACGTCCTCCCGGATAGCTTGCGTAAATCGCATCCCAACGTTCCGTGAGAATGGAGAGATCCTTGCGCCAGCCGCCGGTTGCGGTGTTGGTTAAAAGGCCGCTTGAGTATGCTGAGAGATCGTGGAATTTTTTCTGAGGCTCAGTAAGATTGTTTTCCTGAACCACAGCCATGGTCTGACGACTCACTGCCTTGCGACCTGGCTTTGCAGCGGCGGAGCTCGGATGATGGGGTTCTCGATCATTGATAAGAGTGGAAAAACCAAAGACCTCAGGATTTGTGATTGTGTGTGATTGCCCCATCTCCGCATATCCTGCAGCGTCATCCGTCCTTGGTTCGTAAGGCTGACCTAGGACTCCTTTTTGGTTTTCACCGGATACCCACCATGCGAAGCGTCCATCTCCTTTTGAATTCGCATCACTATTTTTAATCGATCCATCACGTAAAGTGGTTGGAATCACGTGAACTTGGCGTGTGTCCGTGGCTTGTAACGAGCCACCGGCAAGTAGGGGAATGGTATTAGTTCCTGCAGTGGTTTGAATTAAGGATGGCGCATCATTAATATTTGGTGTGCTCTTTGTTGCTGCAGTCGAAACCAGCCAGTTAACAAAACGGCCAGTCCCACTTGAAGTTTGAGTCACGGACTTTGCGCTATAAAGTGGTGCTATAGCGCGGCCACCGGGAATTAGACCGACTGGTAGTTCATGATCTGTTCCCTCCCAGCTGCGCCATACACCTAACACCTCAGGGTTACTCGGATTTACGATATTTGCTGGAGCGGTAACCCTTGTGTCTGAGCCGGTGTTACGTTGCAACTCACCAATCGCCATCATCAGTGCCATGCGGGCATTGGCGCGCGCAATGTTTTGAGCGGAGTTGTGTCCGCTGTTGCGAACGGTGACGACTGAAAGGCTGAGTGTGCCAATGGTGATGATGGCTAGAAGCACCATCAGCAGAATCGTGGCGATGAGTGCGAAGCCTTGGTTCTTTTTAGGAAAAAAAGTGGGTTTTTTCATGCGAATTCGAATGAGTGTGACTCAGATATTGGTTGTTACACCGTGAATACGTCATCGTCGAATTTTATAGTCAAAAATAAATCGAGAAACCTGTATATTTTTTGATCAGGTTTGGATGATTTGTCATTACGGAAATGAATCACGGATGGGAGGATGAGTCGCCGATGGGAGTTCGAAGTTTTATGGACAAAGATGATATCGTCTTATCAAGGCATGTAACTTCGTATTGTGTGAACCTGCAGCTGTTTGGAAGTAGGGTCGTGATAGAAGAATACCATGCTACGCGCCTTCTCGTTAAATCTCCAAGTGGCGGTAAAGAAGGGTTGAACTTTTTCATCCTTGCGGAAGAAAAATTCGGCAAAGCAATAGGCACGATCGCCCTCAGTTTTTGTTGGTTCGGGGGCAATGATGCTGTGGTCGTTCGGCTTGAGTGAAAATTTACCTGAGCCGATGCTTCCGGCTATGTCGACTTTGGCTGCATTTAGCAGGATGTATTTTCCACCACTAAAACCTTCATCGCTATTTTTTAAAGTGGTGAGGGTTAATCCATCTGCGTCATTGAGTCCCTTACGGACGACGATGACTAATTGTTCTTTCGCAACGATAGATGGAGCTTTGCCATACGTTAGAAAGACGTATTCA
>JANOKJ010000228.1:0-27451 GCA_031419275.1 Akkermansiaceae bacterium | reverse complement strand
GCTCGCTAGCGTTGACTACGCTTCGCTCCGTCCAAGCCACCACGGCTTCGCCTTAATTGTGATAGCTCGTTAACACTCGCAAGGCGTTCACTCGGCTTTGATCTCGCCCTCCGGCGATCCCCTGCGGGCGCTCGTTGCACTCACGTCCATGTCGTTCCACTCCATTGTGGTTAGATAAAATTCAGCGCGAAGCTCAACCAAGAACTAGGAACTAAGAACCAGGAACAGTAGCGCAGCTACAGCATATCCCGCGTAACGATGTAGTTAGCGGCGCAGCGGGGGCACTGGACGGTGATTTGTTTGTCGTTGTGGAAGAGTTCGTCGGGTTTTTCGCGCCAAGCGCCGAGGATGGGGAGAATTCGATCTAAAGTGCAGCCGCAGTGGAAGCGGAAGGGGCGTGTTTCGAGGAGTGTGGTTTCCTGGGTTTCTTGGATTTTTTCGACGTCTGCGCTGGTTAGGGTTGCTAGCCATTCGAGGTCGGCATCGGGTTGGGCGGCGATGAGGACGTAGTTTTCATCTTCTAGTCGAAAGGCGCGTGCGGGGCGCTGTTCGGATTGATCGTAGAATTGGGAGACCCATGAGACGGGATCGCGTCCATCAACTTCGAGGGTGGACATGCGAGGTTCGCGGGAGTTGTCGGTGGTGGTTTGGGAATAGAAGAAATTGCGATCGGGCTCGCGGATGTTTTCGGTGAAGATGCGGCCGGTGATGCTTGCGTCGTTAGAAGAACCGGTGACGAAGAGGTTGATGCGGGGGGCGCGAAGGTTGGCGGTCCATGCGGTGGTTTCGTTCCAAGGGCGGGCCGTGAGGTGAAGCGTTAGAACGGCGAGTGCGTCTTTGAGCATGGCATCGAGTTCGCCGGGATAGCGGATGGAATGCTCCATGAGGTGGAGATAGTAATCCGTATAGATGCCAGTGAATTGGCCTCGAACCATCAGGCAGTTGCGGTGACGGACGAAGATCGATTCGATTTTGGTGAAATCTTCGGGCTGCATGAGTTTTAAATTTCAAGTTTCAAATCTCAAATCTCAACGAAGAGCGAGAGCTGAGGTCATCAGCTCTTCTTTGAAGATTGAAATTTGAGAGTTGAGAGTTGAGGGTCAGGCGCCTGGGAGTTCGATGAAGCCTTCGAGTTTGCGGATACGGGTAGGGTGACGCATTTTGCGGAGGGCTTTGGCTTCGATCTGACGGATCCGTTCGCGAGTGACTAGGAACTGGCGGCCGACTTCTTCGAGGGTGCGGGAGTAGCCGTCTTTGAGGCCGAAGCGTTGTTCGAGGACTTCGCGTTCGCGTTCTGTTAGAGTGTCGAGTACGTCTTTGATTTTGTCTTTCAACATCGAGAAGCCGGCTTCTTCCATCGGGTTGTCGGCGGCTTTGTCTTCGATGAAATCTCCGAACGAGGTGTCGTCGGAATCGCCGACGGGTGCTTGGAGGGAGATAGGCTGTTGAGCCATTTTGAGAACGGCGCGGACGCGTTCGACGGGAAGGTGGATTTCCTCTGCTATTTCTTCAGGGGAAGGTTCGCGGCCGTATTCTTGGACGAGCTGCTTCTGAACGCGCATCAGTTTGTTGATCGTTTCGATCATGTGAACTGGGATACGGATCGTGCGTGCTTGGTCGGCGATGGAGCGTGTGATCGCTTGGCGGATCCACCAAGTGGCGTAAGTGGAGAATTTGTAACCGCGGCGGTATTCGAATTTTTCCACGGCTTTCATGAGGCCCATGTTGCCTTCTTGGATAAGGTCGAGGAAGGAGAGGCCGCGGTTGGTGTATTTCTTGGCGATGGAAATAACGAGACGAAGGTTAGCTTCGACCATTTCGGTTTTCGCTTTGAGAGCGGATTTCATCCAGAGGCGAAGGTCTTTGTAGGCGGGTTCGAAAGTGTCGTCACTCAGCCAGCAACGTTGTTGGACTTCACGCATTTTGGTGGTGAATTCCTTATCGGTTGGATGGGTTTTAAGGCGGCGTTGGTATTTCCAGAAGTTCTGGACGTATTCTTCGACTTGTTCGCAGAAGTCCTCGATGACTTTTTGTTTGTAGTAAAAACGGACGTAGATGCGGTGCATCGAAGCGAGGTTTTTCTCGAAGGTTTCTTCGAGCTTTTTCTTGCCGCGTGGGGCTTTGCCGGCGAGTTGACGGAAGATGTTGTCGTTTTCCTCGTGGAGTTGTTTGAGTTGATCGCAAAGTTTCTGAAGGCCTTTCATGTAGCGCTCGCGAGATTCGATTTTTTTATCGAGGATGACGCGGTCGAAGCGTTCTTTGCCTTTGTTGAGTTTATCGGCGAGGTCGATGTAGAGCTCGGTGATGAAGCCGAAGCGATGAAGGTTTTTGGAAACTTCGATTTCTGCGTCTTCGATGCGTTTGGAGATTTCGACTTCTTGTTCGCGGGTAAGCAGAGGGACTTGGCCCATTTGCTTGAGATACATGCGGACAGGGTCGTCGAGGATGTCGAGTTTTTGGTCGGCTTTGACTTCTTCTTCTTCGCCATCGCCTTCGTCGCGTTTTTTGTCTTTGAAGCGATCGACTTCTGAGGCGTCGATGATATCGAATTCCATGTTGCGGAGACGCTCCATGATGGCCTCGACGTCATCGGGATCGACGAGGTCGTTAGGGAGGATTTCGTTGATATCGTCGTAGGTGAGATATTCCTGCTCTTTAGCAAGTTTGATAAGTTCGCGGATTTTTTCCTGAATCTCCGGAGTATCGATCCGGCGTTTCGGATCTTTTTTGGAGGGTTTTGCTTCTTTGTTAGCGCCTGGTTGGGAGGCAGCGAGGATTTCTGCGATCGACTGTTTGGCTTTTGAAACGGGTTTGTCGCTCGACTTTTTCTCGGGAGTTTTTGGCGCGGGAGCGGCAGGTTTCTCGGCGGATTTTTTCTCAGGCGCTTTTGGAGCTGGAGCAGTAGGTTTTACGGCTAAGGCCTTTTTCTCAGGCGTAGGTGTTTTAGCGACTGGTTTAGCGGCTGGCTTGGCGACTGGCTTGGCGACTGGCTTGGCGGCTGGCTTGGCGGCAGGTTTAGCGGCAGGTTTAGCGGCAGGTTTAGAATTTTTTGCGGTAGCGGCTTTAGGAGCTGGGGCGGCAGGTTTTTTGGCGGTGACTTTTTTTACTTCCGCAGCCTTGGATGCCTTAGCCTTGGGGGTGGGTTTAGCGGCTTTGTTAGAGCTGGCTTTGCTCGGGGTCGCTTTGGCCGCTGGTTTTGCGGTCGGTTTTGCGGCTGATTTTTTTGCGGAAGTTTTGGAAGGCATAATGAGCTTTGCTGCTAAGGAACGAGATATATGGAGACAATCCACCCATTAGATGGGCACTCGCGAAAAATCGCGGGCGGGCGGAATGAAGAGGGCAAATGGCAAGGCGTCAAGTCCTTTGTTTGGGGAAGAAGTGATCAGTTAAAAGTGATTTGAGGCGAAATTAGTAGAAGTTTGCGCCTCCATGTCGCTTCGCTCCATTGTGATCAGGGAAGAGAAAGACAGCTGAGAATAAGAGAATAGCGATCAATCTTTCGAGGCTTCTTGGAGTAGGACGAGTCGCTCGTATGCGGCGCCGGACTGGATGGATGCGCGGGCGATTTCGAGGGCGTCATCGATGTGATCGGCTAGGCCGGCACAGGCGATGGCGGCGGCGGAGTTGAGGAGGACGATATCGAGTTTTGGTCCGGTTTCCTTACCGGAGAGAATATTTTCGAGAATGATGGCGTTGTGTTTGGCATCGCCGCCCTTGAGATCTTCGATGAGGGCTTTGCGGAAACCGAAGTCTTCGGGCGTGATTTCCTCGTCTTCGAGGTCTTGGTAGGAACCTGCTTTGCAGATGCGGGTGGAGCCCATGAGGGAAATTTCATCGACGCTGCGGCCGCAGCAGGCTTTCCCGCTGACGACCCATGCGCTTTCGCGACCGAGGCGTTGAAGGATTTCGGCGAAGGTGGAGCAGAGGGTTTCATCGCTGACGCCGACGAGTTGGCACTGCGGGCGAGCGGGGTTGAGGAGGGGGCCGATGAGATTGAAGATGGTGCGGTGGCCACCGGCAGCGAGTTTTTTACGAACGGGTGCGACGGCTTTGAAGGCAGGGTGGTAGTTGGGGGCGAAGAGGAAACCGACGCCTGCGGTTTCGATGCAGTGGCGGAAATGCTCGGGTGGTAGATCGATACGGATACCGAGGGCTTCGAGGACATCTGCTCCGCCGGACTTGGAGGTGATGCCGCGGTTGCCGTGTTTGACGACGATGGCACCAGCGGCTGCGGCGACGAACATGGAGGTGGTGGAAATATTGAAGAGATCTAACTGATCACCACCGGTTCCGCAGACATCGAGTGTGGGGCCGGGGAGATCGAGGTCAGCGATCATGGGATCGACAGCGTGTTCGAGGAAGGCCTCGACGAAGCCTGCGATCTCAGCGGGGGACTCTCCTTTTTTAGCGAGGGCGAGGAGGAGCGCTTCTTTTTTTGAGTCGTCAACGGAGGGGTCGAGCAAGAGATTGGCGGCTACATCGATTTCGCGTGGGGCTAAGTCGTCGCCGTTTTCGAGATGAGAGATGAGTGCGTTCATGATCAAATTCTAAATCTTAAATTCTAAATTCTAAATCATTAAATGAAGGAATTCGTTCTTGGTTCCTGGTTCTTGGTTCTTGGTTCTTGGTTCTTGGTTCGTAGAAAACAGTGCGAAGCCAACCAGGAACCAGGAACCCCTGATCTCAAAGATTAAGAATGAAGGTGGCGGTGGTGAAATAGATGACCATGCCTGATACGTCGACGGTGGAAGCGAGTGAGGGAGAGGAGACGACGGCGGGGTCCAGTTTGCAGGAACGGGCGGCGATGGGGAGCATGGCGCCAAGAAGAGTTGCGGAGAGAACCTGAAGTGTTAGCGCGGAGCTTACGGCGAGGGAGAGTTTGAAGAATGAGAAATCGGGTGCGGCGGTTAGGTGGAGGTAGGGGAGGATGAAGGTGATGAAAGCAGCCATGCAGATTCCGAGGGTGAGCCCTAGGAAGAGTCCGGTGCGAATTTCTTTCCAAGCGATTTTGAGAATAGATCCTTTGTCGATTTCGCCGAGGGCGAGGGCGCGGATGACCATGGTTGCGGATTGTCCTCCGGAGTTTCCGCCGGCGGCGACGACCATGGGAAGGAAGAGCGAGAGGACGAAGGCTTTTTCGAGAGTCTCGGAGAAACGGAACATGACGTATCCGGAGGCGATGGAGAGGAAAGCGAGGCCAACCAGCCAGTTCACACGGCGGCGGAAATGACTGATAGAGCTAGTGTTTAGGTAGGAGAGTTCATTTTGTTCACCACCGATACCCGCGAGTTTTTCGATATCCTCAGTGGATTCTTCCTGGAGAATTTCGAGCGCATCGTCGTAGGTGATGACACCGAGGAGGTGATGGAATTCATCGACGACAGGGAGGACGACGAGGTCGTATTTCGAAAGGGTGCGAGCGGCTTCTTCTTGGTCGGCGGTGGCGAGGATGAACTCATCGGCGTCCTCCATGATGTCGCGAATGGGTGTGTCCCATGTTTCGAAGGCGAGGTCGCGGAGGCGAATTTTACCTTCGAGGCGGCCTTGGACATCGACGACAAAAATGCGTGCGAGGGTTTCCGCATCTTCGCGATCGCGGCGGAGGACGGCGATGGCTTGTTTCACTGTCATGTCGGCGGTGATGCGTCCGACGTGGGTAGTCATGCGCCCGCCGGCGGTGTCTTCCTCGTATTTGAGAAGGTTTTTGGTGAGTTCTTTGTCGCGTGGACCGAGCAGGGAGAAGAAGCGGACTTGGGCTTCTTCGGAAACGACTTGGAAGATATCGACGCGGTCGTCGTCGGATAGGTTGCTGAGGAGGAAGCGGAGCTGTGCGGGTTTGAAGTGGCCGAGGGCGTCTTCGATCAGTGTGTAAGGAAGTTCGGCGACCACGTCGGTCGCGAGTTCGGGTCCGATGGTCTTGAAAAAGAAGTCGCGTTCATCGTCGTTGAGGTCTTGGTAGAGCTCTGCGAGGTCGGCGTAATGGGTATCGTGAGCGGCAGCGAGTAGGGCCGAAGGGTCCTCAGCATCAATGGCGCGTTTGATCAATTCGATCGGTTCGATGTCTTCATTTTCCGGCACGAGCGGAGCGTGGGGGAAGGAGATAGGTAGGTAAATGCAGAAATGTACTAGATTGAAATGTTGCAATAAGTGTTCATTTGAGCCATGGTTTGGGGCGTGGCAAAAAATGTGTTAGCTAAAGGATTGTTGAAAACGCCGGGAGCGGCATTGAAGGAGTATTTTGGATTTTCGAATTTTCTCGATGGGCAGGAGGAGGTGATTTCGGAAATTGTATCTGGAAGAGATGGATTGGTGGTAATGCCGACGGGTGGTGGTAAGTCGTTGTGTTTTCAAATACCTGCATTGTGTTTTCCGGGTGTGACTTTGGTTATTTCACCGTTAATTGCGTTGATGAAGGATCAGGTGGATGCGTTGGTGGCGCGTGGGATTGGTGCGACCTTGATTAACTCGACCCTTTCGTGGCCGGAGCAGAAAGAACGGTTAGATGGGATGAGGCGAGGGGATTTTAAATTGGTCTATGTAGCGCCGGAGAGGTTCCGTGCGGAGAGTTTTTTGAGGGCGTTGGAAGGAGTGGAGATTTCGTTATTTGCGATTGATGAGGCGCATTGCCTTTCTCAATGGGGGCATGATTTTCGGCCTGATTACATGCGGCTTGGAAAAGCGTTAGAGAAAATTGGCAGGCCGCAATGTGTGGCGTTGACAGCGACTGCGACGCCGATTGTTAGGCAGGATATTTTGACGGTTTTAGGATTGCATGAGCCGTTTGAGCGGGTGAGTGGTTTTTCCCGACCAAATCTTTCGTTAGCTATAACGGCAGTGGATAAGACGTCGCACAAAGATGAGCGTATTAAAGCGATCATATCCGCACATAAGACAGGCATTATTTATTGTGCGACGCGGAAGAAAGTGGATCTCGTTTCTGAGACTTTGGCGAGTTGGGGAGTGAATTGCGTTTCGTATCACGGTGGGATGACGGATCAGGAACGGGTGAAGGCACAGGAGATTTTTATTTCAAAAAAAGTCGGTATCGCGGTGGCGACGAATGCGTTTGGGATGGGGATTGATAGGGGTGATGTGCGGTTTGTGATTCATTATGAAATTCCCGGAAGTGTGGAGGCATATTACCAGGAGGCGGGACGCGCGGGACGCGATGGGGAGGCGGCGGTATGTGAGTTGTTGTTTAATTATGCGGACACTCGGACACAGGAATTTTTCATCGATGGTGCGAATCCGTCAGCGGTAACGGTGAGGCAGGTTTATCAATATTTGCTAAACGAAGCGGACGGAAATCACGAGGTTTTCCGGACTTTAGAAGAGATGGCGGATCATGCGGATGTGAAAAACTCGATGGCGGTGGGTAGTGCGTTGACGATTCTGGCGCGTGGACGGTTTATCGAGCGATTTGATGTGCAGGGAAAACGGATGCGCGGCACGCGTTTGTTGCAACCGAATCTTCTAACAAGAGATCTCGATCTTGATGAGGAGGCGATGGAGAAAAAGGACGCGCGGGATCGAGAGAAACTGCGATCGATGGTGGAGATGTGTTACGCGCGGACGTGCCGCCAGCAATGGATTTTGAATTATTTCGGTGAGGCTGATGCGGAAACCTGCGGGAATTGTGATGTGTGTCGTGAGCGTAGTGCTGGAGATTTCCGTAAACCGAATGCAGAAGAAAAACTCTTGGTGCAGAAGGCGTTGGCGGGAGTTGCGCGGATGTCGCAGCGTAACAGTTCGGGCTGGGAGGGAAGGTATGGGCGGGGTCGGATCATTCAGATGCTTTCAGGGAGTAAATCACAGGAAATTTTAAATAATCGGTTAGATCAGCTGACGACGTATGGTATTCTTGCAGATAAAAGCACGGGTTATTTGAATGCTCTGTTTCGTTCACTAGCTGAAGAGGCTTTGGTGATTACTCAAACTGGTGAGTATCCGTTGATGACACTTTCGGAAAAGGGTGATTCGGTGATGAAAGGTGAGATTGAATTCGAACTGCGCTGGCCTGATGAGGTGGCAAAGCCGCAGGGATTACAGGAAAAGGATTTTGATCCGCATTTATTCACGATGTTGAAAGACCTGAGGTTTAAGATGTCTAAGCAAGCGGGAGTTCCTCCTTATGTAGTCTTTTCAAACAAAGTTTTGGAATCGCTCACGAAATACATGCCGACGAGTACGGAGCAGGCGTTGGAGATTCCAGGTATTGGGGAGGGGAAGGCGGGAAGTTATTTGCCTGCGTTTTTAGAAATGATACGAACATTTCGCTCGATGAAATGAGGTCTATTCCGGCGGAGGTTCGACGATGACTGCTCGTTTGGGGGCGTCTAGATCGGTGGGATCGGCGGGATCGGCGGGATCGGCGGGATCGGCGGGATCGGCGGGATCGGCGGGATCGGCGGGATCGGCGGGATCGGCGGGATCGGTGGGATCGGTGGGATTGGTGGGATCGGTTTGCTCCGTTTGAGAATGTTCGGAATCGAGTTTTTCGTAGATTTTTACTCCAGTCCAGATGACAGCTAGGGAGATGAGGAGAATCCAGATGGATCCCCAGAAGCCGCTCATGTCTTTTTCTTTGCCGGTGTCATTTGAGAAATCTGAGGGTGTTTCTGGCCCACCGAGGATGGATTCGACGGCGTCGGAATCGATCATGACAGCTGGCATAAAATCAGCCAGCCAGGGTTCGACATCGGCGCCTATGGACTCGCCGTATTGTTTGAGAAAACTACGGGCGTAGAGGGGGCTGGTAAAGAAACCGAAGTTTTCAGCTTCGAGGGCCTCGATGACAGGTCGGGGGATTTTAGCACGTCTAGAAAGATCCTCGATGGTGGTGCCAGAGGCTTCGCGCGTTTTCCGTAGTAGATCTCCTAGGCTTTCGTGCATTTTACATTCCGATATAGGAAAGCTTATTTTGTAATGGTTTGCAAGACATGTCGCAGCTTATTTCCAAGAGTTTCGTATTGTCGCGCTATTGACCTTGACTGGTTGCGGCGTCTGTAGACCCTATCTCGCGACATCCAATTTATTATGACTCCGCAAACTATTCTGCTATCTGGTGCTAAATCGATCTTGATTCGATTTTCTATAATCACCCTTTTCATCCTAGCGTCATCCTCAGGAGTGATCTTTGCGCAGGATTTTGAAGGGAAAAAGATCAGTGAAGTTTCGATTCGCTATGTGGGATCGAAGACAGTGGATGAGGCAAGATTGCGTAATTTGATGGTGTCGAAGGCAGGGACGATTTATCGCGCTGAAAATTTGGACAATGATATTAAGACTTTGTTTGAGTCTGGCTTAATCGATAACGTGAAGTTTCTTGCGGAGTCTGCAGGAGAGGGTGTACGCGTGATTGCTGAGGTGCAGACCCGTCCAGCTATCAATGGAGTTGGATTTGTTGGTAATACCATTTTCTCCGAACAGAAGCTTGCTAAAGAGACCAAGCTGAAATCCGGCGGTACGATGAGTGATGCGGAAATTCTCGAAGCGCGTCAGAATCTTGAGAAGTATTATCAGGGGCATGGCTATCCGGATGTTTTGATTTCACATCGGACTCAAGAGACGGGACAAGCAGGTCTAGCGGATTTGATTTTTGTAATCGATGAAGGCGTGAAGAACGAAGTTCGCAAGATTCGTTTTGAGGGTAACACGGTTTTCACTACAGCGGAGTTGAAAAAGGAGATGAAAACGAAAGAGAAGGGTTGGCTCTCATTTTTGACCAAATCTGGGCGTTTTGAATCGACGGCATTGGATGAAGATCTTGATTCGGTGTTAGATTATTATCGTAGTAAAGGCTATCTACGAGTGAGTAGTCCTGGAATTCGTCGTGATCCAGTGAAAGATGGTCGTGTTGATCTTGTGATTCCGATTTCTGAGGGAGAAAAATACACCGTTACTGGGACCAGCTTTGGAGCAATGTCTGTGTTCAAATCCGAGGAGCTTTATCCATCAATGACCTTGAATGGAGGTGATGCTTATTCGTCTAAGGAAATGCGTGAGGATATTAAAACGATCCGCAGTTTCTATGGTTCGCGTGGTTATGCAGATGCGGTTGTGACTCCGGATATTAAAGATGCGGGTCCGAATCAGGTTTCCATTAAGTATCAGATCACTGAGGGTTCTCGTTATCGTGTTGGACGCGTGGACATTCAGGGTAACTCGAAAACGCAAGATAAAGTGATTCGCCGTGAGGTTCCGTTGAAGCCGGGGGATTGGTTTAACACAGTTGAGCTTGAGACGACCAAAGCTCGTTTGCAAAACCTTCAATACTTCAGTGATGTGCAAGCGAATGGTTCACCAGGTGGTAACGGGTATCGTGATATTGATCTTCTGGTTGAAGAACGCAACACGGGTTCCGTGGGTGTGGGTGTTGGTTTCAGTTCCGTTGATAACGTGGTGGGTTTCCTTACACTTGAGCAAACGAACTTTGATATCATGAACCCATGGAATTTTACGGGTGGTGGTCAGCGTTTCGCAATGAATTTGCGCGCTGGTTCCGAGCGTAGTGAATTTTCCATGTCGTTAGTTGAGCCATGGTTTATGGATCGTAAACTTTCACTGGGTGGCGAACTATTCTATCGTCAGTCATCATATTTCAGTGATGTTTATGACCAGACTAATGCTGGTGCTTCGATTTATATTCGTAAGCCATTGGGTGAGAAATCCTCTGTTAAACTCGCTTACGGTCTGGAAAACATTAATGTGGATGTGGAAGCTGGAGCTAGCCCAGCGTTTTTGGCTGAAGATGGCGATTATGTCCGCAGTGCAATAACTCTTAGTTATCTTTACGATAGTCGTGATAGCACGATCACCCCGCGTAAGGGTGAGAAGGTGGATGCTTCTCTCGCGGTCGCTGGATTAGGTGGGGATGTGGAAACAATAACTTTTTCGACGCAAGGGTCGAAGTATTGGAATCTCAAATGGGACACGATTCTCTCACTCAATGGTGAGGTTGCATTTGTGGATGCAATCAACGGCACTGTGCCGATTTTTGAACGTATGTTCTTGGGTGGTGGAAGAACCCTACGCGGTTTCGAGTTCCGTGATATTGGTGGTCCGCGTGATGCTCCATCAGGAGAAGTTTTGGGAGGTCAGTCATTGGCGTTTCTTAACACGGAATACACTGTTCCTATTATTGAAACCGTGCGTGCGGCTTTCTTCTACGACATGGGCTTTGTGAACACGGGTTCATGGGACATTGGTCCGGACGATGTATATAGCGATGTTGGCTTTGGTATCCGTATCCAACTACCAATCAGCCCAGTTCCTATAGCCTTAGATTATGCGGTTCCAGTTAGTTCGCCTGATGCAGCGGCCGATAAGGGTGGACAGTTTAACTTCTACTTGAGCTACGAATACTAAGATTTCTCCTATGCCATCATTGATTGTATTAGCAGCAGGGATGGGTAGTCGCTACGGTGGTTTGAAGCAATTGGATCCGATGGGCCCAAATGGTGAGACCGTTCTGGATTACTCGGTTTATGATGCGATTCGTGCCGGTTTTAACCGAGTGATTTTTGTAATTCGCGAGGATTTTTCGGATGCATTCAAGTCTGGTATCGGTGAGCGGTTTTCAAAGCTTATCCAGGTTGACTATGCGTATCAGCGCTTGGATGATTTGCCTGCGCCTTTTGCACCGCTGGTGGGTCGGACTAAGCCATGGGGGACAACGCATGCGATACGAGCTGCGAGAGAACTGGTTGATGGTCCATTTGCGGTGATCAATGCGGATGATTTTTATGGGAGCGATGCTTATTTCCAGGCGACTCGTTTTTTGAAAAATTCAAATGAAGATCGCTGTGGATTGGTTGCGTATCCTTTAGAGAATACGCTTTCTGAGCACGGCAGTGTGAATCGAGGGATTTGTGAAGTGAGTCAGGAGCAAATGTTGCTGGCAGTTGAGGAAGTGGTGAAGATTTCGCGTGATGCGTCCGGTGAAATTTCTGGGATAGGTTTGAATGGTGAGCGTCGAGTGCTTGGAGCGAAGGCGCCTGCATCGATGAATTTCTGGGCATTCCCGAAGCAGTTTATGGCGGATTTGGAATCGGAGTTTTTTGATTTTCTTGTCCAACACGGAGATAAAGAGACGAGTGAATTTTATATTCCGACGGTGGTAGATACACTGATTCACAAGGGAAAAACCCAATGTGAAGTGATTGAGACAAGTGCAACTTGGTTTGGTGTGACTTTTCCGGAGGATAAGCCCTATGTTGTACAATCGATCGCGGAGTTGATCTCTAAAGGTGACTATCCTGTAAAACTTAGTTCTTGAAGCTTCGTGGCTGGGTTTTAATCCAGAGTGATATCAAAAAAATCTTTCATCACCGCGCGGTAGACCTCGTGTTTGAAGGTTGGTAGCCAATCGAGATCGAACTCATTGGGTTGAATCCAGCGATATGCCCGGAACTCGCAAGGTGTTTGGTTTACGTTAACTTCTGGGGCATCGGCTTTAACCTTGCAGAGAAAATAGGTTTGCTCCTGACCGTGATTGCCGTGTTTTTGAATTTTTTTGGAACGGACATCTGCTGGGTAAAGGTAGCGATAGCCGTCTTTTCGTTGGAGAATTTCGTAATGTTCTTTGCGAAGCCCAATTTCCTCGCGGATTTCACGATAGAGGGCTTGCTCGATGTCTTCACCGAAGTCGACGCCTCCTTGAGGGAATTGCCATGCGCCAGGAATGGTATGTCTCTCGCAAATGAGGAGATGGCCATGCACGTCGATCATCAGTGCAGCGACATTAGGGCGGTAACTAACCATGCCGATAGTTTGCGTAAAAAAATCGCTCCTATCAATAATTAACTTATCTAAAGTATTTTAGAGACTGGTCAAAAACAGGATGTAGATGTATTTAAGGATCATGATGAAACTTCAGATTTTAGTTATTTCTTCGTTAATAGCCTATTCAGGTGTGGTTTATTCGCAGACTCCGGCTCCGACTGATCCGACTGATCCGACTCAAAATCAGAATGAGCAGCGAGGCAGAAAAGGTTTTTGGGAGGCAAGTTTGACGGGAGGGAATTACGTGGTTGCGTTGTCCCGGATTACCTCTGTGAGCAGGCACCGGTATGTATTAGATAGTGCGGTGATTGTGGATGAGGTGACGATTGATACGGAGGGGCAGTCGCTGGCTCGATTTTATTTCATCTCGCCGGTGACGACGGCTGGTCCGGAATCTGGGACTGCTAAGTTAGCAGAGCGAGCTGTTGAGATTGCAAATAACATAGCAACTGAGAGGGGCAGTACAGCTCAGGATATGGTGCAAAAAAAATATCCCTTAACGACGCATACGAAAACGATTGAGTATCGTTTGATGACTGAGGCGCAATTAACTGCTTTATATCAGAGTGCGAAAACTGCCTGGCAGACGGGAGATGGGAGAGTGTTTAAGGGGCAGTAAAGTTTAGAGCCCAAGCGAAGCGTAGATTTGACGGGTGGCGTAGGATTTGTTGAGGGTATAGAAATGGATGCCGGCGATGGATTGATCTAGCAGTTCGGCACATTGTTGTGCTGCGTAGTGGATGCCAGCGCGTTCGACGGCTTCGGGGTTGGCGTTGGCGCGGTCTAAAGCTTTGATCAGTTTAGCGGGATAGCGGGCGCCAGCGGCGAGCTCGGCCATCCGTTTCATGCTGGAGAGTGAGGTCACTGGCATGATACCGGCGATGATGGGAATGTGGATACCAGCGAGTTGGCAACGATCCCGGTAATCGAAGAAATCATGATTGTCGAAAAACAGTTGGGTGCAGATGTAGTCCGCGCCGGCGTCGACCTTGGCTTTCATGTGATCGAGTTCGTCAACGCGATTGGGGGTGGCCGGGTGGCCTTCTGGGAAGCCGGCGACGCCGATGCCGAAGCCGCGTGGATCGGGATGGCGGCCGGAATCGTTAAAGGATTTGATATGGGCGACGAGATCGGCGGCGTAGCGGAAATGGCCCTGAGACCAATCGTAGTTGGGTTGGTCTTTTGGCGGGTCGCCACGGAGGGCTAGGATGTTGGCGACGCCTGCATCCGCGTAGCGGGTTAGGATGGCATCGATTTCTGATTTCGTGTGACCTACGCAAGTGAGGTGGGGGACGGGTGGAATATTGGTGGTTTGCTTGATGCGAAGCACTAAATCATGGGTGAGCTCGCGGGTGCCGCCACCGGCGCCGTAGGTAACGGACACGAAGGAGGGTGATAGGGTCTCGAGGTTTTGAATTGTTTCATAAAGCTCTTCCCATGCGGAGGCAGCGCGCGGAGGAAAGAATTCAAAGGAAAGAGAGGGTTTGGGGGCTTTTAAGATGTCGAGAATGTGCATTTGATGCTGGATGGAAGATTTGAGCGAAACTTTTTGGTGAATGGAGTGTTTTGAAGGAAGCTGTGGGAATCCTTGCGGCAAATTTCCAAACTTTAAACGTTATTTTTCAATGAAGCTTCAAGTTCTATTCGGTGTCTATGCGTGCGTTTTGCCGTTTCAATTGCAGGCGGAGGAAGAAAAGCGGGAGAGACCAATCAGACCGTTCCTAGAGAATCGTGGTGAGAATAGTCAGAATGGCGTGGAAAGAAATGGCAAAATGCGGCCTCATCATGAGGGTGAAGGCGAAATGTTTGGGATGTTGGATAAGAACAACGATAAGGTGATCACATCTGAGGAATTTTTTGCGGGGCCAAGAATGGCCAACATGCCTCAGGAACAGCGCGATAAGTTATTTGCTCGCATGGATCTTGATGGGGATGGGAAAGTCACTCCAGAGGAGATTCGTAAAATGCGTCAGGAATCGCATGAAAAGCACATGCGCGAAGTCCGTGAGCTCGATACAGATAAGAGCGGTGGATTGAGCTTTGAAGAAATGAGTTTGGGTAAATTTTTTAGCCAGCTACCGGAAGAAAAGCGGAAGCAGATTTTTGAACGTATGGACACCAATGGCGATGGACAGATCACGCCCGAGGATAAACCTCAAGGTCCGCGTCCTCAGCCTGAAAATCGCGAGCGAGAAGAGCGCGGTGAGCGATCCAAAGATCGCGATGCGGACGGTGAAGCGCCAAGTAAGATTAAGTGAAATAGCTTGAGGCGAAGAGCTTGAGGCGGAGAGCGGAGAGTTAAAAATCATGTTTCTATAACAAAAAAAAACGCGATGCATTTGGGTGCATCGCGTTTTTGTTAGGAGATGAAACTTACTCAGCTTTGACAGCGTTTGCTGATTCTGCGGCGAGAGTTGTAGCGAGGACGTCTTTACGGAGGTTGCCGCCTTTGCGTTGCGACCACCATAGAACGATAGGTGAGGCTACGAACACTGAGGAGTAGGTTCCGACGACGAGGCCGATGAGAATCATGATGGAGAAGTCGCGGAGTGCGGAGCCACCGAAGAGGGAGAGGATGGCTACAGTGACGATAGTTGTGGCGGAAGTTAGGATGGTCCGCGATAGTGTGGCGTTAATTGCCTCATTCATGACGTCTTTGATTGCACCGGAGCGGAGCAGAATGGTTTCCCGAATACGGTCGAAGATGACGATGGTATCGTTGATTGAGTAACCTGCGATGGTGAGGATGGCGCCGACGTGGATGAGGGAGAGTTCACGGCCGATGAGGACAACGATGCCAACCGCGATGATGATGTCGTGGAGAAGAGCTATGAATGCACCAACTGCGAAGGAGAATTCGAAGCGGACGGTGATGTAAATGCCGATGCCGATGAGCCCAAGGACAAGGGCGATGAGGGATTCGACAAGGAAAGTGCTACCGATGAGGGAGGATACGTCATCGGTGCTCTCGCCGATCACCGGTTCGTTATTTTCGTTGAGTTCACCCAAGACAGGGATTTCCGCACGGAGCGCAGTGATGATTTTTTCCGCATCGATTTTATCAGTGCGGAGGCTTAGTAGGCTACCAGAAACTGGGTTGGATTCGATTTGTGGGAATGCCTCACGGGTCAGAGTTAAAGAATCCAAGACTTTGGTTACCTCATTGAGGTCGACTTTTTTATCATCGAGTTGGAACATTATGCGAGTACCACCAGTGAAGTCGATACCGAGTGCTTTATTTCCACGAATCCCCAATCCGGCAAGACAGATGATGATGATGATGATGGAAATAACGCCTGTTCTTTTTGCTGCTGACAGGAAGTCGATATTCGTGGCCTTGATCAGATCCATGAACGTGAGTTTGTTAAGCAGGTTCAGATCGGTGCCCCAGCGGAAAAGAACGCGGGTGACAAGGATGGCGGAGAACATGGAAGCGACGATGCCGATGGTGAGAGTGACGGCGAAGCCTTTGATACTACCACTGGACATCGCGAAGAGGATGATGGCGGAAATCAGGGAGGTGATGTTGGCGTCGAAGATTGCCGAGAAGGCTTTATCGTAAGATGCCGCGATGGCGGATTTGAGGGATTTGCCGTTTTGGAGTTCTTCGCGGAGGCGTTCGTAGATGAGAACGTTTGCATCCACGGCAAGGCCAATGGTGAGGATGATACCTGCGATACCAGGAAGAGAGAACGTGAAGCCGAACATGGCCATGGCTCCGAAGAGCATCACGCCGTTGACGAGGAGTCCGACGAGTGCGACGAGACCACCGGTGCGGTAGTAAATCAGAATGAAGACGGCAGTAATGGCGAGGCCGATGAGGGCAGACCAAATACCTTGTTTGACGATGGCCTCACCTAAGGTTGGAGATACTGAACGTTCTTCATCGACTTTCAGCGGGTTTTCTAACGGATTCATCAGGGCGTTGGCTACCTTTTTAGGTTCGCCAGCGTCTTCGAGTCCGGTGATTTCAAAATTTTTGCTGAGTGTTTCATTAACGCTGGGAGCGCAAATCACGACGCCATCGAGTAGGACAGCAATGCGGTCAATGTTGTGGCGCATGTCCTTGGTGAGGTTGAACATTTTATCTGCGCCTTTATCATTCAGGACAACGCTGACGGCGTCGTTGCGGCTCATGGAGGGGGCTGCGAATTGAATATCCGATCCACCAAGTGCGGCGATGCGCTTGAGAAGGATGGGCCTGGTGAATTCGTTTCCGTCTTCGTCTTTAATGGTTTCTAGGTAGACGCTGTGTCTTGGTTCGATTTCTTCGCCATCGAGGACGCGCTGGGCAAGACTTTTGCCATTGGCTCCGGTTTCGCTATTACGCGGGGAAACTTCTTTGAGTTCGAGTTTTGCGACGGTTTCCAGAGTGATGCGGATCTGTTTTGATTGCTCAGGTTTCACGCCAGGCATTTGAACAAGAATGGCATCATCGCCTTGGCGAGCAATGATGGGCTCGGCAGTGCCCATGGAATCGAGACGGTTTCGGAGTACACGGATAGCCTCTTCGACTTGATCGGGAGTGATAGGCATGGGGTTTCCATTGCCGTCTTCTTTAGGTTGGATACGGACGGTGAAAGCGGATCCACCACCGATATCGATGCCCATTTTCAGGGTTTTATGTGGAGGATAAATTGCGAGAGAACAGAGTCCGACAATGCCGAGGAGTAGGAAAGTTCCAATGTTGCGTTTGCGTGATTCAATCTCAGTTGCGAAATACCAGAAGAACAAGACGAGAAGGCCAAGTCCGATGAGGAAGATGACGAGAGGATCGTTGAAAAGTGTGATAGCGAGCATGGGATTTCAGTGAGAATTGAGATGGTATCGGGAGACGGAGGGGATGACCGAGGGGGTGTGAATTAGTCTTTTTTGGTGACAGTTGCAACAGCCGCTTTATCGAACTCGAGGTTGGTTCCTTCGGCGACTTTGATGACAACGGTGGTGTCTTTCACGCTGTGGACGATGCCGTGAAGACCTGCGGTAGTGATGACTTTATCGCCGGTTTTGAGAGCAGCGACACGAGCGGCTTGTTCTTTGCGCTGACGTTGCTGAGGGCGGATGAGCAGGAAGTAGAACAGCACGATCATGATCACCATCATGAACATTGGATGGCCGATGATGGATTGTGGACCTTGTTTAGGAGTGGCTTGGGCGAGAGTGTTGAGGAGCTGGATCATGATTCTGAAGGTTTGGCGTTATAGCGTTGGATGAATGTATTTTTGTATGTTTCGAAAGTTCCGTTGGCAATGGCTTCGCGCGCTTGCCGTGTGAGGGACAGGTAGAAATGCAGATTATGGAAGGAAAGCAATCGTAAAGCGAGCATTTCGCCTGCTCGGAAGAGGTGACGGATGTAGGAACGGGAGAATCTCGAGACGTGGGGGTGGCTGGATTCGCAGATCGGGCGGGGGTCTTTCGCGTGGATGAGGTTCTTAATATGGATAGGGCCGTCCAGGGTGAAAGCGACTCCGTGGCGGGCCATGCGGGTGGGCATGACACAATCGAACATATCGACGCCGCGGGCGATCATTTCCAGAATTTGGGGCGGAGTGCCCAAGCCCATGGCGTAACGGGGTTTATCCTTAGGGAGAAAAGGGACGGCATTCTCGATGGCGCGGAACATTTCTTCTTCCGGCTCGCCGACGGATACACCACCGACGGCGTAGCCATCGAAATCGAGTTCTACGAGTTCCCGAGCTGACTGCTCGCGGAGGTCGGCGTAGATGGAACCTTGGACGATGCCGAAGTGGTTTTGGGCAAGACCTGCGGTAAGTGGCTGGTTGTCAGTGATCCATTGTTTGCAGCGTTTTGCCCAGCGGGTGGTCAAAGCAAGTGAGGTAGCGGCGTATTTTTCGTCGCAGGGATAAGGAGGGCATTCGTCGAAAAGCATGGCGATGTCGGAGCCGAGCGCGGCTTGGATTTCCATGGATTTCTCGGGACTAAGCATCATTTTTGAGCCGTCGAGATGGGATTGGAAACGCACGCCTTCTTCGGTGATCTTGCGCATTTTGGCGAGCGACCAAACTTGGAAGCCGCCGGAGTCCGTGAGGATAGGTTTTTGCCAAGTCGTGAAATCATGGAGTCCGCCCATTTCCTGGATGAGTTCGTCTCCTGGGCGAAGCCAGAGATGATAGGTGTTTCCAAGGATGATCTGGGCACCGAGTTCTTCGAGTTCGGTGGGGTGTAGAGTTTTGACTGAACCTTGAGTTCCGACGGGCATGAAAATGGGCGTGCGGACTTCACCGTGGGGGAGGGTGAGAGTTCCGGCACGGGCTAAGCCGTCGGTGTGTTCGAGGGTGAAAGGCATTTAAAAAATAGGACTGATATGACCTATAGATTACAGATCGAAGAAGCGTTTGGCTTTCTTTAGGAAGCTTTGGTGTACGGGTGAGTTTTGTTCGCCTATGGATTCGGAGAATTCCCTGAGTTTTTCCTGTTGATCTTTATTGAGTTTGGTTGGGACTTCGACTTGGACGGTGACGTTGAGATCACCTTTCGCTCCACCGGAGAGTGGGGGCATACCTTTATCGCGGACACGGAAGGTTGTGCCGCCTTGGGTTCCGGCGGGGATTTTGATGGAAGATTGGCCGTCGAGGGTTGGGACTTTAAGTTCGCCACCCAGTGCTGCAGTGCTGAATGGAAGCGGGATTTCGCAGAACAAGGCATTTCCCTCACGTTCGAAGACATCGTGATCTGCAACGTGGATGAAGGCATAGAGGTCGCCGGAAGTGCCACCACGGACACCGGCATCGCCGTTACCGGTGGAGCGCAACCTTACACCGGTATCTACGCCACCGGGAATGCGTAGTTTGATGCGTGTCACACGTTCGATGCGGCCTTGGCCTTTGCAATCGCCGCAGGGATCGGAGATGATTTCGCCAGCACCCCGGCATTCTGGGCAGGTGGATTGTTGGATGAAAATTCCAGCTTGTCGGTCGATCACTCCGCGTCCGCCGCAAGTGCTACATGCTTTTACGCCGCCGGAACCTTTTGAGCCCGTGGAGTTGCATTTTGCGCAAGGGATATTGCGTTCGATTTCGAGTTCTTTTTCGACGCCGCGCGCGGCTTCTTCGAGGGTGATTTCTAGGTCGTAGCGAAGATCCGATCCACGTTGTTTGCCAGATTTCTTACGTGAACTGGCGCCGCCGAAAAATTCTTCGAAGCCGCCACCGAAGGCACCACCGAATACCTGTGAGAAAATATCAGCGGGATCATGGAAACCGCCGCGTCCACCGCCCATGCCGCCGGAGAATGCATCATGGCCGTATCGATCGTAAGCCGCGCGTTTATCGGGATCTGAGAGAGCCTCGTATGCTTGGCCGAGTTCTTTGAATTTATCCTCGGCGGTTGGGTCACCTGGGTTTTTGTCAGGATGGAATTTTACGGCAAGTTTGCGGTAAGCTTTCTTTATTTCAGCAGCATCCGCATTGCGGGAGACACCGAGGATTTCGTAGTAGTCGCGTTGGGCAGCCATAATAAAAATGAAATTTTAAATTCTAAACTTTAAACCTCAAGGAGGAGAGCATTATTGAGCATTTTCCGAGTTGGAGGAAACAACAACGCTGGCTGGGCGCAGGAGGCGGTCACGAAGTCTGAAGCCACGGCGTGTGGTGCGGAGGATGGAGCCTTCGGGTTGTTCTGAGACTTCTTGGGAAACCGCATCGTGAAGATTGGCATCGAACTGGCCTTCGGTGGAAATTTCGGTGACGCCTTGGTTGCTGAGGAATTCGTTGAGTTGTTTACGTACCATGTCCATGCCGATGTAGATCATGGATTTGGTGTCTTGTGCGGCGGCTAACATTCCCATCTCGAAGTTATCGATGACTGGAAGAAGGTCTTCGAGTAGGCGTTGGTTAGCGTAACGAATAGCGTCTTCGCGTTCACGGGCGGTGCGTTTGCGAAGGTTATCCATTTCTGCGGCGGTGCGCAGGGAAAGTTCTTTCCATTTTGCGGCTTCCGCTTCGAGTTGCTCCCACGGATCGAGTTCGGGAGTGGCTTGAGTTTCTGTCGAGGAATCGGCGGAATCTTTGGCTGTCTCCTCGGAATCAGGGATTTCTTGAGTTGGTTTCGAGTCGTCTTGCTGCATGGGGCGTATGTGTATTCAGGAATTGACCGAGGTCAACTCCCTTGCGGGTGGGAAATGAGGGAAATAGGACGTATTGGATACAGAGGATAAATGTGGAGTTGGAACTTGCGGGGGTTCGACGTGTTGGATTAGTTTTTGGATGAAATATGAGTCTTTTTGATTTTTTTCGTGATTTATCACAAACCCATGAGTTGCAGCGATTGTCGGATGTTTCTGGCTATTTGAGAATTCAGTCGAGATTGGCGGATGCTCGGAATCATCAGGAGCGCTTATCTGCGAATAAGCGTATTGAGGAGCTAGAGGAGGAGGTGGCGCAACTTACAATCGTATTAGAGGCGATGATTGAGAATTTTTATGAGAGTGGGGTCCTTGATGGAGATCGGCTCGCGAAGAAAATAATGGAGATTGATTTGAGGGATGGGGTTGCGGATGGGAAGATTACGAAGATTAAGTCCGCGGAGACTTTAAAGAAACAGGTGCGAAAAGAGGTAAAGTTGCAGACCAAAAAGTTCGAGAAACCGCCGGTGAAATTGGTGTGTACTGAACCGGAGCGGAAAGTTTCCGCCAAAGATTCCACGCCGACTCGGAAAGTGTTCATTAAAGAATCCAATCCGAAGCGGAAGTTTTAGAGTTAACTCTTAGAGCAGATCGCCTTCAGCAGGTTTCGGCTCAATTTCCTCAGCGGATTTAATTTCAGGATTTTCCTCTGGAATAATACTTTTTTGTGGGGAGAGAAGTTCCATGACTTCGAGTTGGATTTTTTCCACTTCGTCGAGAGGGATGTTGGGGTCTTTGACGATAAAGACCTCGCCGGTTTTACGATGTTCGTAAATACGGAGGATGCCGTTGGAGGTTGGTTGGGTGTCGGTTTCGCGCAGGAGTTTTTGACGCTCTAGCATGACAGCTAGAATGTAGCGGGTGTTTTCGGTATGTTCCTGATCGTCCTCGACGAGTTGTTTGAGAAGTTCTTCCGCACTTTGTTTGGTGACGACAGGTTGATTTTCGTTGTTAACTACCATTTGAAATTTGGTGCGCCAGTAGGAGAAGGGGGCTTCATCTTCGGGTGAGCGTCCCTCCCATGCGGATTCACAAAAATCTTTTCTAACATATCCTGATGATTCTGGATCTGGGAAGAGAGCTGTGACGATGGGTTGATCTTCTGTGAAAGGAGTTTGGGTGATGTTGCATTCGCGGCTGCGGTTGCGAACATGCCATGATTCTTGGAGTGCCATGGGTTGATGGGATTAGTTGTTGAAGTTGATTAAATTTTTAAGTGACTGATAGATAGGTCTGCCGGTGATGCGTCTATGATAGAGGTAGAGACCGAGACCTGCGAAGAGAGCGTTAGGAAACCAAGCGGCAACTGCAGGAGAGAGGGAGCCGGATTCTCCAAGAGTTAGGGTAATGGTTGAGATGAAAAGCATCATCACGGAGAGGACGACGGCAAGAAAGATTCCGCTGCCGCCTCCGCGGCGTGAAAAGTGGATGGAAAGTGGAACGGCGAGCAAGACGGTGACAAGGCAAGTCATGGGTAGAGCCCAACGATAGTGCCAGTGAGTGAGATAAGAAGGAAGATTGGAGGTCATTTGTTTAGCGAGGGGGGAGATCAGCCATGATTTAAGTTCAGGAATGCCGAGGTATTCGACGCTGAGGCCGGGTTTGATAATTTGAGAGGGAGTTTCTTTCCAAGTATCCTTGATCAAAGGTTCTTGGAGTTGTTCGTAAATGGGCGCTTCTCCAGATTTGAAGTGACTGATGAGAGGATTGTGTAATGTCCAGATACGATTGGATTTGTCGTATTTAGCGGATTTAGTTTCGATACGAGTATTGATGGATCGGTCGGGATTGATTGTGGTGATTTCGACATTTTGGAGAGGTTCGCCTTTAAGGAAATTTTCCGGAAAGGTTCCGACCATCCAGAGGCGGTCGGAGTTAGGCGCGCGGAAAAGCACGTTTTTGGCTTCGATGATGGGTCGGCCTTGGGCGAGTGATACTATATCATCGCGGTTTCCTTCTGCATGTGGGGCCCATTGGTAGTTGAGTCCGAGGAGTAAAATGCTACACCAGCAACCAGCGAAAATGAGAGGAAGAGATAAGCGGAGTATACTTGTTCCGCTTTGCACCATAGCGGTGATTTCGTTGCTTTTGGATAATTTACCGAGGCAGTAGATATTTGCGAGGAGGAGGGAGTAGGGCAAAAGGATGATGAGGATTGCGGGTGAGCGTAAGATGTAAAAATTCACAACGCTGGTGAATTTGTTTTTAGCACCCGAAAAGTCGCCGAGGTTATTGTCCAGATCGAGTAGCATCCACAGGGAGAACAAGCTGACTAGGCAGATGGCGAAAATTCCCAGGAATTGTTTTGCAAGGTATCGATCAAAAGTGTTTCCAAGAATATAAGTCCAACTAGCGATGGCTGGCATGAAGCACAAGGCTAACAGAATGTATGGTCTGAGTTGGGTGGTGAGCAGGTGAGAGTCTGGAAAGCCGTTGAGATATTCGGTGACCAATTTTTTCTCCATGGGAAATAGAATAGCTGCAGCCACCAAGCCAAGCAGGGTAAAGATGACAGGTAGTAACCAGCGCGGAGCGTTCAACATGATAGGTGGATGAAGGTTTGGGCTTGCGGGGTTAGCTGTCGAGATTTGAAGTCTGGAGTTAAGGAGATTTGGGGGATCAATCTTCCCAGATCATGTGTTTCAAGCGGAGTTGGCGGGCGCGGTCAGCGGCGTCCTTTGCGCGAGGTCCACCGAAAGTGGCAATTTTTTCTGCTATTGAGATGGCTGCCGGCCAGCGCTCAGTGTTTTCCAAGATGGTAAGGGCGCGGAAGCCGCTGCGTTCGAACCATTCCCATTCAGGGGGTGCGGGATCGACTGGGCGATCAAGAACGGAGAAATAAGCTGCTAGGGCATCACCTAAACGGGTTTGGCTCGGATTTTCTGGGTCCGGGAGTTTTTCGAGTGTGAGTCCGCGGAGATATTGAATGCGGAAATATTGAGCGGGTTTATTGACGGAGATTTCAACGAGTTGATTGTAAATCTCGAGTGCTTTGAGGAGGTTTTCTGGGTTGGAATCTCCACGTGCATAGATGGCCTCTGAGAGAAGTAGTCCTGTGGGCAGTCGTGAAGGATCGTCAGGAGAAATTTTATGATAAGCATCTGTTAGAGATTTGATGGCTAGATCGATTTGATTGAGGTCGATGTTCAATCGGGCTTTTTCGAGGATAGCCATAGGGCGGAGAGGCCCGTCGATTGCAATGGCTTGATCGAAGAGTTTGAGGGCTTCTTCGCGAGATTGGGTTGTAGCGCCGAGGGCTGCTGATCTTGCTGCGAGGAGATATGCAGCTTGAGAGCGTTGAGTGCCTGGTTTTGATTTGGCAATTTTTTCGAAGACGATGCGTGCTTTGTTATAGCTTTTTGAGCGAAAAAGGGATTTTCCGAGAATCATTAGGGCTTCTGATTCGTGTGGTGTGCCGGGGAATTTTTCGATGATTTGATTAGCGAGCGCGATCGTTTGATCGAGTTGATTCAGTGCATCAACAAGGCGGAGTTCGGTGATGGCGATATGTGATTTTTTTTCCTCAGTTAGAGTGATATCTGTGGATTTGATGATATCGAGTTGGGCTTGTGCTAAGGAAAGGTCGGGTGGTGTGGAATTGATAGCCGCTTCGATAATGGCGATGCGTGCTTCGATAGCGCGTGGGTGGTTGGGGTTTTCGGTAAGAAATGTATCAAGAGCGAGTTTGGCTTTTTCAGGGTCGTGAAGAGTGAGTGCTTTTTCTAGATTGAGCTCGATGTTAAGTTTCTCTTCGATGGCGGGATCTTCGTGCTTGATGGTGAGGGATTCGCGATTGGATTCGTTTAGGCGGACGAGAGCGGAGTTAATTAAGGAGTTGTTGCGGTTTTCTTGAGAAAGCAGATTTGCGGCTTCATCGAAGAGTGAGATCGCTAAGTCTTTTTCACCTTGGTCGAAGGCGATTTTTGCATCGAGAAAAGTCGCTTCGCCTTTGATAAGAGCAGACTTCGTTGTTTGTCGGAGAGAATCGAGAAGGGCAAATGCCTGTTCTGGTTCGTTAGTTTCAAGTTGCCACTTTGCGAGTTCGAATAGTGATTTTGGTGCGAGGAAGTGGTGAGGTGCCAGCAGAAGAATGCGTTGCATGAG
This sequence comes from Akkermansiaceae bacterium, assembly GCA_031419275.1. Taxonomy (GTDB): domain Bacteria; phylum Verrucomicrobiota; class Verrucomicrobiia; order Verrucomicrobiales; family Akkermansiaceae; genus Luteolibacter. The sequence goes on along the minus strand of JANOKJ010000228.1, from coordinate 2,421 downwards.
CAGGCGTGCTTCGATTTTTGCAGCAGGGTTGTTGATACGATGAAGGCCGATGGCACGTGCGTGCATGGAGAATACAACTAGGTCATCTAGTTCGCTGAATTCTATAGGTAAGGCGGCGGCGGCTGTGGCAGCTTCGGTGTTAATTAAGCCAGTTGAGGGAGGGAGTGTTGCTGGAATCCATTCATTTAACTGAACGAGAGTGGGGTGATCTGTGGTAATGATTTGTTCGGGTAGCCAGTCGATAATTCTATGAAAAATAGGATTGAGAGCGGTAGTTTGCGGATGATCTTGGATAAATGTGAGGAGGAATTGGGTGGCGATGGCTGGTTTGTTCTGGGCAGCAATAGCATCGGCCTTACCGATAGCAGCTAGATTGTAACGGGTAGTGGATTGACCATCTGGTTTTGCGATAAGATCGGTAAAGATGATTTCGGCAGCAGCAGCATCGCCTGCTTTTAGAGTCAGAGTGGCATCCAAAAATTTAGCAGCTGGGATTAAATTTTTCGGGATTTCTTTGGTTTTTACAAAATGGCTGCGTGCTTGATCATATTCTCCGAGATCGATAAGGATTTCCGCTTGGTGGAAAGCAGCGTCGATGCGGTCGGAGGATTTTGGAGATGACTCAAGGAGTTTGAGAATTTTTAGAGATTTATCGGGTTGGTCAAGTGAGAGATAAAGGCTGGCAGAAGTAAGAGCGGCTTCTCGGATAAAAGGGTGGGTGGGTTGTTCGGCGATGATGGCTAGTGATTCAGCGGCGTCATTGAATCTTCCAGAACCAGCGAGAGCCAAACCTCTCCAAAAAGGAGTTTCCGGTAAATTTGCAACTGTGGGTTGATCGAGAAGGGCGAGGGCTTTGGTGGGTTGGTTGCTGCGGATTAAACTTTCCGCAAGCATGATGAGAATTTCCGCGCGGGCATCTGGTGAGAGATTGGGTTGCTCGGCAGCGGATTTCAATTTCGAGGTAGCGACGTCCCAAAGATCATTTTCCATGGCGTGCTTGGCAGCAGTGATGCTCTGTTCGATCATATCATCTGCGCGTGCGAGATGTGCCGTAAGGATAACAAAAGTGATGACAGAAGTGAATTTCACTAGGCGGAGAATGAATCACGGATTTCTGACATGGAAGAAAGAAGATAGGAAATTGGGAGATTGGGGGGTATTGATTGTAATTTTAAATCTCGCCAGCATCTAAATCTCTTGATAGGTCTCTTTTAAACCTAATTCCAGATATGAAATTCTTATATGTCACATTGGCTTTGGCGGGCTTATTAAGCTCTTGTAAGGTAACTCCTCCGATTGATCCATTTACCTTCAAGCCATCTTGTAAATACTGCCCGAATGGTTATTACGGCCAATTTCCGGCTTCTTGCGCCTCATGTGGGGGTCATGTGCATATTGAACACTCGAAATGAACTGTAGGTTTCGGCCTTGTATTGATCTCCACGATGGCAAAGTGAAGCAAATCGTGGGTGGTAGCCTCCGGGATCATGGTCCTGGGCCTAGGGAGAATTTCGTTTCAGATCAGTCCTCGGCGTGGTTTGCGGAGAAATTCCGTCAAGACGGATTGCGTGGTGGGCATGTGATTATGCTGGGAAAAGGCAATGATCAAGCGGCGAAAGAAGCGCTTGCTGCGTGGCCGGGCGGGATGCAGTTGGGAGGTGGGATTCGTGCAGAAAACGCCAGTGAATGGCTGGCAGCGGGTGCGAGTCATGTGATCGTGACCTCGGCGTTGTTTGATTCTGAGGGTCGGTTTCTTCAGAGTGCGCTTGAAGAAATTACGAGTGAGGTCGGTAAAGAACGCTTGGTCATCGATCTGTCATGCCGCCGCACGGCGGATGGCTGGAGGGTGGCGATGAATCGCTGGCAGACGCTTACCGAACTGGAAATTTCCGCTCAGACACTGGATGGGCTGTTGCCGTATTGCGATGAGTTTTTGGTGCATGCCGCGGATGTCGAAGGTTTGTGCGGTGGGGTGGATGAGGAGTTGGTGAGTTTTCTGGGGGGATGGGGAAAATGTCCGGTGACGTATGCGGGCGGAGCGGCGACGCTGGATGACGTGCGTTTGGTGGATGAGCTTGGAAAAGGTTTGGTTGATGTGACGGTGGGTAGTGCTTTGGATTTATTTGGGGGCAGCGGGGTATGTTATGCGGAACTGGTTGCCATGAGCGGGACTTGATCGATTCCCCACGAATATAGCGATGAATTGCTTGTCAAAAGGGCTCGAATTTCTAGGGTTTGCGCACCCCGCTGCCAAAAATACGGCGGCGACTCTAATTTTATGAATACGAAAGCACTTACCACCGCTGCAAACGAAGCCCGTGGCCTCGCCATGGACGCCGTCCACGCCTGTAACTCCGGACACCTTGGTCTCCCGCTCGGCTGTGCCGAAATCGGCGCGGTTCTCTTCGGTGAAGCCATGAA
>JANOKJ010000227.1:0-3956 GCA_031419275.1 Akkermansiaceae bacterium | reverse complement strand
GTCTGCGGTGAACCCGGCGGCAGCATCCTCGAAGTCCGCCAACGCATCGAAACCGCATGGCAGGCTCACGTTTACGATCACCATGGCATGACCGAGATCGGCCCGGTTTCTGTTAGTTCGGAGACCGATCGAGATCTTCTCCTGCTGCGACATGACTCCTATTTCTGCGAAGTCATCGACCCCACCAACGGAGCTCCCACCCCGTGGGGAGAAACCGGCGAACTCGTTCTCACCACTCTTGGCCGCTACGGCTCGCCTCTGCTTCGCTACCGTACTGGCGACCTCGTCATGCCCGTGGCATACGAAGATCAATTCGCACTCCGTGGTGGCGTTCTCAGTCGCACCGACGACATGATCGTGATCCGCGGCATCAACATCTATCCAAGTTCCATCGATGCCATCGTCCGCTCATTTCCTGACATCGCCGAGTATCAGGTGGATATCGATCAACGCCCAGCTCTTGCCGAGATCCATCTAACAGTTGAGTCCACCACGGAAACCGCAAGCAAGCTCGCCCAAAAACTCCGCTCCGTCTTCACCCTCCGTATCCCCGTCACCGCCGTGCCCACCGGCACACTCCCCACCTTCGAGGTCAAAGCCAAACGCTGGAATATCCTCCGTTAGATTTTTCTTCAACTGCTCACTGCTCACTCGGCACTTCTTCCCATCATGATTTCCGTTCTTAACCTCTCCAAAACCTACGAAACCCCAGGCGAAGCCATTCAGGTTCTCGACCGTCTCGACCTCACTCTTGCCACAGGAGAAACCGCCGCCATCGTCGGCCCTTCCGGCAGCGGGAAATCCACGCTTCTCAATCTTCTCGGTGCCTTGGATAGACCGACCTCCGGAACGATCACGATTGGCGATCAGGATATCTCCACCTTTTCCGAGGAACAGGCGGCCGCTTTTCGCAACCACTCGCTCGGTTTCATTTTTCAACAACAGCACCTCCTTCCGCAGCTCAACGTTTTCGAAAACGTCCTAGTCCCACGCCTCGCCGGCGACTGGCAGGAATCCGCCGCCGACACGGAAAAGCGCGCGCTAACACTCCTTGAAAGCGTCGGCCTCTCCGGCCGCCTTCACCACCTGCCTTGGCAACTCTCCGGCGGCGAAAAACTCCGCACCGCCGTCGCCCGCGCCCTCATCAACCGACCCAAGCTCATCCTCGCCGACGAACCCACCGGCTCACTCGATCCCGCGTCCGCCGACACCGTCGCCGACCTCCTCCTCGCCCTCAACCGCGACCACGGAGTCACCCTCATCGTCGTCACCCACAACCTCGCCATCGCGAAGCGTATGGGAAAAACCTTCGAACTGAGAAACGGCAAGCTCCACTGACAAGAAATAGTGAAAATTCATCTTTAAATATGTTTCTATTCATGTTTTACTACGACTGTGCCACTTGATCTTAGAATTAACGAGATTCATCCCATTTCCGATTTCGTCCGTAATGCCAGCGCGCATACCGCTCGAATTCGCCTAACCAAGAGGGCGGAAATTCTCACCCAACATGGCCGCCCAAGCCTCGCGGTGATGCCGGCCGAGGAATACGAACGCTTGTCCGTTGCCGCCGAATATCTCGATAGCATCGAGGCGATTAGGATCGGCCTCGAGGCTGCGGAGGCGGGACGTTCAAAACCTTTGTCCGAATCGATTCTCGGGTGGGAAGCACTCTGACCGCAAATGCTTCACCGGGTAATCATCACTGATCCAGCGGATGAGAATTTTCGCGACCATTTTCTATGGATCCGAGAACGCTCTCCGCAAGGTGCGGAATCGTGGCGCACCCGCATCATCAACGCCATCAAATCACTTGAAATCGCTCCGGAACGCCATGCACTTGCAAGGGAATCCGTCGCCTTCCCTGTCGAGATCCGCTGCCTGCTCTCAGGAAAAAACCATTCCGCATTCCGTATTCTCTACCAGATCAAAGACGACGAGGTTCGGGTGCTCGCAATCCGTCGGCCTTCACAGGATCTCATGGAGCCAGAGGATCATTCAGAATGATTTTTAGCACCCATACGACTCGCTCGATTTGACATTATCTCAGCTTTACAAGAATGTAGCAGTATTAAAACCACTTTAGATCTACCCGATCCCTTGATGCGCAAAATCAAGATCCGCGCCGCCGAAGAAGGCCGTAAACTAAAAGATCTTGTCGCCGAGTTGCTGACACTAGGTCTCGCCTCAGGCGATTCACACCGCCAAACCGGATTTTTCAAAATGGATACAGAGATCGGAATCTCGGTCTTTGTAAGTCCGCCCGACGCTCCTGTGCATCGAATGAGCATCGAAGAATTCCTCCGCTTAGAGCAGGAATCCCTGATCACTGATCACTGATCACTGATCACTCGGCACTTTCCCATGACCGCATCTTCCTTCATCCTCCGCGGCCTCCGACATTACCGCAGCGCTTACCTCGGCGTTCTGTTAGGTTCCGCCCTCGGTGCGATGGTTCTGTTAGGCGCGCTCTTCGCCGGTGACTCCGTAAAATCCACGCTTCGACAAATCGCTGAGCAGCGCACCGGCCGCGCCACCCTCGTTCTTGCTGGTGGCGAAAATTTCTTCCGAGCCCGCCTAGCGAATGATCTCCCCGGCACCGCGCCGGTTCTGCAACTCCGCAGCCAAGTCGATACGCCATCTGGCCGCTCGACCGGCCAAGTCAATCTGTTCGGCGTCACTCCGGAGTTTTGGAAATTCGCTCCCGGAAATACCAACCCGCCCGCCCTCGACAAAAGCTCTTGGGCCATCAACCGCGAGCTCGCCCGCACTCTCGATCTCTCGCTCGGCGATACCCTCGTCATCCGTCTCGGCAAACCCGGCCTCGCCTCACGCGACGCCCCGCTTTCCGGTGAACCCGAGGAACTCATCGCCATCCGCGGCACTGTCGCCGAAATCCGCGAGGACGACGCCATGGGCCGCTTCAATCTCCAAGCCACACAACTCCCCGCACCGGCCATTTTTCTCCCCATAGAAGCTCTCGCCGCCGCCATCGAGCGACCTAACAGCGCCAACCTCCTGCTGTTTCAGGAAAATCTAACCACTGATGAAGCCACCACCCTCATCCGCAAGTCCGCCCAACTCGCCGATTACGGACTCTCCTTGTTAGATGTCTCGCTCTCTAGTTCTACCGAGATCCGCACCGACCGGATTTTCATCCCCACTCTGATCGAGGAAAAACTCCGTGCCCTCCTTCCGTCATCCCGCCCCGTCCTCACCTACCTTTCTAACACCATCGCCGCCAACGGCAAGGAAACGCCCTACTCGATGGCTACCGGCATCGATCCTACCGCCGTTTCTTTTGTCCCCGATGACCTCGCGCCCGACCAGATCGTCCTCAATTCCTGGGAAGCCGAAGACCTCGCCGCCAAGCCCGGCGACACCGTCACACTCCGCTATTTCACCCTCGGAAACGGCAACCAACTCGTCGAGAAATCCTCCACGTTCCGCGTCCACAGCATCGTCCCGCTCGAAGGAGCTGCTGCCGACAAACTCTGGATGCCGGATTTCCCGGGCATCGCCGAAGCGGACAACTCCGCCGACTGGACTTCCGGCCTGCCACTCGATCTCAGCCGTATCCGTGATAAGGACGAAACCTATTGGGACGATCACCGCGGCACACCCAAAGCTTTCATTTCCCACGATGCCGCCCGCGCCATGTGGAGCAACCGCTGGGGCAACGCCACCTCGTTAAGAATAAGGAGCGGGGACATTCCAGTCCCCGATTTAGAAAGAAAAATCTTAGAAGCCCTAACCCCCGCCGACGCCGGCTTGCTGATCCGCGACATCGCCACTGAAAGCGCAAGCGCCGCATCTTCTCCCGTCGATATAGCCAGCCTGTTTCTGAGCATGTCGTTTTTTCTGATCCTTGCCGCCGTCGCTCTAACAGCCATGTTGTTCCGCTTCAATGTCGAGCAGCGCAATCACGAGTCCGGCCTGCTCGCCGCACTCGGCAT
>JANOKJ010000226.1:0-9180 GCA_031419275.1 Akkermansiaceae bacterium | reverse complement strand
TTCCACCGTCATCGTTGAAGGTGGCGGCACTTCCGAAGCCATCACCGGCCGCGTGAACCAAATCCGTCGTCAAATCGAAGAAACCACCAGCGATTACGATTCCGAGAAACTCCAAGAGCGTCTCGCCAAACTCGCAGGTGGCGTCGCCGTCATCAATGTAGGCGCAGCTACCGAAACCGAGATGAAAGAGAAAAAAATGCGCGTCGAAGACGCCCTTCACGCCACTCGCGCAGCGGTGGAAGAAGGCATCGTCCCAGGCGGTGGCACAGCTCTCATCCGCGCTCAAGCAGCTCTCGGCGATCTCGGCCTCACAGGTGACGAACTCACTGGTGCAGGTATCGTTGCTCGTGCCGTCGAAGCTCCGCTTCGCCAGCTCGTCGCTAACGCCGGCCGCGAAGGCGCACTCGTCGTCGAAAAAGTCAAAAACGGCAAAGGTGGCGAAGGCTACAACGTCGCAACTGACAAATTCGAAGACCTCATCAAATCCGGTGTGGTTGACCCAACCAAAGTCACCCGCTCCGCTCTTCAAAACGCAGCTTCCATCGCTGGCCTTCTGCTCACCACCGAAGCCCTCATCACCGACCTTCCTGAAAAGGAAGCAGCCGGTGCAGGCGGCCACGGCCATGACCACGGCGGCATGGGCGGCATGATGTAACCGTAGCGGCGATCTTCGGTCGCCGATCTTATCCTCAAGCCGGGCACCCCGATCCATCGGGGCTGCCCGGCTTTTTCTTTATCAAAAAACTTCGACCTTTCCCCTCCATCGTTCATCCTCACCCACATGAAACTCTTCGATCAAGTTCGCCAGATCACTCTCATCGAGCAAATCAGCTCCATTCTCTCATGGGATCAGGAAACGTATCTTCCATCAAATTCCGCCGAATACCGCTCCAAACAACTTTGCTATCTCGCCGCACACGCCCACAAACTTTCCACTTCCAAATCCTACCTCACCGCTCTCTCCAAAGCCGAAGCCAAAGATCGCGGTAAAAAGCCCACCTACTCCGCCAACCTCCGCGAGCTTCGCCGCAAATCCGATCGCGCCGCGAAAATCCCCACTGAACTAGTCGCCCGCGAATCCTCAATCGAATCCGCCGCCCACCACGCATGGATCGATGCACGCAAGCAATCCAACTTCTCAATTTTCGCCCCTCACCTCCAAAACCTCGTCGATATCGCCCTACAAAAAGCTGACCTATGGGGCTACTCCGACGAGCCTTACAGCGCTCTGCTAGAAGGTTACGAGCGGAAAACTTCCACCCAAAACATCGCCGATCTTTTTGATAATTTACGCGATAAACTCGCACCTATCTCTGCCGCTGCTGTCGAGAAATCCAAATCTCTAAAACCTTCCTTACCTCCCGGTATTTATCCACACCGCGCCCAACAAGATTTCAACGCACTCGTCGCTGCTGAAATCGGTTTCGATTTCCACGCCGGCCGAATCGACACAACCACCCACCCATTTTGCACCACCCTCGGACCGCAGGACATTCGCATCACCACCCGCTACGACCTCAACGATTTCACTTCATCCCTCTTCGGGATCATGCACGAAGTCGGCCACGGCCTCTACGAACAAGGACTTCCACACGATGACTTCGGCCTACCCTCCGGCTCCGCTGTCTCACTCGGCATCCACGAATCCCAATCGCGCCTCTGGGAAAATCAGGTCGGACGCTCAGCCGCATTCTGGAACAAATTCTATCCCATCGCCAAACAATACTTCCCTCAACTCGAGGATTTTCCGTTAGAAAAATTCCTCCATTACATCAATCGCGCGGAACTCTCTGAAATCCGAGTCGAGGCCGATGAAGCAACCTATGATCTACACATCATCCTGCGCTTCCAAATCGAACGCATGCTTCTCAAAGAAGAAATCTCCGTCGCAGATGTCCCAGCAACATGGAACAGCTTGTTCAAAAAATCTTTCGGATTCCTTCCCAAAGACGACGCCCACGGCTGCCTCCAAGACATCCATTGGTCAATGGGTGGAATCGGCTACTTCCCAACTTACACACTCGGCAACATCAACGCCTCCCAACTCTTCCAAGCCGCTAATTCGGATCCAAAAATCAAATCCGCAACAGAGGAAGCCAATTACGCACCCTTGCTCGCATGGCTGCGCGAAAACATCCATCGCCACGGCGCAACGCACGATCCTGCCGATCTCATGAAAATCGCCACCGGTCGTGCACCAGACACCAGCGACTACATCGCACATCTTAAATCCCGCTACTTGGTTCCTAGTTCTTAGTTAGCGCTTCACTCTCCTCATATTCCAACCAAGAACTAAGAACCCAGAACCAAGAACTAAAACCATGTTCATCGTTATTGAAGGCATCGACGGCACTGGGAAATCCACTCAGTCCAAGCGCCTCGCCGAACATTTCAAAGCCAAAGGTAAAACCGTAACCTTGTCCCGCGAGCCCACCGACGGACCATGGGGAACCTTGCTCCGCAAATCCGCGGAAACCGGTCGACTCTCTCCCGACGAAGAACTCCAAGCCTTTTACAACGACCGCAAACAGCACGTCGAAGAGCTCATCCAACCCTCACTCGCCGCAGGACACGTCGTCATTTTAGACCGTTACTATTTCTCAACCATGGCCTACCAAGGCGCACGTGGTTTCGATCCCATTCAAATCCGCAAAGACAACGAAGCCTTCGCTCCCGTCCCCGATCTCCTGCTCATCCTCGACCTCGATGTCGATACCGCACTCACCCGTATCGGCTCACGCGGCGATACCGCCAACGAATTCGAACAACGCTCCAACCTCAGCCGTTGCCGCGAAATTTTCCTCTCCCTGAAAGACGAACCCTTCGCCAAACTCATCGACGCCAACGGCAGCACCGATGAAGTCACCCAAAGCATACTCCAAGCGGTTTCCTAACAACTAGCAATTTCATTCACCTCATGATCCCTCGTCGTTACGCCAGCATCGTTTGCTCATCGATCGTGGGATTTACTGCCTGTTGGTTAATCCCAGGAAGCAGCTTCGAGCGATACGCCTTCCTCTTCACAACCATCCCCTTCACCGGCTCCCAATCCGTCATCGATGGCGATGGCTCACTCGAAAATCCTTACTCACACAAAACATCCAAACAGGTCGACTTTAAAAAAATCAGCCAGCCCATCGACATCACGATCACCGATGATCCAAACCAGATTTTTCAATCCTCTCCCCCATCACCCGTAGATTTTGCGATTATCCTCAAAAATCTTACGGAACTTAATCAAGATTCCATCGCCATCAGCACCCCTCTGACATGGTCTGATCCCGACACCATTCCACTCACCGCCTTGGATAAGCAACTCGATGCTATCCCACACCTTATTACCTCAGCCCCGTTATCCAGAGGTTCAACCCCATCTTCGATTCCTCCCGCTTTTCGCCGCGCTTCGATTGATCTTTCTCAACTCCACGGAAACATCGCTCTCGTTCCAGTAGTCAATCGGATACCCATCCCTGGAGTCCTGTTAGGAAATGAAAAATCATTCGCTGGCTTCACCGCACTCGAATCAGAGTCCGATCAGAAATCCCTACCACTTATCGCCATCTGGGATGACCGCGTGGTTCTTTCCTTCCACCTCCTCACTGCACTTAATCACCTACAAGTTCCCCCATCCTCCATCGAAATTTACCTAGGTCGCCACATCTACCTTGGAAAAAAATCTAGTTACATCCCTATCGATAACTACGGCCGACTCAGCATTTTCCCCGAAGGATTTAAAAACATCAAAACCCAACCGCTCCCTGCGGAAGAATTACTCGATGCCGCAGAACAACCATTTCCAAAAGATCACTTCAAGCCGATCATCATCCGCAACACCCATTCCGCACAGGACCTTCCCTCAATTGAATTTTCTAACTCTCTTATCCAATCCATCACCCTCCTTTCCAATCCATCCACCGGATTTTCGATTAAATATTACGCTAACCTCACCAAAGACGTCGAACTACTCTTCATGGCCGCACTGCTCTGCCTGATTTTCGGCATCCAGAATTTCTGCTTCGGTCGCGACGCCCGCGGACCCCTTATCGCACTGACGGCCGCCATCATCATCATTCATTTCCTCATCGTCCATCTCACCGCCACATGGATTCCAACCCTCCCCGCCCTACTAACACTCATCGTCGCCATCTTCTTCACCCGGCGCAAAGCCAACCAATACCGCCGCGGACGCTTCCAGTTACCCTGGTAAAGCATTCTAGTCTTGCTTCAGTCCTGAGCTTGTCGAAGGGTGTTTTGCCTCAGTCCTGAGCTTGTCGAAGGATGTCTCATAGTCTTCTGTCTCTGAATATGAATCCCGCCGAAAAAGCCCACGCCCTGATCGAAGCCCTGCCTTACCTGCAGGACTTTCGCTCGAAAACCATTCTCATCAAAATGGGCGGCTCCGCTATGGAAGATCCCGAACTCGTCGCAAACGTCATGCGCGACATCACTTTCCTTGAAGTTGCAGGCATCAACCCCGTCGTTGTTCACGGAGGAGGAAAAGCGATTTCCGCCGCGATGGAGGAATCCGGCATCGAAGCAAAATTCATCAACGGCCTCCGCTACACCAGTGAGGAATCCATCGACATCGTTTCTCGTGTCCTCTCTAACGAAATCAATCCCAGCCTAGTTCGCATGATCCGCGACTTCGGAGGAAAAGCCATCGGCATACCCGGAACCGACATCTTCCTCGGAGAGAAAATCAAATCCTTCGACAAAGACGGCACACCCATCGACCTCGGACGCGTGGGCGAAGTGGTCGGCTGCCAACTCGCCAACATGGACACGGCCCACAAAGCCGGCATCGTCCCAGTTATTTCCCCGCTCGCCGCAGAAATCGCCACCGGCAAAGCCCTCAATATCAATGCCGACTTGGCGGCTGCCGCCCTCGCCAAAGATCTGCGCGTCTCAAAACTCGTCTACCTCTCAGATGTTCCCGGCTTACTCTCCGATCCCAAAGATCCATCCTCGCTGATCCAATCCATCAACGTCGAACAAGCCAACGCCCTCATCGAAGACGGCACGATCTCCGGCGGCATGATCCCAAAAATCCGCTCTGCCATCGACGCTCTCAACGCCGGAGTGAGTAAAGTCCATTTCATCGATGGACGCCTTCCGCATGCGCTTTTATTAGAAATCTTTACAGATGGCGGGATCGGCACTGAGGTGACATTATAAGAATCCAGAGAAAATTGAACCACGGAGTGCACAGAATACACGGAGTGGGCGCTATCGCACCTTTCCCTTCTCCTCATCTTTATTAGCCTTAATTTCTATCTTCATTCCGTGTAATCCGTGCACTCCGTGGTCAAAATTACTCGTTTTAGACAGTTTATCTTGTGGTCTAAAATTTTCATACGCCCAGCTCCGCGACCCTCTCCGGCCTCCGCGCCTCTGCGGTGAAACATTCCCCCTCCAGCAAACTCTTGCCCAGCGGCAAACTCTCGGCTATCCCCTTGCCCGCCCATGAACGAGCAAATCGCATCCATCCAATCTTCCGCCCTTGAACTCATCGCCGCCGCCAACGACGCGCGCGCCCTCGATGACGCCCGCGTTGCGGTTCTCGGGAAAAAAGGCACCCTCACACTCGCTGGCGCCTTATTCAAAGACATCCCAAATGAGGAAAAAGCCACCTTCGGCCAATCCCTCAACGCCGCTCGCACCGCGATCACATCCGCTCTTGAGGAAAAACAAAACGCCCTGCAAGCCATCGCCGATGCCGCAGCACTCTCCGGCATCGATCTCACCCTCCCCGCCCGCTTACTCCCAACCGGTGGACTCCATCCCCTTACCCTGATCCGCGACGAAGCCATCCAAATCCTCCGCCGCATGGGCTTCGCCCTCGCCGATGGCCCAGAAATCGAAGACGAATACCATTGCTTCGACGCCCTCAACACCCCCGCTGATCACCCCGCCCGTAACGAAAAAGACACGTTCTATTTCAACTCCGGCAAACTCCTCCGCACTCACACATCCAGCGTCCAGATTCGCACAATGGAATCTTCCGTGCCACCCATCCGCATCATCGCTCCCGGCTCCGCCTACCGCCGCGACGAAATCGACGCCACTCACCTCTCCGTCTTCAACCAACTCGAAGGCCTCTTCGTTGATACCGACGTCACCCTTCCTGATCTCAAAGGCACTCTCGAATATTTCTTCCGTGAAATGTTTGGCACCACCACCGAAGTCCGCTTCCGCCCACATTTCTTTCCCTTCACTGAGCCATCTTTTGAGATCGATGTAAAACTCCAGATCAAAGGCCAAGCACCGCGATGGATCGAAGTCGCAGGCTGCGGCATGGTCGACCCCGCAGTTTTCGAATCCATCAACGCCACCCGCAAAGACAACGCCCTTGATCCCAAAAAAATCACCGGCTTCGCCTTCGGCATGGGCCTCGACCGCCTCGCCATGATCCGCTGGGGCATCAAAGACATCCGCCTACTCATCGAAAACGACACCCGCTTCTTGTCGCAATTCGCTTGAAGCACGAAATCATAAGTCCGAAATTCTAAATAATATTGATCGAACCATCCGCACACAAGTCATGTCTTCCGTTTAAGATTTCATACTTAGTGCTTAAAATTTTCTCTCCATGAACATCTCACTCAACTGGCTCTCAACCCACCTAGACCTTTCCGGAAAATCCATTTCGGAAATCTCCGACCTCTTCACCTTCGCTGGCGTAGAAGTCGAGGGCATCATCACCAAAGGCATCGCCTCGGATAAAATTGTTGTCGCGCAGATCATGGAAGCCGTTCAGCACCCAGATGCTGACAAACTCAAGGTCACTCAAGTCGATGCCGGTGAAGGTCAGCTCCGCCAAATCGTCTGCGGCGCGAAAAATTACAAAGTCGGCGATAAAGTTCCTTGCTGCCTCCCCGGCACCCAACTTCCTGCAGGCTTCACCATCGGTGAAACCAAAATGCGCGGAGTCGAATCCAAAGGGATGCTCGCCGCTGCTGAAGAAATCGGCCTACCGAAAGGCGAGGACGGCCTGCTCATTTTACCAGCAGAATCTCCTATCGGCATTCCCGTCAAAAACCTTTTCGATTCCGACACTTTGTTAGAACTCGAAGTCACACCGAACCGCCCCGACCTCCTCTCCCACGCGGGTATGGCGCGCGAGCTCGCGACCCTGCTAAAAACTCCTCTCATTAAAGGGAGCGCGGGCGTCTCGCCCGCTTCTTCTGTTCCAGCCTCCACCGACTTCATCAAACTCGAAGCCACCGTCTCCTGCCCGTTTTACGCAGCAACCCGCATCGACAACATCTCCGTCACCGAGAGCCCCGATTGGCTCAAACAACGCCTCTCCTCCATCGGACTTCGCCCGATCAATAACATCGTCGATATCACCAACTACGTTCTCCACGAAACCGGACAACCGCTACACGCCTTCGATGCCGCAAAAGTCACCGGCGCCATCGTCATCCGCCAGGCGAAAGACGGCGAAACATTCAAAGCCCTCGATGAATCCGTTCACATTCTAACAAGCGACGATCTTCTCATCTCCGACGAATCCGGCGCAGCCCTCGCCCTCGCTGGCGTCATGGGCGGACTCGATAGCGGCGTCACCGAATCCACCTCCTCCATCATCCTCGAATCCGCTTACTTCTCCCCATCCGGCATCCGCCGCACCTCACGCCGCACCGCCCTTTCATCGGATTCCTCCTATCGCTACGAACGCGGAGTCGATCCACAAGGCGTCCTCCCGGCCGCCGCACTTGCGATTGAACTGATCGGCTCATCACCTTCACCCACTCAAGCTGCAGGAAGTCCCCCAATCCCTCCATCCCCCGTCTCCCTCGATCTCAATAAACTCCACCACCTTCTCGGAAATTCCATTTCCACCGAAGCCGCAGAGGAAATCCTCACCCGTCTCGGTCTCACCAAACAAGCTGATGGCAAATGGCTCATCCCATCGTTCCGCCAAGACCTCACCCGTCACATCGACCTCGCAGAGGAAATCACCCGCGTCCACGGCCTCGCAAACGTGCCATCGCGTTTCCGCGCCACGCTCGTTCCAACCAGTGATGTCGATGCCGCATACGATGCCGACATGATCCTGCGCCGTCGTCTCGCTGCACTTGGTTTATACGAGTGCCAGACGATCAAACTCATTTCCGAAAGCCAACTCACCGACATCTTGCCTCTCCGCCCGATGCAAGACGGTGATCTCATCCGCGTTAAATCTCCGCTCAGCGAAGATCACGCGATCATGCGTCCGTCCATCGTTCCAGGTCTCGTTACCAGCGCGGAACGCAACGCCCGCCAACAAGCGAAATCCATCCGCCTGTTCGAGATGGGTCGGGTCTTCCGCAACGCCGGTGGCGGCAAAGCCCTCGATCAGGAAAGCGACAGCCTCGCCATTCTCATTTCAGGAAACACCCAACCATCCTCATGGTCTAACAAAGATCGCGCCGCAGATCTTTACGATGCGAAAGCCATCCTCTCCGCCCTGCTTCCGAACCAAAGCATTTCCCTTAAATCCAAAGACCGCGAAAACTTCACCCTCGGCGCGGAAATCAAAGCTGGTGATCAAACCATCGGCGTCTTCGCAAGACTGTTACCTTCTCGCGAGCGCGCCTTGGATTTCATCTCGCCCGTCTTCGTCGCAGAACTCGATCTCGGAAAACTTCGCAAACTCATTTCTAGCAAAACCCAAGTCGAAGACCTCCCACAATTCCCCGGCTCCTCTCGCGATTCGGCGATGGAACTTCCCATCTCCACCCCGAACGCCGAAATCGAATCATTGTTAGAAAAATCCAAAGAGCCGCTCCTTGTTTCCTACGAATGCTTCGACCTATTCACCGATCCCTCCGGCCAAAAAATCGCCGCCGACCGTAAATCCATCGCCTACCGCTTCCAATACCGCGCCGCCGATAGAACTTTAAAAGCCAACGAAATCGACTCCGCTCACGAAGCCATCTTAAATCTCCTAAAAGCCATCAACGGCTTGATCTTTCGCTAGACCGATTACCAAAAGTGCATGCGCATTTAATCGTGGCTGCAGATTCCAGCCCTAGGTCGTTGTTGGGGACTCTCGCCCCAACCAAGCACATAAACGCAAGGACTTCGGCAAACGGTCTAAATCCGGATCAGAACGTCCAGTTCGTGGAAACCGTTCCGAAGAGTTGCCCTTCGTCCTGGCCTTTAAATTCCTTGGTGCGATAGACCAGCGCGTAA
>JANOKJ010000225.1:0-31704 GCA_031419275.1 Akkermansiaceae bacterium | reverse complement strand
GAGCAGTCCGTTGGATGAAGAAGTGGAATTTCCAACAAATCAAAAATTAACAATCGTCAATCATCAATCGTCAATAAAACCGAATCATCTAACACTACGATAAACTCATGCGCTGCAAGATTTATTGATGATTGATGATTGTTTAGTTTTTATTTTTGATTTGGAAGAGAAAAATATGAAACCTCAAGAACTAGAAGATAGGCTGATAGATTTTGCTGTGATGGTAATTGGCGTGGTCGAGGCTTTGCCCAACTCCAAGGCAGGTAACCACATCGCAGGTCAGTTGGTACGTTCTGGCACTTCACCGGCACCGAATTACGGCGAGGCTCGCAGCGCGGAATCGAGAAAAGACTTCATTCACAAGATGAAAATCTCACTGAAAGAACTGCGAGAAACAGTGATTTGGCTGAAAATTATTTCGCGCAAGCGACTTGCTGAAGAAGCGTCAACTTCTAGCGCAATCAAAGAATGTGGCGAGTTGATTGCAATTTTTATATCAAGTACTAGAACCGCCGATAGCGAATCGCTGTCCTCTAAGATCAAAAATTAAAAATAAACAATCATCAATCGTCAATAAAACTAGGGCGAGTGGTTTTGGTTGTTTCCGGCGAAACAGCTTTCGGTAGATCCAGAGAGTGGCATCAGAAGACGCCACCACTTGCATGAAAAAGTATACAGTGAAGCGATCAAGCGAAGTGCAGAAGCAGCGGGAATTGAGAAGCGAGTGACGAGTCATGCGTTGAGGCATTCGTTCGCGACGCATTTGTTGGAGAATGGGACGGATTTGAGGACCATCCAGGAACTGCTCGGGCATGAAGATATCACGACGACGGAGATTTATCTGCACGTGTCGATGAGTCATGGATTGGGAGTGAGTAGTCCGTTAGATGAGCAAATCGAATTTCCAACAAATCAAAAATTAGCAATCATCAATCATCAATCGTCAATAAAACCGAATCATCTAACACTACGATAACTCATGCGCTGCAAGATTTATTGATGATTGATGATTGTTAATTTTTTATTTTTGATTTGGAAGAGAAGAATATGAAACCTCAAGAACTTGAAGATAGGCTGATAGATTTTGCTGTGATGGTAATTGGTGTGGTTGAAGATTTGCCTGTCTCAAAGGCAGGTAATCATATCGCTGGTCAATTGGTTCGTTCAGGAACGTCGCCAGCACCTAATTACGGTGAAGCTCGCAGCGCGGAATCTAGAAAGGATTTCATTCATAAGATGAAAATCTCGCTCAAGGAGCTACGGGAAACGGTGATTTGGCTTAAAATCATTGCGCGCAAACGACTTGCAGGTGAAGCGCTGACATCCGGCGCAATCAAAGAATGCGGCGAGTTGATCGCGATTTTCATATCGAGCACAAAAACCGCAGACAGTGAATCGGTATCCTCTAAAATTAAAAATTAAAAATAAACAATTATCAATCGTCAATAATTCTCCAAGTGGGACAAGGCGAAATAAGTGTTAGATATTTCGTTTTTATTGATGATTGATGATTGATGATTGAAGAGAGGATGTTAAGAAATGGCTCCAAAGATCGCTTTCACATTCGGTTTTATTGACGATTGATGATTGATGATTGTTTATTTTTGATTTGGAAGAGAAGAAAGATGAAACCTCAAGAACTTGAAAATCGGTCGTCTCGGCCCCGACATATCGGGGTGTACGAGACGACCCTACCTTTTGGGTTTTAAAGAGCATTGCGCACGCTCACAGGCGAGTTTATGAATCCCGCGTGACGGGAAATGCGAAAGGAGTGCTGGCGGGGGTGGTGGCGTTTGGATTGTGGGGAGTATTGCCGATTTATTGGAAATATTTGGAGGAGATTCCGGCGATGAGTATTGTGGCGCAACGGACATGCTGGACTTGCCTGATGTTGTGGCCGTTGTTGTGGTGGAGGAAGGTGGGGATTCGGGCGGATCTGCGGACGCTTTCGTGGCATGTGGTTTCCGGAGTTCTGATTGGTGGAAACTGGGTGCTTTATGTTTGGGCGACGATTAATGAACGCATGATCGAGGGGGCGTTGGGCTACTACATCAATCCGTTTTTCAATATGCTGTTCGGAGCGTTGTGGTTTGGTGAGAGGCAGAATCGGTTGCAGATGGTGGCGATTGTCACGGCGTTTGCGGGAGTGATGTTGCAGATCCCAGGGGTAGGGCATTTTCCTTGGGTGGCGCTGGCGTTGGGATTGAGTTTTTCTCTGTATGGAGTTGTTAGAAAACGATCATCCCTCGGCGCTCTGGATGGCTTGACCGTAGAAACGAGTTTGCTGGTTCCGGTGGCGTTGGGTTGGTTGTTGTGGACACATGCGAGCGTGGCGGATGCGTTCGGGGGAAACTGGCAGAACGGGCTGCTGCTTGCGGGCAGTGGGATCGTGACGGCTATCCCACTGCTGGCGTTTGCTTTTGCGAGTCGGAATATCCGACTTAGCACACTCGGGATGCTTCAATTCATCGGACCGACGATGCAGTTTTTCATCGGTTGGAAAATTTATGATGAGCCGATGACGGATATACGCTTGATGTCGTTCGGGCTGATCTGGATCGCGATAGCGTTGTATGCTGTGAATGGGTTGAGGAAGAGAGAAGACTTGGGTTGATAAATTTTTTAACCGCAAAGAACGCAAAGAGCGCAAAGATTTAATGAGTTAAAAAGATACAACCGTATAAACTAGGTTCTTTTTTGCGATCTTTGCGATCCTTGCGGTTAATTCCTCTTACTTCTCGGAAAAATGCAGGAAAGATGAAGAATTGTGTTAGATTCTCCGGGAAGCAACGCCAGCGATGAGTGAGGCGAAGCCGGCGAATACGAACCAATGGGAGATGTCTTGGTAGACTTTGGTGTTCTGGATCTCGTCGCGGGAATTGTTGGGGTTGAAGCGGGGAAGTTTATTGATGGCGGGGTCGGGATCTTTATCGAGTCGGTATTCTGCGGGGTAGTCACGTTGCCAGCCGAGGGTTTTCATGAGTGAGAAATCGGTATCGCGGAGGCTGAGGTTGATGCGTTCGTGGCCGAGGAGATCGACGCTTGCGACGTAACGGCCGACACCGGTTTGGCGGATGGCGACGGGAATTTCCGCTCCATTGCTATCGATGGCTTTGGTATCCCATTTGACTTGGTTGACGGGTCGGTCTTGTTCATCGCGGCGGTTGATATCGATTTGCCATTGTTCACGAGAGACCGTGCCAGTGGCGGCGAGTCCGGTGGATTGTTCTTTGCGGACGATGCCTCGGAAAATCTGTGACCAGAACGCAGGGCCGCTGCCCCAGCCGAGCCATTCGCTGCCCCATTTTTCTGATAGATCGGAGGTCCAGCAAAGCCCGGTGCCGAGTCCATAGCGGCAGATTGCCATGAGGGGATCGCCGGTTTCCGCTGCCATGAGGAGCTGGGAGGTGGGTTTGGGCTGGGTCATCACGTAGCCGAGAACGAAAGGTAGCTCGGATTTTTCAAAGCCGGCGAGGATGGGATGATCACCGGTGACGACAGTGCCGAAGAGATCCTCTTTAATCGCGGAGCGAGATGCCTGCATGGTTTCCTTGGTGAAAATCTGCGGCATGTTGGTTGGGTCGTTAGTTTCGTAGTAACGTCCGCCGCCTTCTTGAGCGATCATTTGCATGATCTCTTTAGCTGCACCATCACCGAGGCAAACGCTGGAGACGGTGATACCTTGCGCGCGCATTCCGCGGACGAGGCCTGCGAAATCATTTTCAGGAGTTTGACCGTCAGAGAGGACAATCATGTGTTTAACCTTCGCGACGGAGTTTTGAAGAAGTTCGTTACCTTTGACCATGCCCGGATAAGCATCGGTTCCGCCGTCGGCTGTTAGGGATTCGATGGCAGCGAGGATGGTGCCTTTATCGGAAGCTCCGGTCATGGGGAGGACGACGCGGGTTTCGCTATCAAAGCCAACTACGGCGATCTGATCTTGTGCGCTGAGGAGTTCGGCGGCGGCCTTCGCGGAAGCGCGTGCGAGCTCGATGGGTGGACCGCTCATGGATCCGCTTTTATCGATGACGAGCACCATCGCGAGGCTGGGTTTTTGTTTTTCTTTTTCGTAACGGGAGGTGAGAGGTAGGGCTTTTTCGATAGGGGTTTGGTAATATCCGCCAAGGCCGAAGGAGTTTTCCGAACCAAGCATGGCGAGTCCACCTCCGAAGTCGGAAACGTAGCGCTCAACAAGTTCCATCTGCTTCATGGTAAGTTTTTCTGCAGAGACATCGGCGAAGACGATGGCATCGAAAGCGAGCATTTCCGGGATGCTATCTGGAAGGCCACGTTCGCCACGGATCTCAAGATCGAGGCCTTGATTTTTCATCGCGCGGGCGAGAGGACGCATTTGTTTTTCATCGCGGTGAAGAACGAGGATGCGCGGCTCGCCTTTAACAGTGATGGTGGTTGCGGCACGGTTGTTGATGGGGAACCAATCTTTTTCCGGGAGAAGTTCGGCTTCCCAACGGCTTTCGCCAGAGGCGTTCATCATGACATCGAAGTTTACGACAGTGTCTTTGTTGGCGGTGAGTTTGACTTGAGTGGAGGTAACCGCCACACCGCGTTGGAGGATGCGAGCGGTAGCGTTCATGTCCTCGTTCGAGCGCATTGTGAGGCGCATCCGGACGATTTCACCGCGGAACGCGACTGTGGTCATTGGTTCAAGGGCGATGACGGCGGCTTCGGGTTGTTTGAGTCCGGCGGCTTGGCGGAAGCGGACATCGATACCTTCTTCTTTCAGTGTGGTGAGAGCATTCGCTGCGCCCGGAGTAGTAGGGACACCGTCGGAGAAAACCACGAGGCGTCTGGCCATTTCCGCGTCGAACACCAAGCGAGAACCTAACAGTGCTTCGGGTAGTGCGGTGGAGTTACGACTCGAGGATTCAGCTGTGCCGTTTTTAGCTTCTTTGGCGAGCTCGCGGAGAGCTTTTGGATCAGTGGTTGATATGCCGCTTCCAAAAGAGAGAACGCTGAAGCGATCGGTGGCTTTGAGTTTTGCTGAAGAGGTTTCGATTTCATCGGCGGCTTGGATGATGGAATCGGGATCCATCGACTCTGAAATATCGACGAGATAAACGATGTGGAGGTGATCGCTATCGGTTAGAAGATAGGGACGGCAGATCGCGAGGATGAGGCAGACGATGCCGAGGAGGCGCAGGCCGTGGGCGAGCCATTTTTTGAAAGGAGAACGATCTACCAAAGAACGACGCCACGCGAATATGCTTATGAAAGCACAGGCGATTAGGAGCCAGAGAGGTAGGAGGGTGGAGAATTGCATGGGGAAGCTAGGAGAGCAGAGAGTGGAGAGTGGAGAGTGGAGAGTGGAGAGTGGAGAGTGGAGAGTGGCGAGGATTGATTGACGATCCGACTTCGCCAAGGCTACGACGGACAAGTTGATGAATGTTGATTTTTGAATGGAGAGGAAGAGGACTTGAGATTTGAAACTTGAAACTTAGCCGACTTTACGGCGGTGGTAGAGGGCTTCTTCGGTTAGGACGACTAGGACGGCGGCTAGGAGGAACCAAAGAGAGAGGGGCCAGCCGGCGGCGGGTTGGAAGGTGGTGGTTGCGGGTTTGATGGTGGCTTTACCGGATTCGCCTGGTGCGAAGAGTGCGCCGCCGAGATTCCATGCGGTGGAGTTTCGGGTGAAGGTGTAGTTTCCGATATGTTGGATTTTGGCGCTGGTTTGGAAGGGAATGGTTTCCTTTTTGTCAGCGACTAAGAAACTTGCGGAGCCGGTTGATTCCGTGCCGGGAATCTCGATTTCTCTGCCAGTGGGAATGGATGAGGGAAATGAGTTGTTTCTGCCTGTTAGTAGAACTGCTGCATCGTGGACAAAAACGGGGAACCACGGAGAGAGGAAGAAATCGTCTTGAGTGGGATCGAAGTTAAACACGACCGCCGATTGTTCACCGGTGGAAAGTGTGTAGAGCAGCGGGGTGCCATCGGCGTGGGTTAGCACGATGACGGAGCCTTTCGGGGCAGTGAGTTTACGAGCACCTTCGAAGTTCAGTAAGGAGGGATCGACGCGAGCGAGAAGGGGATGATCTTGTGAGAGAATTTCCGGTGGGCCGGGAGGAAGAGGTTCGCCGAGTTTTTCCCAGAGAGGCGATTCACCCGCAGGTGCGAAGACCACTGCGGCTTGGGTTTGCGGAGGATTTCCTTGGGAGAGGGAAAGGCGTGCGAAATCGTCGATGGGTTCGAATAAGGAATCTGCGCGGGAAAACGCGGAGATGACTTGGTTGAAGAAGAATGGGTTTTCGGCTTTGACTTGGACGGGGATGGCTTGTGGGGAGTTGAGGCCGAGCGGGGCGCTGTTATCGATGGTGAGTGAGTCCTTGATGTTAGCGCGGAGGAGCCATGCACCGGGCTGGATGGAATCGATCTCGATGGATTCGCTGACTTGGCCGTTTGCGGGAAGTTTCACGGTGAACAGACGAACGAGATTCGCTTCACCACCTGCGGAGATGATTTCCATTTCGACCTCACGTTCTTCAGGAAACGTGGAAGTGAGTGTGGCGAACAAGGTGGCTTCACCAGGAGCTTTCCAGCGGAGGTCGGCGGCAGTGATGCCGATGTTCGGGGTTTCGGTGCCGACGGTTACGACTTCGACTCCATCGGGGAGTTTCATGTCCTGCGATTGAAGATCGGTTAGAAACAGGATGCGGGATTTTGATGACGTGGTGGCAGGAGCTAGTAGTGCGAGCTCGCCAAGTGCGTTGGGAGAGAGTGCGAGATGGGTTGGTTGAATTTCAACGAGCGCTTCTTTCAAACGACGTGCACGGTTGCTGAGGTTGGAATGATAGGTGATGCGATCTGATACCGAAGCAATGGCAGCACGTTGCGATCCGCTGAGCGCGTTGATCCATGAGTCAGCGGTTTTTTTCGCGGCATCGATGCGGGACTCACCATTTTCCACCGTTTGCATGGAGGCGGAGCTATCGATGATGATGAGTAGGTCAGGAGTTTCACCATCGTCGAAGCGTGGACGAGTGAGCGCGAAGATCGCGGCGAGGAAAGCGATGGCGATAAGCAGTAGCGAGAGTAGATTGCGGAGGCGCTGGAAAAGCGAGCTCGCTGCTTTTTGTTGGAACACGCGTTCCCAAAGGAAGAAGGCATTGACCGGTTGGCGGCGTGGGCGTGTGCGGATGAAATAGACGGCCGCGAGTGGAATGAGGGCGAGGCTGGCCCAGAAGAATGCCGGAAAACCAAAGGTCATGCGACGAGTCCTCCTTTTCTTAGCATCGATTGGATGACGACCTCAAACGGCACATCCGAAGTGGTGCTGGCGAGACCAATTCCACGTCGTGCGCATTCGGCGCGAAGTTCATCGTTCCATGTGGCGATCGTCTCGCGATAGATTTTCGCTTCCTTTTCTGAAATGGTGATCCGCTGGGTGACTTCGGTTTCGACGCATTGGATTTCAAGATCGCCAAGCCAAGGGCAATCGAGATCGGCTTGATCGTGGACTTGTAAAGCAAACACATCGTGACCGGACCATTGCAAAAATTTCATGCCTTCCGCGTAACCTTTGGGGAAAAGAAAATCCGAGATAACTAACACCACGCCTTTTTTGCGATGACGTGCCTGGAAAGTGCGGGCGCAGGTGGTGAAATCCGTATCAGCACCGAAGGTGTGGGCGTTTTCGAGATCGCGTAGAAACGCGAAGACCTGACTGCGGCTACGTGCGGAATCGACGATAGTGGAAAGTTTATCCGCCATACCGTGAACGACGACGCGATCCATGCCGTTGAGAGCGATGTAACCGAGAGCGGCGGCAAGTTTACGCGCGTAGTGAAACTTCGACTTCATCGAGTGGCTGCAATCGAAGAGGATATAGACTGTTGTGTCTTCCTCGACCTCGAAAAGTTTGATGAGTAACTCATCGGTGCGGGCGTAGATCTTCCAATCGATGGCACGGTAGTCATCACCGGGATTGTATTGGCTGTAATCGGCAAACGTGATGCCCGTGCCACGACGTTGGGTGCGACGATCGGCCTGCAAAGAGCCGCGCAGCACGCGACGTGCGAGCAGGTTCAGTGCATCAAGTTGGCTGATGAAGGCGGGATCTGTTAGGGACTCGGACAAAACTTTAAATTTTAAATTTTAAACTCCAAGGAAGAGCGTATTTTGGAACTTTGGGATTTAAAGTTTAAGGTTTAAAGTTTAGCGGCTTTGATGGCGTCTTGGACTAGGGAGTCGGGTTTGATGCCTTCGGCTTCACCTTCGAAGGAGAGGATGAGGCGGTGGCGGAGGGCGGGGAGGGCAACGGAATCGATATCCTCACGAGCGACGTGGTAGCGGCCATCTAATAGGGCACGGGCGCGGGCGGCGGCGAGCATGGCTTGGCCGGCGCGTGGCGATGCACCGTGGCGGACGAATTGGTTGATGGATTTTGCTGAACCTTCGCCCGGGTGGGTGCCGCGAACGATGCGAACCAGATAGTCTTGGATTTCCGGGCTGACGGGAACTTCACGGAGGGTTTCACCCATGCGGATGATGTCGGCGCCGTGGGCGACAGATTTGACGTGTGGGCGTGAGTTTCCACCGGTGCGATCGAGGATCTGGCGGAACTCATCGTGTGAAGGGAGGCCAACTTGGAGTTTGAAAAAGAAGCGGTCGAGCTGGGCTTCAGGGAGCGGGTAAGTGCCGTCGTTTTCGATGGGGTTCTGAGTTGCCATTACGAAGAACGGGAGGCTGAGGGAGTGGGTGTGGTTGGCGACGGTGACGCGTTTTTCCTGCATGGTTTCCAACAATGCGGATTGGGTTTTCGGAGTGGCGCGGTTGATTTCGTCGGCTAGGAGCATGTTGCAAAACACGGGGCCGGGTTGGAATACGAGTTCGCGGCGGCCTTCCTTATCCATCAGGATTTGAGTTCCTACGACGTCGCTGGGGAGGAGGTCAGGGGTGAACTGGATGCGTTTGAATTCGACATCGATGGCTTGGGCAATCGTGTTGATCAGTGAAGTTTTTCCAAGACCAGGAACACCTTCTAACAAAACGTGTCCACCGCAGCAGATGGCGATGAGGACATCATCGATGATTTCCTGTTGTCCTACGATGAAGGTGGAGACAGCAGTGCGGATTTTGTCAAACGTTTCGGTGAAATGAGCGACGGCGGGTTCTAGTTCGGTGGTAGTCATTGGTGGAAATTTTAAACTTTAAATTTTAAACATCAAAATGAAGAGGATGATATACGAGATTATAATTTATGTTAGATGAATAAGTGAAAGAAGAGATGAAACAAACTTGGAATTTAGAGTTTAAAGTTTAAAGTTTCACTCTTTAGTGGCTGATTGAAGGTTTTCGAAGTAGTTGCGGACTCCGAGTTTTAGGGATTCTGGAACATCGTTGCGTTGGACGAAGGATTCCATTTGGCGGGAGAAATCACGTTCTTTGGCGGTGCCTTTGCGGGAAGATACGCCAGTTCCGGATTCAGAGTCTTCGACTGCGCTGAGGGATGGGCCATCGCCGTGTTGGCCTTTGAGTTCGGCAAGTTGTCCGTTTTTCTGTGAATCGTCTTTTTCTTTGCGCTCGCTCCATGAAGAGCCTTTGCCGGCTTCTTTGCCGCCGGGGCCTTGGGCTTGCATTTGTTGTTGGCCTTGGGCGTTGGCTTGAGCCTGGGCTAGGGCATCACGAAGTGCGTCCATTTTGGATTTTGCCTGGCGCTTGCCTTGCATTTTTTTGAGGTGTTGGCCGAGTGCACCTTTCATCTTCATCATCTCGCCCTCGTTCTCTTCATTTTCTTCATCCCATTCGGCATCGGGATCGAATTCCATTTCTTCGAGATCTTTTTCCATTTCCTCGGCAGCTTCGTCGAGTTCCGCCAGCATGTCTTCGAGGGGTTTACCTTCACCTTGAGCTTCGCCTTCACCTTCCGCACCTTCGCCCTCGCCGCCTTGGGCGTTTTCGCCAGCACCACCACCTTCTGCTTGGCGTGCGGCTTGGCGTTGTTTTCCAGCGGCAGCGAGTCGCTTGGTTGCGGCGCGCATTTTCGCTAGATCTTTCTTAGCTTCGTCTAACTTTTCCTGCTTCTTAGCTTCGCCTTTTTTGAGTTCTTTGGGATCGATTTTTTCCGGAGCGATTTTTTCCAAAAGTTCGGCGGCTTCTTTCAGTTCTTTCTCGTCGAGTTTTTTGCCGATTTTCCGTGCTTCGGTGTCTTCGGATTTCTGGAGTTCTTTGGCCGCGAGTTTGAGGGTCTCTTCGTCGCGTTGTTGATCTAGGCCACGAGCGGCATCGCGGACTTTGCGTTCGATGCGGGCGAATTGGCGGGCGGCTTCTGCGCGGTCTCCGGTTTCGTCGATCGCTTTGACCATTTTCCGGAATTCATCCATGTCGATGTTTTCATCCTCGTCTTCGCCGACGATGTCCTTTTCGAGTTCTTCGATGAGTTTTTCGAGTTCCTCTTTGGATTCAGCGACGTTTTGACGGGTGGTTTCTGCGAGTTCTTGAGCGGCGCGAATGGATGCGGATGGTGGTAGTAGGCAGAGGATGACGGCTGCTATGGTTAATACGGATGCAATACCGCCGAGTTTCTTGGGAAACGGTTGGGTGATGGCGCGTGGATCACAGTTTGGCAATTTGGGTGAGAGCCAATTCCACTGGAGGATGGTAGTGGGTGCATCTGGGGCGTGGACGGCGAGGTGGCGGGCGGTGGTGATGCCGTCTTTGAGATTGAAGAAGTGATCTGCCGCGATGACAGCTGCGTGGTTGTCCATGCGTTTGGTTAAATATAACGCGATGGTTACGATGATACCGATACCGATCAGAACGGCGGGAATCATGACTGGAACCGAGTATCCGCGAATGACGTAGAAGAGGGAGGCTAGGATGGCGACCAGCGAGGTGACGAGCAAGGCGGCGATGAAATGACGACGCAACAGAAAGCCATTGTGGCGTTTCGCGATCTTGCGTGCGAGTTCTTCGATTTCGGGGCGGGTGGTCATTTGGGTTATTGCTGGTTGGCTTCGGCGTCTTTTAATATTCTGAGAGTATTTGCATATTGAGATTTCTGATAGTTAGAGACTTTTTCTTGATCAATGGAATCGAAAATACCTCGAATTTCAGGAATATTCATTTTAAGGCGGAGCATTTCTCCTGCCAAGCGTAGTTTGCAGTCGATACGGACGCTTTCCCAGTTAATGTTATCTGGGATGTCTTTTAGGATGCTTTGATAGGATTCTACGGCTTCGTTGCCGCGAATTCGCATCATTGTATTATGTAGTTTGAGAAGAGTGCGTCCTTCGGGCGAGAGGGTTTCAGGGAGTGATTTAGCAAGTTCGGCGAGCGTGCTGCTTGATTCGTTGTTCTCCATTCGGCTCAGCCATGATGATTTTGTGGGAAGTATGTTTCCGAGTGAGGGTTTGGATAGAATGGCGATGAGTAACTTATCCGTATTCGGGCCATAACTTGAAGATCCACGCTGACTTTGAATGTTTCCAAGTGAGGTGATGAAAGGAAAATGTTCACGTGGGAAAGCGATCGAATTCCTTGCGGATTTATTTTCGTCATTTCCAATTTTGTTCATTTCCTTGGTGAGATCTTCGGGTTGGTTTTCCCAATGAGAGATGAAGTCGTGCAGGGCGAGAGTCTGCTCGAAACGGGTTTCATATCTGAATTTGCAAAGTGTAAGGGCGAGGTTGCGCAGGGGTTTAATGGATTTAGAAAAGGATTCGGTCTTATTCAGAGCGACTGCTTGAGCGGTCGTTAGTAAAGCGGGATCGATGAACGATGCGATCATGAGGACTAATTTATATTCGTCCTGCGCTTTGATTCGATTGGATATTTCAGTAATTGCCTCGCATGTTGAGATGAAGAGAGTTGGGTCGCCATTTAAGAAATGAATCATGGCGGCTGTGCAGATAATCTTGAATGGGTGTTCTTCGCTCAATCCATTGATGGCGTTAGATTTATATTTCTCATGCCAATTCGAGAGCGCTTGTTTGGGATCGAGTTTTGCGGCGACATCGCAGATTTCCTTTTCAAGAGCAGGATCGACAGGGCTGTATGGTGATTGGATGGTGCTGAGGATTTCGCACCGATTTTGCAGGGATTTAGGAGGGTTTTTTAGATAGGTCGTAATGAGTTGTTGTTTTCGTTCCTGAAGTTTTTTTGCAAGATCACCTTTGCTTTGGTTGATATGAGCTTTATTGATGAGATGGCATTCAAGGCGAAGGACTTGCTCTGGTTTTTTGGATTTGGAGGAAAACTCAATAAGTTTTTCGAGAAGAGGTAGGGAGTGATAGATGGATTGATTGGAGAAGAACGATGCGGATTCATCGGGAAGAAGCTGTTCTGCGAGATCGAATTGGTCATTGAGGATAAGGTTGGTGATGACGATTTGATTGCCGACTGAGAAGGTGCGGATTTTAGAGAAGATAAGCTCCGTGTTTTTGACGTCGGAAGCTTTGATAGCTAAGAGGAACAGGCTGAGTGCTTGGGGCTCCGCGAGAGGAGTATGGCCGCCGGATTTTGTTGAGTTGGCATTGTCCCAAAATGCTTCGGACATTGTTTTGAGGTGAGGGATGGATTCGGCGGGGATCTCGGTGTTAGAGATGCTGGTAAGGGAATTGATTACCAAGGAGTTCACCATGCTCTGATCTTGTTTGGATAGGTCTGTGAAAAATTCCGAGTACATTTCCGCTGTGCCGGGTAGGCTAAAGATCTCACGGGCTCTCAGGGCGGAGAGAGCGATTTGTGTGCGGGTGTTAGGGCTGAAGGTGGGGTTATTGAGTAGCTTTGAGAGATGTTGAAAGCTGGTGATGCGATTCTCAGGTGTTAGATTCCTTAGGTTGGTGATGTGAGCACAGCTAATGATAATATCGCGGGTCTTCTTTGATAGGCCTTCTGCTTTCTCTAATAAGGGAGTTAACTCCGTGATGGTTATATTGGAGTTTTGATTATGAAGCGTATGACAGATCATGGCTGCGAGAGCATCATTTTGCACTTCCTCGGGAAGTTGGTTGATGATGAGCCAAGGACTGAGAGATGGATGAGTCTTATCGGGTATGTTGGCTATCAGCCGATTGACGAGATTATAGCCGAGGTTGCTGAGATACGATGAGTTCTGATCCTCTGATGTGTAGCCGAAATCAGAACCGTTAGGGCTGTCGAGAACGGCGCGATAAAATTTAATGCCGCTCTTCGGTAGTATATTGGTATCTGTAGAGAAAGAGCGAAGTAGGTTATTGAAATATCTTTGGTGTAATTTGGCCGTATGATTGGAGTATAAACTAATGTTCGCTTTGTAGATGGTATGTGTGCGAAGGAAAATTTCGGTCGCTTTATCTAGATCGTATTGAGCGATTTTTTGGATGTAACTATCGATCATTCCAAAGGGTTCAATGGTTGGATTGGCATCGATTTGTTTGAATTGTTGATCAATGTCTTTGAGGATCGTAGCGACAATCTGGGCGTTGCGTTCCTTGGATTTAAGCTGGAGAATTGATGGGAGGGTGTCGATGGCTTCGGCAGAAAGGGAATTTGTCAGGAGATTCAAGTCATCGATTTGTTTCGGGGATGATTTGGAGAGTTGAGGACTTGCGTGTTTGAAAGCAGCGAGTATGAGTCGTTCGCGTTTCTTTTGATCATTACTCAGGAAGGCGGCAGTGATATGAGAGCCAAAAGTTTGAGGTTTTCGTTTTTCGAAAAGATCGAAGAATTCGGGATTCTGCCTGTTGTAGCTTAAGTTTTGGAAAAGCGTTTCGATGAGTAAATTTCGAGTGATCGAGTAAGTGGAGGTGCCAGTGCTTTGATCGTAATGATTGTTGATCGAAGAGTAGGCAAGGGGTTGCCAGGTGCTTGTGTCCTTAAGAAATCCCATGGATTCGAACAATTCGATGGTTTTGTTAGGGTCCGTGAATTGTATTTTTTGGAATATATTTTGGATCCAATAATAATTTTGCATCGGGATCCTGTGGGAGTCGAAAGCCTGAAACACACGGATCGCGGTGACCGGATCGAGATCGAGGGTTTGGTGATTAAGGATGGAGTCTATCAAGCTATTGGCGTAGCTGAGTTTCTGATACTGCTGAGAGTTGGTGTCGTAGTTTGAGATGGAAAAATTAAAATTTTCTCCGTAGAGCTTATCGATGATGGTTTTGCAGAGATTATTGACGGTGGCTTCGTTCTGACCTTTGCACGATGCAATAGCGGCTCGGATAAAATTGATATGGTTGGATTCTCCTGTCCGATTTGACCTTGAATTGAGAATTTGATTTTGGGAGATGGATTTGATGCGTGAGATGAAGAAATCGGCTGCACCGGGTGTATTCGCAATTTTTTCCAAGATGGCTTTTTGAATCGTGGAGCGGGAAGATTGGTATCCGTTATCCTGCATGGCACCGGAGTCCCAGAATGAGGCGATATCTTTGGTGGTTTTGATTGTGAAATAGGATTTGATCAAGGTGGCGAGGATGGGGTCCGATTCCTCGACGGACGTGAGAAAGTCCGCAGGTATGACTTCGTTGATAGTTTTAGATTTTTTGAGTCGATCGCATATCCAGTTGGCAGAGGAGTATTCTAGGAGGTTTCTGGAGTTATGGCGCCTAAGAGAGGTTTGTTGGATTTCGAGTAGAATGATCCTTCTTGCTAGTTCATCGATTTTGTTAGGATCTTCGATCCATTTGGCTGCGCGCATGTATTGAAAGCCGGATTCCGCGAGAAGTGGATGGCGAAGCATTGCAGTGGTTAACTTGTGGGCGATTTCTCGATGTTTTAAAATTTCCTCGTTTTCTTTTTGGGGTGTATTTGAAGGCCTAATCAGAGACGGTATGCTTGTGAGATTATTGCCGTTGATGAAATAATTGATCTGGTTGTTTATTTCGTTGAAGGCCTGAGTTTCGAATTTATCTGGATCAGAGATTTCGAGGAATTTGGTGATGAGTGAAAAGTATTGGAAGGTAGTGGAGTTGGTTCTGATTCGGCTGATTTGATTGCTATGATTATTAAGGATTGTGTAGAGAGAGGATGAGTTTGCGCATTGTTTGAGAAGATTTGCAGCGGTATCAATTTCTTGTTCAGGTAGGTTGAACGCGAGTTGAGCGTTGATCATGGCGTCAAAAGGACGTTCTGCAGAGAGCGCGCGAAGGATGGTGAGTGCGGTATCGGTTTCCTTGAAAGCGAGGCAAATTTCAGCGTAGTTGAGACGTTTGCTCAGACTGGGATTGCTACCAGGATCCGAGATGGACATGATTTCTTTTTGAACTTCCTCGGATATCTTTATATTAGATAGAATGTAGGAAAATTCGTAGCCCTGTTTCTTTTGAGTTTGAGCGTAGTTGAGGAACTCAAGAGCTGCTGCGGAGTGTTTGCCTTCACTGGAGAGTTGTTGCATGCGTTCAACGGGATTCAGGGCACGTTGCTGGGGTTTGGGTGGCCTACTGCGGCCAGATACAATGATCGCTGGATTTCCGATGGAGGCCTTTGTCGGATTTTTGGGCTTGGGAATCTTGATTTGTTGTGGATTTGCAGGTGGGGAGAATTTTACGACAAGGTCTTCGAAACCTAGTCTTTTGGATGTTTGTAGGAGAAGGGAATGATGTCCGCTATTACGCAATGATGAAATTGTGGTGGAGGGTGGGGAGTATGTCTCAATGATTTCACGTGCAGTTGGCAGGAATTCGTTACGTTTCTCTGCGGGGATATCCATAACGATGGCAAGAAAACTGGTTTTCGCCCAGTGGATGTGATAGTTATGGAAGGATTTATTGTTAGATAATTTGACAAGTCCTCGGCAGGCTTCTGGGTTACGTCCGGCTTCAATATCTAGCCAAATTTTTAAAATAGCGATATCGTTGGCTTCGAGGTCTGAGACTTTGGCAGAAAGGGTTTTCTGGATGGCTTTCTGGTCGGTAGAAAGAATAGCGATCCATGCTCTGAGGACAGGGGATTCGATTCGGTCGAGGTGTTTGAGAAGATCTTTTGCAGCGATGGTTCCTTGTGAACTGCTCCAAGAAGTATCGAAGTTTTCAGAGCTTATATTTTGAAAATAATGAATGGGAATGGAGGTAAGGGGGAGACTTCTAATTTGAGGAACTTGAGGGCTAAATCCGAATTGTGAGATGGTGGTTTCAATCGTTTGCTCGGGGATTTCCTGATTGCCGGCTTTGAGATGTTGGGAGATTTGTCGGTAGTGTTCAGCGACAATTTTGTTAACGGCTTTGGTCCATGTTTCGATCTCGCCGAGCAGAGCATAAATTTCAATTTCATTAGAGTTACCATTTTTACTATTGAGGAACAATTCCCTGATTTTTGGAAAATGTTTGCTGGGTATATCCTCTTTTTGTTGAGTGATGAAATTTCGCAGAGAATATAGAACTTGGTAATTCAGATTACTATTTTCAGTATTATTAGCTTTTTCTATAAGTGAGAAAACCTGATTCCATACTTCATCATTTTTAGGATCGGTTTGCAGTTGGTTGATGATGATTTGGGTCCGGAGTTCTTGGCTAAGGGTGGGCGATTCGAGCAGTAATTTATTTATGGCTGCTGCTTTTTGACTGGTGTAGTATACGCCGGTATTTGGGTTTGTAAGTCTTCCTTGTTGGATGACCATTTTGATTAAATGCTGATGGGTAGGGTGCTTTTCTAAGAGAGCTATGTAGTCGATTCCATTATCAGTTTGGCAAGCGATTATGTCTGAGATGAAGTTGAGTTCTTTGATATTGGCAGTAGCAATTTTTTCCTTAATTGCCTGATTTCCAAGGTTTGAAATGAAGGCGAGAAGGATTTGGGCGCGAAAGCGGAGTTCGACTAATGAAGATGGGAGGATGGATTGCTGACGGCTGCTTGAGCGGCTATGATTTTTATGGTTGTAGACTTCTTGTGAGACGATGTTGATGAGGTTGTAGTAGTAGTATTCTTGTGAATCGTTGTTTTCTTGTATGCGTTGAAAATTTGAGTTAGGGGTGAGTCCTTGGATTTCATCCTTTGCGTCCATCAGGGAGATTAGAATGGTGACGGCTTCGGCTTCACGGCCGTCTTTTTGGAGAAGGTCTGCGAGAAAATAGCGGGCGCGCCAATCGGAATTGGGGGGGAGTGATTCTTCGATATATTGAATAGCCTCAGAGAGCATACCTGCGCTGGCGATGGAGTTTGCGGCGGATTCGATAAAGCGTGGATCGGAAGCGCGTTCACCGCTGAGGACACGGAGCATGTGCATGCCTTTCATGATGTGTCCTTGATCGATGTAGGCTTGAGCGAGGGAGGTGCGGATACGTCCGGTGGAGTCTTTGTCGATCCCTTCGATCAGGATGGATATTTGTTTATCGAGGTTTCCAATTTGCTTTTCAGTCGCAGAAATTTGGAGACGTATATCGATATCCGATGGTTTGATGCGGAGGGCTTGGTAGAGATGTTCTAACTCAGCTTCCCGGTTCTGTGTGACGCGGGCGAGTTCGACGAGGGCGAGGATAGGTCCGATCGATTGGTTGTTGCTGCGTGAGCGTTGGACAAATTTTTCTTTGAGCTCTTCAGTGTTGCCCTTGCTATGGGCAAGGGTGGCAAGACGAGCTGCCCAGCGAGATTGAGCGCTTGAATCCGGTGCCTGATCGTAGAGTTTCCAATAGATGCGTTCGGATTCTGGGTATGCACCTGTTTGCTGATAGAGATCGGCTAGGCCAGAAGTCAGATCTTCATCGTTGTTGAAGCGGGTAAGGGCACGGCGAGCGGTTTCGATAGCCTCCTGGTAATTTCCGGACTCACGGAGTAGACGGATGGCGATGGTCCAAGGGGTTTTATCTGTGGGTGCTGCGATTTTCCATTGTTCAATGGTTTTGAGGGAGGATGCGGAATCGCCTGAGCGGAGTTGGAGATCGGAGAGTTCTTTGAAGTAAGAAGCACTGTTATCGGAGGAAGTTTGTGAGAGACGGTTGAGAGTGGCGATGGCGGTGGGAAAATCACCACGGACAGAGAGCAAGGATGCGTAGAAGCGGAGTATGATGGGGTCTGTGGAATTTTTGAGTATGGCGTCAGATTGCTCATGTAGTTTTTGGATTTCGAGCAGGGAGGCGAGCAGGCAGGTTTCGGGAATGGAACGCGATTCGATTTTTGATAGTTCGGCGGTGATGTCAGGAATTTTTTCTGCTGCGCTGATGACGGTGCTGGCTAGTTTGGTTGCGTCTTGGATTTCAGAGGCGAGTTTGCTGCTACGAACGAGTTTTAGAGCTGATGGGATGGCATCAGCGGGTTTCTTGGCAGCGAGTGAAGCTTGGATGAGTGCGGCGATGTATGAGTTGTTGTTAGGGAAATCAGGTAGGCGTGATAGGAGTATATCGAATGGAATTTCTGCTTTGCTGAGCGGGGCCATGTTGTTGGTGGCGCGTATGACGGTTTCAGCATCGGGTGATTTGGCTAGATCTGTTAATATTTCAAGAGCCTTCGCGGGTCGCTTGGTGCGGGTGTATTCTGTGGCGAGAGCCTCGGCGGGCGCGCTGGATGCGTTGGGTTGGGTAGAGAGTTTCTTAAGGAGTGCTTCGCCATTTTCTCCTAGATCATAGCGAATCATCATGTTGGCAATGCGCAAGCCGGAGCCTTCTGTGGGATCGAGGAATTTCAGGGCGGTTTCTAGGGATTTCAAGATCTCAGTGGATCTGGTCTTTTTATCAAGATCCGGATTCAGCTGCGATTTTTGGAAGGCTAGTTCTGCGAGGCGCAGATGCAGTTCGGGATTCTCAGGAGTGGTGGATAGCATTTTTCCGATTTCCGCGGATGCGTCATCAAAGCGTTCTGATGTGATGAGTAGGCGAATGAATTCCTCGCGGAGTTCGAGTTCACCGGGAGATCTGCGGAGGACTTCGCGGAAGCGCCCGATGGCGGAGTCGATGTTTCCAGAGGAAGCTTCCAGTTTAGCAAGTTCGCGGTGAATGAGAAGTCGACGTGGATGGGCAGTTGCGAGTTCTACGAGTTTGCTAGTAAGGAGATCGATACGATCGAGGCGGCGGTAGGATTGCTCGATGTGGGCAAAGATTTCGCGTTCGAGCCAGGAGCCTTCGCCGGTTTGAGAAAGGGTTTCTGACCAGAGGGAGATGGCTTTGTCGCTCTCGCCGGATTTAGCGAGGAGTTCGCCGCGACGGATGAGGCGGAGAGCTTTTTTGTAGGGATCTGAGGAAGCGGCGATGAGCTTGTCTGAGTATTTTAGAGCTTGTTCGGGCTGCTCGGCGGAGGATGCGAGTTCGACTAGGTCTTCTAACAGGTCTTCGTTTTTTGGATGATGGGTGATGATTTTTTCCCAAGCTTGGATGGCTGCATCTGGATTCCCTTCGCGTAGGTAGGATTGTCCGATGAGTTTCGAGGCTTCAATGGAAAGTGCATCATTACCTAGCTTGACGACAGCTTCGAGGTCTGTGCGTGCTGCTTCGAAATCGTTGCTTCGAACAAGAAGGTTGGCGCGCTCTAAGAGGAGGGCGGGATCGTTGGTTAGTTTTTCAATGGCTTTGTTAAAGGAAGCCATCGCATTAGGCTCCTGGCCGCGTTGGAGTTGGTAACGGGCAAGAATGACGTAATCGATTCCGCCGTGGGTTTCGGCGCGGTTCTTGAGAAATGCTTCAAGGGATTCGATGGATTTCGCATCGAGCCATGCATCGTAAAAGCGTGAGAAGACAGTGGGATTGTGAGGGTGTTTGAGGAGTGCTTCGTGGTATTTCTGTGCGTCTACAGGAGGTGATTCCTGAGCGTTTGCGACTAGGCAAATCAGCGGTATTAGAGGAAGAAATAGGAAGGGGAACTTCATAGTATAATCGATGTTAGTTCGTAGAAGTGGCGATTTTTAAATTGTATTCATCATGACGCTTCTTTTGTCCCTCATTTAGCGTCTCAACTTTAACCATTGCGTGGATATTTTTTGCTTGGTCCATTTTATTGGCTTTGATCAAGCGATCCATAAGGTAGAAACAAAGACGGAAGTGAACGTCTTTCCATGCGCCATCTACGGGACATATTTCGATGGCTTTGGTGGCATTGGTGACCCCTGAGTCGAAGCGTTTAGCTGCGAATTCTTCTTCTGCAAAGAAGTAGAGGATGTGAACAGTAGCTTTAGGTGTAAGAGTATCTGGCGGATTTTTTGCAATCTTCATGAGATCTTCTTTGAGGTCGGATGCCTTAATTGTAGCAGATATGATGTCTTGTGTTTGTCCTAAGTAATCTCCCATTTCTGGTTTAGATAAAATTTTGATCAGGGAGCTATGGCGTGCTTCAGCAAATGTAGAACGCGTCCAAGCTTTGTTTTCTTTGGCGAAGTTGCAAAAGTGCATGAGACCTTTGCGTTGATCGAGGTATTTGAAATAGTTGGCGTAGTTTTTGATTTGTTTGCGAGTTTCAGCAAACGCATTTGGTTCGCCATTCCAGAAGGCGAGGAATTCGACTATGGTAACAGCGCGCTGCACCTCAACGTTTCCAAACTTTCCGGAGCTATCTGTATAGATGGCGAGTTTAGCGAGAGGATTGTATGCATTCTTGAAGCCAGTTGTTTTATCAAGATGAATGGCCTGCATGATCCAGACGGGAGCTGAGGAGTTGATGCGAGCGATGTATTCACGGACGTAGTTGTAGTTTCCATACTGGTCGATATCGATATCTTCGGGCTGCGAGGTGACGGTATTGACTAAGGAAATTAGTGCAGAGGCATCACCATCGAGAAGTTGAAGAAATGCAGCTTGGCGGAAGATGGCACATTCAGCAGGCGAGATGATGAAGCGAGGAATGAGATCGGATGGTTCACCGGTGCCTTTACCCCAGTCAGTGAGTGACTTTTGGAGGTTGAGTTGCTTACTAATGCTTATTACCTCGTCGTGAAGAGTGATCGCAGCGGTGTGTGAATCACGAATGATACGTGCAACTATTTCGGTACGGAGCATGAGCTCTTTGGGTGGGTTAGCGAGGTAGGTGTCGATGATTCGTTTCTCGCGGTCGTAATACGATTCGGATGCTTTGTATTCGTCGGTTTGCACGGGGCATACATCGAGAAATAATGCATCAAGACGTAATATTGATATGGGGTTTATACCTGCGGATTTCTTGAATTCGATGTATTGTTTTTCGAAGATAGAGTTGTAAGTAGGAAGACTGTTAGGGATTGGATGGAATTTATTGTTAGGACAAAGAATTTGTTTCGCTAAATCGAAATAGCCGTGAAAAATGAGTGCGTAGATAGCATGAGCATTACCGGCTATTTCTGGTTTGGAAAGATTCAGGAGCTTTATGGTGTTTGCATCATCGCGAGCCGCAGCAGTGGACATCAGAAGGTTTATGGCGAATGGCTTTGGGATGTTAGGATGGCCTCCGGATTTGATAGAGTTAGTATTTTTCCAGAAAGCATTGTTGATGCGTGTGAGGAATGGGCGGGTTTCATCTTTGGCGGGAGCTATTGAGATTAAGTTTTCGGAGTAGAGTCCGATGGAGTTGATCACGCTGCGATCACCAGCAGCGTATTCTTCGAAGGATTTCGTGAAGGTTTCCGCGATGATGTCATCAGAGAGCATGAATGGCGCCATGTAGCAGGAAACGAAAAGCAGTTGGAAACGTGTGGTCGGAGCCACATCTTGGAAGTTTGCGAGGTAGGTTACCGCATTTCGAGTTGCTAGGCGGCCTTGTGGAGAATCACTATTCCATTTGCTAACACCAATAGAAAGAATGCGGATGTTACGGGCGAGTTCGCTAAGGTCTTTTGCTTTTTCGAGGTCGTTGCGATGGTTGGGTAGATGAACATTGTTGCGTCTAGTGCTATTTCCTACTGAGTAAATGCCTAAGGCATAGTAAGCATCATTTCTGACGTTTGCGGGCAGTGCTTCAACATTCTTCAGAGCAGTTAACCAAGAAGTAGAAGTTTCTGTATTGGCTTGATTGATGTTGTGGATATCTTGACCGATTCGAAAGAGGATGGGTGTGTGTTTTTCTGATGCAGCGAAGCTGAAGCGAGAAGCTTGAGGACTGGTGGCGATTGCCTGATGAAATGCGAGGTAGCGAGCCGGATCTTTATCTTGATTATATCGCATGATGCGCTCTAGCGCTTGATCTCGTTCAGTGATTTGTATGTCGCTGCTGGTATAAGACGAAACCCGACCGCCTCTGCCTAAGCTTTCAGTGTAACGTTTCTCTGCTTCGAGGAATACAGCAACTGCCTTGTTGAGGTCTAAAGGCATGAGATCATTCACAAGACTCTGGATGTGATTAAACTGACTTCCGTAGCTTTGTTGATTGTTAGGGCTTTTGAAGAACTCATCGGCATTTTGATTGAGTTTGGCTAGTTTTTCAGTTTTAGCATTTCCGAGAGATTCTTTGAATGAATCGGGGAGCTTGTTGATAGCTGATTCAGGCAGCCAAGGTAGAAGAGGGGTGAAAGTTTTTGCGCGTTCGGCACTGATGCTAGGGAGTTTTGTGCTAACCAGATTGAAGGCTTTCTCAGTTAGGATTTTTCTTTCACTGCTATCAGCTAAGCACGCAGCGGTGATTAAATTTCCAAATGTTTGCGGTTTAAGTCCTTCTAAATGTGTGATGATTTGTTTGTTTGAAATAGATTTATTAATGTTAGAAATAGCTCCAGGCATTAAAAACATCTCTTTTCGGGTAAATGATACTGATCGACCGTTGTGATTTGAATCAATAAGGATTGCGGAAAATGGTTCCCATGTTTCGATATCATTAAGCCATCCAAACGAAGTGAAGAGTTTTACGGCTTGATTCAGATCTTTGATTTCAAGGTCGTTGAATGCTTGCGTGGTTTGATGTTCTCTCTGGCCAATGGGAATGCCTAGTTTGTAGAATGTTTTGATAATACGTATATTAACCTCCAGATCCATATCTGAGTATCCAAATATGTTGTCCATGATGTTAATGGCGTTGTAGATTTTCATGGCATCTTTTTCAGATGTATAATCGATTTTATCCCCAAAAATCTTTTGTGAGATAATGGTGCAAGTTTTAGTTAGATTTGCTTCATCTTTCTGAGTTGATGCAGAAATTATAGCGGCGCTGAAGAGAGATATGACGGAGGTATCCGAATTATATCTTGATTCTTCAATTGATTTTGGAGTGAGTTCGCTGATTCGATTGATGAAAAAAGTGCTGGATTCAGGAATGAGAATCGCACGTGATATTAGCGTGCTGCGATACATTGCGATGAATGGGTGCTGCGATTTTTTTAGGAGATCAGATTTCCAAGCGATTTCTAGTTGTTTGATGTTTGTTAGGTTGGTCAGTGAAGTGATGAGTTCTCCGACCTCTGGATTTTGTTCATTAAGCTGTTTAAGGTAGGCGGGTGATAAAACTTCATCTGGAGATTTCGCAGCGATAATGCGATCAGATATCCATTTTACCGATGCTTGCTGTTCGAGTTGTTCTCCTGAATTAGAATTGTAGTTTGGAGTTCTGATAGAAAAGTAGAAATTATCATCGTAGTCAATATTGTCATTTTTCTGATCGATTTTTGTTATTAGAAAAATCTGACGTGCTTGTTCGTCACGTTGATTTGGATCGATTTTCCATGCATGCGAGGCACCCATTATGCGGAAGCCTTCTTCAGCTATGGATGGATGACGAATTATGGCTGCGGCTAGGTTTTTGGCCGTGTTGACGTATTCGGTGTATAGTTTTGAATCTTTGTGACCTTCAGGCTTATCTTCGTTTAGTGAAGGCAATTCATCATTGAAGTAACCTCCATAGAAATTAATCGCGATATATGCGATCCATGAAAGATTAGTTTCGGTAAGTGCTTTGGGATCGGCGGATTGAAGCCAAGCGGTGATGGTGGAGATATAGTTAAAATATGCGGTGGTATCTTCAGATTCAGATAGATATTCAGCAGTTCCGATGGCGATATTGAGAAATTCCTCCTTGGAGGCGGACTTGGAGATTAGCTTGATGGCGAGGTCTCTTTGATCGGCGGGCAGTAGGAAGGCCAGTTTGCCTGAGATGTTAAAATCATCGGGGCGTTCTGTATTGAGTTTTGTGAGAACTTTGAGTGCTATGTCGCGCTTTCCAAAGTCGCTACATATATCTGCATATTCGATGAGTTTGGTGAGGCTGTTGCTGTCACCTGGGTCGCTAATTTTAAAAAGTTCGGTGAGAACTTCAGGGGTGATGCTTTCCTTGATTTCTGCGATTTCGGAAGAGCGACTGTAAGAGGATTTATTGGCTCTACGGATTAGGTTGAGAGCTTCCATGGCAGCAGCTTCGAGTTTGCCATCGGTAGCGAATTTTTCCATCTTTTCGATACTGGCGTTGCCACTGTTAGAGGAAGACGTTTGAGGATTAGCGCCAAAATTTGCTGGTCCGAGGCCGGCTAATCCTGATTTGCTTCCGGTTGCGTTCTGGGGCAATAAGCGTTTTACGAGATCATTCATGCCAAATTTTTCTGCTTGTGCAGCTATTGCTGGAGCACTTTGGAGTCCGAGGTTTGCGCGGGATTGGATGAGTAGTGCGCGGAGATCTTCGTTGAGGGCAGTGCGGTCTTCAGGTTTCATTTCGTTCGCGATAGCGACGAGGGACATGTTGAGCCAATTGATGAGATTACGATCGGAAGAGTATGCTGGACGCAGTTCTGAGAAGAGTTTGTAAGCTGTTGGGTAGTCTTTTTTAATAATGGATTGGAATGCTTGGAGGGTTTTAAAGTCCGTTGCTTCGTTATCTGGAGGGGTGGCAGTTAGCATTTTATCAATGTTTGCCTGATCTTCGGCATTTACGGCGATCCATGCCCGTAGGGTTGGTGATTCAAATTTATCGATTTGGGTAATGAGTTTTTTGGGATCCGGCAGTTCGTAGCTATAATAGTCATTTTCTGATTTAACGGGTTGGATCATTTGTATGACTTCACCGGGAAGTGAGCGTAAAGTTAGAGAATTGATTTGCGGTAATATGAATATGGAGGTGTTAGGGTTGTAGTAACTAGAATACGCATTGGAATAATTGCCCAATGAATAGCTTGGTGAGGCGGTTTGTGGTTTTATTTCTGGTTTGAAGGATTTAACGGAAACATTGACTGCTTGAATCCATTCTTCTTGAGTTCCGGCAGTGTGGATCGCCATGAGCTTGAAGTTTCCCATGGGATCCTGATCGGCAAGGTCTTTAGAGGCGGTTTCGATAAGAATTTTTGATAGGGATTTGCGTATAGGTTCAGGAATTATGAGAGGATCTTCTTCTTTTTTAGCTAGCATCTGCATGATCATGTAGCCGAGTTGTGTGGCTTCCATAGGTTTGCTGCTTTTAGAGATCTCTTCTGAGACTTTAACCAATTCTTGCCATGCTGTGTCGGTGGGTTCCGCATTTCGAATAAGGTGAAGATAAATTTGAAGGCGGGTTGTGTTGTTAAGTGATTTGTTATTGGCGAGTTGAGAGAGTAGGATTTCCTTATCTATTGTGGATCCATCGTTCCACGAGGTGTATGCGAGTGAGAGTTCGAATAGTCCCGGGTAGTTTGGGTATTTTTTGAGAAGTACGGTGAAATCAGGTTGGTATTCGTTTCTAGGACCAATGAGATCGTTAATGAATGCAGAGTCTTCGATGTTTTTTGGGTCGACTTTAGCGAGGTGAATCTTTGCGAGGGAGCGGACGAATTCCGTTTCACTTGGAAGGATGAAGATACCAATCTGATTCAGACCATTGGCTGAGCTAAAGTAATTGGAGTAATGACTTCTATCGGGGTTGCGATGCATGTAGGCGGCTTGACCGACGCTCATGAGTTGCATGATGTCTTTCATGGACTGCGGGGAATTTTCCCAGTAATCTTCTTCATCATCCTGGCTAAGTTTTTTCATCTGCGCAAAACTTGGGATTTCCTCGGAAGCCTGGAGGAGGGATTGGAAAAGCGGGATGGCTTCACTTTCACGGCCATCTTGTTCAAGCATGATGGCGAGGAGGTATTTGCTGCGCCAGTCGCCTCCGTCTGGAAGGGCTTCGCGCATGTAGCGGATGGCTTCGTCATAGAGACCGGATGAGGCGAGACTCGCTGCGTTGGTTTCGATAACGCGAGGATCTGGGACTTGGGTTCCAGCGATTTTCTGGAGTTCGCGCATGCCTTTGAGGACTTGACCTTGGCGGAGATAAGCTTGGGCAAGGGAGTTGCGAATACGGCCTGTGGTATCAGTTGCGAGGGCTTCTTCTAAGATTGCGATGACGCGATCTGGGTTGCCGCTTTGCTCTTCAAGGTTGGAAATTTGTAGGCGAAGATCGACGTTGTTAGGTTGGAGGCGGACGGCTTCTAACAATAGGTCGCGGCGTTTGTCTTCGTTTTGCGTGAGGCGTGCAAGTTCTGCTTGGGCAAGGAGTGGTCCGATGGAGCGGCGGTTGTTGCGGGAACGTTCGACAAGTTGTTCTTCAAGTTCCTGGGTTCTGCCGGTTTGAGTGGCGATTTTTGCCAAGCTAGTTGCCCATCGTGCTTGATCGGCGGGTTTTTCAGAGTTGTCGTAAAGTTCCCAGTAGATCGATTGAGCTTCTTGGAGTTGGCCGGCTTCTTCGTGAAGTTGAGCGAGATTTGCTGCGAGATCTATGTCGTCTTTGAAGCGTGAAACGGCTTGGCGAACCATTTTTACGGCTTCATCGGTTTGTGCGTTATCACGCAGGATACTACTACCGACTATCCATGCGGTTTTGTCAGTGGGTGCGCTTTGTTTCCAGCGCTCGATGGTGGCGAGGGCTTCTTTGGTTTGTCCTGCGTTGCGTTGAAGTTCGCTGAGGTCTTTGAAGTAAGATGCTTTGCGGCCTTCATCAGTATCAGCGAGACGGGTGAGGACGGCAATGGCTTGATCCCACTCGCCTCGGCGTTCCAAGATGATGCAATGGAAGCGGATGACTACTGGGTCTGAGTTTTCAGCCATGAGTTTTTCGACCTTATCAAAATCACCCGATGATTCTGTAAGAGCGGCATAGAGGCAAATTTCTGCAGGGGTTTTAGTGGCCTGTTTCTCGAGGTTTTCTTTCCATTGTGTGCCTTGATCTCCAGCAGTAATGGCGCGCATGGTGAGTTCGATACTCTGAGCTATTTCATTGGTTTGCTTGGAAATGCGGACAAGGCGAATGGCGTGTTTGATAGCTTCATCATGTTTTCCAGAAGCTAGGGCAGCTTGGGCGATTGCGGCGAGGAACTGTGAGTCTTGATTATGTGCTTCGATTTTCTGAGTGAGTAACTCGTATGCGGTGTTGTTTTCACCAAGAGCAGAAATGGATCCAGCTGCGCGTAGGATGACATCGAGATTTTTGTCTTCGCCTATTTTTTTGAAGATGGCGATTGCCTCTGGTTTGCGATTTGCTCGGGCATACTGGGAGGCTAGAGATTCGGCTGGAGCAATGGTGGCGTTTTGTGCAGCTGATAGATTTTTTAGGATTTCCTCGCCGCGAGTTTGATTGCCGTATTGGAACATGAGGCTGGCGATTCGTATGCCGGAGGTTTCATCTGGGCCAAAAAGTTTGAGGGCTATTTCGAGAGTTGCGGTGCAGGCTTCCTTGTTTTTTTGGCGGTGCTGAATATCGGCCAATTGGAGGAGGAGTGAGGTGTTGTCGGGTGCTTGGGTGATGAGCTTGTTGATTTCTTCTGAAGCATCCGCGTATTTTTCTGTATCTGTTAGTAGACGAATGAATTCTTCGCGAAGTTCGTTATTCCCAGGTGTTCTTTTTAAGACTTCACGGAAACGTCCGACTGCGGATTCGACATCACCTTGATCGGCTTCGAGTTTGGCGAGTTGGCGATGGATGAGTAGGCGGCGAGGGTTGGCTTCTGCGAGTTCGACGA
Source organism: Akkermansiaceae bacterium (assembly GCA_031419275.1). Classification (GTDB taxonomy): domain Bacteria; phylum Verrucomicrobiota; class Verrucomicrobiia; order Verrucomicrobiales; family Akkermansiaceae; genus Luteolibacter. Next base: position 3,986 of record JANOKJ010000225.1, on the reverse strand, counting down.
ATGTGTTCTTAAGATCGTTGAGACGATCTTGTTTGCGAAAGGCTTTATCTATTTGAGCGAGGATTTCGCGTTCAAGCCACGAGCCTTCGCCTACTTGAGCGAGTGTGTCTGAGTAGTTTTTAACGGCATCGTCGTTGCGGCCAGCTTGGGCGAGTAGATCGCCTTGGCGGAGTTGGCGGAGGGTTTTCTTATATGGATCGGTACTGGCTGCGATGAGTTTCTGCGCGTAGGTGAGGGCTTGGTTGATTTCGCCTTCGGCTGCGGCGGATTCGATGAGGTCTTCTAACAGATCCTCATCTGTGGGATTAGCGGCGAGGAGTTTGTCCCATGTTTCGATGGCATTTTTTGAGTTACCTTCTCGTAACCATGATTTGCCAATGAGTTTGGTGGCTTCGAGGGTGAGTGCGGGGTCTTTGCCTTGGGTTACTTTTTCAAGGTCTGTACGGGCGGCTTCGAAATCGAGTCTGCGGAGTTGGATTTTCGCGCGTTCCATCGATAGGTAGGCTTCATCGGGGAGAGCGGTGATGGCTTTACCAAAAGTTTTCAGAGCTTCGTCTTCGAGGCCACGGCGGAGTTCGTGTTGGGCGAGGATGGCTAGGTCTTGGCCGCCGTGCTTTTCAGCGCGCTCTTTGAGGAAGGTATCGAGGGTTTCGATGGGTTGTTCGTCGATCCATGCGCCGAAGAAGCGATCGAGTAGGGTGGAGTTTTGAGGGCGCTTGAGTAGGGCTTCGTGGTATTTGAGTGCCTTTTCCGGGGCGGGTTGTTGCGCACTCAGGGGTGAGGCAAGCAAGATAGGGAAAAGAAAAACGGAGAGGTAGGGCGGTTTCATAGGTAAGATTTTGTCGCTGCCTATGGGTGACAGAATGGCTTGAAATGTCGCGAAGATTTTTGTGAATAATTAGTTAACAAAAGCTAAGGATCTGTTATTTTTCTTCGGGGAAAATTTTCGTAAATATGAGGGGATATTGTTTACGGATGCTTTCTTTGAATTGGATAGCGCGAGATTTTGCAGGTGAGTCGGTCTTTTCTTCGGAGACTTGTTTTACGACTTTTGCGAATCGTTCGAGTTCAGGATCGAGTTCATTTTGTTTCTGGTAGATCTCTCTCAATAACGATTCGATTGCACGTACACGCATTTTCTCATCATTTTCTGGATCAACGGCGAAGCGTGCGGCTTCCTCGGGTCTTCTCCCAACGGTGGTAAGCATCTGATGACGGACGAGAGGAGTTTGTGATTTGTCATGGAGCATGCTGTTCTTTTTCTTGAGCTCGTTTTGCTCTGCGACTAATCGCCGGGCTTCTCGATCTTTCATGAATTCTGGGTAATTCCGGACGAGATGTGTGTAGATGGGTTCGAGGTATTCGGCCCATTTTGGGGTATTTTCGCGGTCGACTGCTTCAAAGAGGATGCCTTCGGGATCGGGTTTGAGGTAGCTTAGGTGGAGGGCGTAGAGAGACCCGGTGATTTCTTTGTGGATGGTGTTAGGTGGATGGTCTTTAATGAGAAACCACAGTTGAATGAGAGCGGTTTGCTTCAGCTCGGGTGTAGAATTTTTGTCATTCACGATTTGGTTAAGGCTCACTGTGTAGGGGTATAGCGCGTTGTTATTTGGACGGAGGGAAGAAGTCATGGCCTCCATCGTGGCTAGCTTCAGAGCGGTAGGAGTTTCAGCATCGGCGAGAAGGAGTCTGAGTTTTTCGTGGTAGTAATCGCGTTCATCTGTGCGTGCCAATTGCTGTGCGGCTAAAGTGCTTACAGCGAGGGAGTCATTTTTTAGGAGGGGGATAAGAGCTTCTTTGTTGAATGGAGCATATGAATACCAATATGATAATCCTTCAAGGGCTTCGAGCGTGGTTACTTTGCCGAGTGGTTTTCCCTTTAAGACGTGTAATAATTCTTCGGCGAAGGTGCTGTCATCCTCGCGAATGAAGCGAATCGCTTTTTTTCGGATTTCGGTGTCCTCACTCGCGAGAAGGCTTTTCATGGCGGCTGGTGGAACGGTAGGCAATCCACGCAGCACGCCGAATGTGCCTCTGGTATATATCCAAAGAAGTATGGAGAGCTTCAGTTTTTCACCGCCATCTTCATTGTTTTGAAGTATGTTCGTGGAGATTTTGTTGATCTGTTCTTGATGATCCCGGTTGATGTTGATGCTTGCATGTTGGATTACCGTTGTCGCAAAGCAGCGGATATCATCGGGTAGCTTTTGATCACCCAGAATGGCGATGAGTTGTTCGGGGGATGCTTTCAGTTCCTCTGGCTTGAGTGCCTTTATCGCGTTGAGTCGTGCTTCGATGCTTTTGGTTGAGTCGAGAAAGACGGCAGAGGTTGATTCATCTGCGAAGCACGGGGCGGATATGATGATTCCGAATGCGATGTAACCAAGGAGTCGTCTTAATCGGGTCAAAGTAGCGGATGTCATGCTTAAGGCATAGGGCACCGCGAACCGGAGGGGTGTAAAATGTGTGTAAATTCTATGTTAAAAGGCAGTAATAGAATCAGCTACCTTTGGAAACTTTCTCATTGGGTTTAGGGACAAAATGTCCCTTCGACAAACTGGGACTACAAGTCCCAGCTACGTAAGAGATCGACAGCAAATTTCTATTTAAGAAGAGGTTCTAGATATCGTCTAGAGTTGCCTGGCCGCGGAGCTTTGATTCGGCGTCGTCGGCTTCGCGATTAGGCATGGCTAGGCCTTTTTTGAGTTCAAGTTTGGCATCGTTATCTTTGCCCATCATCGCGAGGGTGCGACCGTATTCGATTTGGTGAATGAGGCGTTTGGAGTTGATTTGACGGGCTTTTTCGAAGTGATCGAGGGCTTCTTGGTAGGAGCCTTTGGGGATTCCTCCATAGACGACTTTTGCAAGAAGGCGGGTTGGTCCGCCGATGTCGGCGATTTCCTGGTGCCAGCGACCGAGCATGTGATGCGCGTAATCGGATTTCGGGTTGAGTTTGAGGGCGGTTTCGGCAGCGGATTTGATATCACGGGAGGCCTCAAGTTTTTCCTGATTGCCTAGAAATTCGGTGCTTTTCCCAAGAGAGAGGGCGAGGGCGAGATGGGAATCAGATAATTTTGGTGCAAGGGCGACTGCTTTACGGGAATACTCGAGTGATTTTTGCGCGGCTTCTTTGCGGGCTTTTCCTTTAAGGGAGGACATAAGGTCGCCGTATTGTTTGGCGATTTTGATGAGGACGGGTGCTTGGTTGGGCTGCAGGGTATCGGCTTTTTGGTAGGCTTCTAACGCTTCTTTGGTTTTGCCACTGGCGTCTAGGGAATCTGCTTTCATGACCCATTGAGAAGCGGTTTGTGAAAACGCTCCGGTGATGAAGATTAGCTGAATGAGAGCGATGGATAAAAATTTCATCTTAGAAGATATCATGATTATCGATTTTTCATAATTTTCATTCATTATGATGAATAATTAGCGTTTTTATGCACTAACAACATTTCAGAGCTATTCTTGGGGTGATGATCTCGGTTGGTAATCTGGTAGAAGATTATGGGCCAACACTGATTCTTATGAAACGACGCGGATGGCTCGGATCGTTCGTAGTGTAGAGGTCGGTGACCGCGACGGATCTCGTGCTTCCGGTTCCTGTTTCACTGACGGTAACACCTGCGACTAGTGAAGTGGTGACACCTCCATTGATACTGCGCGCGATATTTGTCCAAGTTCCACTCAAGTCATCAGCGGCCTGGACGATAATGGTGATGTCAGTGTTGGCGACGACACGGTTGAAGGTGAGGTTTAATTTGCCCCCCGATGTGCTCGATTGGGTGCCTTGGGAGCTGGGGTTGCTCGCTGTCGGGTTGGTGCCCAGCGCGTATTCGATGAGGTTGGCTGTTCCATCCTTATCGTAATCCACCGAGTCACCTGCGATGGCAGGATTGTTCCAATCCACGCCGAAACTAGACTGTTTCCATTCTACTAATCTGGTGATGGCGTTGCCGCTGATCGTCCAGTTGTATGGATTCTCATTCGCG
>JANOKJ010000224.1:0-9519 GCA_031419275.1 Akkermansiaceae bacterium | reverse complement strand
TCAAAGCCCTTCTAACACCCGGACACACGCCCGAGCACATGAGCTTTCTCGTTACCGATCAGGGCGGCGGAGCCGATGTTCCGATTGCCTTGCTCAGTGGGGATTTTCTTTTCGTCGGCGATGTCGGCAGGCCTGACCTTTTGGAAAGCGCCGCCGGACAAATCGGCAACATGGAACCCTCTGCGCGCAAGCTTTACGAAAGCCTCCGTAACACCCAAGAACTTCTCGGTTTCATCCAGATCCTACCAGCCCACGGCGCCGGTAGCGCTTGCGGAAAATCGTTGGGTGCCGTTCCCACCAGCGTGTTGGATTACGAACGCCAACACAACGTCGCGTTCAGCCAGGCATTGGGTGGAAACGAAACGAAATTTGTGAAAACCATCCTCTCCGGCCAACCCGAGCCGCCTCTTTATTTCGCGAGAATGAAATGCGACAACCGACAAGGTCCGAAATTGCTAGTAAATGGCGAACTTCCGAAACCCAAACGAATCCAGGCTGAAGAACTCGATGCATGGATTTCAAAACCCAACCACACCATCCTCGATCTCCGCAAAAACCGTGAGGCTTTCATGCAAGCCCACGTCAAAGGCTCGTTGTTCGCACCCGCAACGGGTGGATATTTTTCAACCGTCGCCGGTTCTTACGTGAACGAAAACGATTCCATCCTCCTGTTAGTTGATCATGAAAATCAAATCGATCCAGCCGTGCGCGAGCTGATCCGCATCGGCCTTGATCAGGTTGTGGCATGGATGCCGGCTGATGAAGCTTTGGCATATGATTCAGTTACGGAATCGATACTCCGTGTCACCACCAGCGAGCTCGATCAACATCTCGCCAAAAAATCCGACGCCAAAGTGCTTGATGTACGGAGCAAAGGTGAATTCGAAGCAGCTCATGTGAAATCCGCTTCTAACATCGCCCACACCCGCCTTGCCGCGCCGAGCTCAAAGATTCCTGAAGCAAATCCCCTATTCATTCACTGTGGAAGCGGGCTGCGCGCCGCCATGGCAAGCGCTTTCCTCGCCAAACAAGGCCACGACGTCGTTTATGTCGACGGTGCTTTCGGCGATATTCCCAAAAACATCATCGAATGAACCCGTTCGCCATCGCAGGAATCATCGCCATCGGAATTTCCCTCGGTCTAACAGGTGCTGGCGGCAGCATCCTGACGCTTCCTGTATTGGTTTATCTCGTAGGCCTCCCACCCACCGAAGCGGTCGGCGTCAGCTTGTGCATCGTCGCTATCGCCGCGGGTGTCGGCGCGGCGCAGCGTTGGCGCTGCGGTGAAATCCATTTGAAAGCCGCGTTGATGTTTGGAGGAGCCGGCATGGTCGGAGCGGCCATCGGTGCAACGTTCACCCACGTCGTCGACGAACGGCTACTCATGTTTCTCTTCGCTCTGCTGATGATCGTTGTGGGACTGCGGATGATTTTCAAAACCACATCACAGATCGATCCCCTTCCGGAATGTAAACCAGTGCGTTGCATCCTCGCAGGTGGCGGAACCGGCATCGTCACGGGATTTCTCGGTGTCGGCGGCGGATTCATCCTCATGCCTGCCTTGATCCGCTTTGCCCGCCTCCCCATCGCCATGGCGACCGGAACCTCGCTGGCGGTGATCGCTGCGAACTCCATGGTCGGGAGTTTCGCACATCAAGCTGCCATTTCAAAAAACGGACGACTCACCTTGATCTTCGCTGCAATTGCAGTGATCGGAACGTTTCTTGGAAAACGCATCGCGAATCGTCTACCGCAACTTGTCATTCAAAGAATCTTCGGTGGCATGGTATTGATCACTGCCACCGCGATTCTTGCGGAAATCACTCTCCGCAAGCCCCTTTGATTTTCGCGACATCAACTGCCTCATAAAAATCATCGTTAACCAAACAGACCGGAGCGGTTCCGCAAGAAGCCAAGCACTCGGCAAACTCCACGGAATATTTTCCACAAGGTGAAACGCTAATCGGGTGATGATGCGGATCCGCTGCCGTACGATCGATGCCGAACTCCTTGCAGAGATCTTCCATCAGTTCAGCACTTCCACCAAGAGCACAGGACAAAGTCCGGCAAACACGAATGTGATATTTGCCCGGAGCATACTGACGGAAGCCTGGATAAAACGTCACGACCTCGAGCACTTTGATCGGCTCAAGATCCAGCTTCGCTGCCACCCAGTCGATCGCTTGCTCCGAGATGAAACCAAACTTGTGCTGCACGATATGCAGCAACGGCAACACAGCCGAGCGTTTGCTCTCACTGTAATGGGAAATGCGCTCATCGGCCTCGGATTCTAACTCCGTGGATACTGAAAACGGTGGAAAAAATTTTTGTCCGCTGGATGCTGGCGCATGCGAATCTTCAAGGATCGGATTAGACATCGGTATTTCGTTTTTCTCAAATTTTATCTATCGCACTCTCCCATCACGAAATCCAGCGATCCTAAAATCGCAGGAATATCGGACACCATGTGGCCGGGAAGCAGTTTGGAAACAATCGAAAGGTTGCAATACGAGGGGCTGCGAATTTTCAGGCGATTCGGCACGCCACCGCCTCTGGAATGAATGTAAAATCCGAGCTCACCTTTCGGGTTCTCAGCAGCAAAATAAACTTCACCCTCCGGTGCGTTGATACCTTGGGTTGCGATGATGAAATGGTGAATCAGTTCTTCCATCGACATCATCACCCGCTCTTTATTCGGAAGCATCCCTTTCGAATCCGCCACGTTCACCGGACCATCCGGCATGGTGTCCAAGACCTGACGGCAAATTCGAATCGACTGACGCATCTCCTCCATCCGGATCTGGTAGCGCGCATAGCAATCACCTTCATCAGCAATCGGTATATCGAAATCATATTTTTCGTAGCCCAGATACGGACTGTTTTTCCGAAGGTCTCGGTCCACACCGGAGGCACGTAGATTCGGTCCGGTCATACCGAAGGAAATAGCTGATTCACGAGTGATCACCCCGATGTCGACCATGCGATCACGGAAAATCTTGTTGTTATCGAGGAGTTTGGAAATTTCACCGATCGTTACTTCACACTCGGCAAGGAAAGTTCTAACCGCTGCATCGAAGCCCGGTGGCATGTCACGCACTTGTCCGCCGACCCGTGTGTATGAGGTCGTGAAACGTGCACCTGTGAGTTGCTCGCAGAGGTTGTAAACTTTTTCGCGCTCTGTGAAGGTGTAGAGGAAAACCGTCATCGCGCCGACGTCCATCGCGCAAACACCGACCCCGAGCATATGCGCAGAAATCCGCGCCAGTTCGCAGCAAAGTACCCGCAGTGCCTGACCGCGTGGTGGAAGTTCCCAGCCCATCAATTTCTCAACCGCACAGGCATACGCCACATTGTTGGCAAGTGGAGCAAGATAGTCCAACCGATCCGTGTACGGCACGAACTGGTTGTAATGCATGTTCTCAGCAATTTTTTCATCACCCCGATGCAAAAAGCCCACATCCGGATCAGCCGAATGGATCACTTCACCATCGAGCTCTAAAATCAACCGCAACACTCCGTGAGTGGCAGGATGGGAAGGCCCCATATTCAGCACCATCCGCTCACCAACCAAATCGTCAGTTTGGTCATGGTAGGACTCGACCGCTTTGGCTGCTTTGCCCAGCGTGTCAGGGGACTCATATTCGGTGGAAATACTCATACGTTCGCTCGCAGCGAATAAGCACCCAAACCCCCCTATATCGCAAGGGCTTTGTCAGTTTTTTGCCAAAAATTTGCTTTTGACCATCAATCCCGAGAAATGCGGTCAATGTGGCCCCTGGAATTGACGATATCTTCCAATCAAAAATCAACAATCATCAATCGTCATTCAAACCGAATAACCAAACCGCACCCTTCCCAGAATCGATTGACGATTGATGATTTCCGATTGTTGATTTTTGATTTACCCACTGAAAACGCCCCACTCTCCCCCTCCCCAACCCATCAAAAAAGCCCGACATGGCAGATGAAATCCGCCGCCACTTGGAAATCCCTTGCCAAGCTCCGTCCAACCCCTTACCGAAAGCGCACACAATTATGGCCAGCGTCAACGTAATCACCCTCCGCAAAGGACATGCCGTCCGTCACAACAACGAAGTCTGCGTCGTTATCGAACACGAGCTCAAACCCCCTCCTCGGATGGCTTCTTATGTTCAGATGTCGATCCGTAGCGTCGCCACCAAGAAAGTTTCCAACCTCCGCCTGACGTCGAACGACTCGGTCGAAGGCGTGCATCTTGAAAAAATCGCTCACGAGTATTCCTACAAAGACACCGAGGGCTACCATTTCCTTCACCCAGAAACCTACGATGACATGGTCGTTTATGAAGACCTCATCGACACGATGAAAAACTACCTCATCGAAGGTCAGCTTTACACTCTTCTCATCGCCGATGGTCTCGTGGTCAGCATCGAGCTTCCACTCACTATGGTCATGACCGTCGCAGAATCATCCGAAGGCGTGAAAGGCGATTCCGCCAACAACGTCTACAAACCCGCCACAATGTCGACCGGCCTGAACGTCAACGTTCCGCTGTTCATCAACCAAGGCGAACGCATCCTCGTTAAAACCGAAGACGGCAGTTACCAAGGTCGCTCGAACGATTGATCAAGCAACCGCCCCTATGTGTCAGGGCGGCCCATAAATTCTCAAACAAAACACCCACTTCACTCAAGAAGTCGGGCCTTTTTGTATACACTTACGTAGCCCAAAAAGCCAAGTCTCGACAAATCCTCCAGACTGATGCACATTATCCGCATGATATTAAGCGCAGTGATCACAGAAGCCGAAGAAGGCGGCTACGTGGCTATGAATCCCGAAACTGGAACCACCACGCAAGGTGAGACCATGGACGAAGCGATGAGCAATCTTCGCGAGGCCACAGAGTTGTATCTTGAGGTCTTTCCGATGAAGTCTAGGACTCCGGCAGTATTAACCTGTTTCGAGGTATCCCATGCCTAAGCTGCCGGTTGTTAGCGGAAAAGAATGTCGAAAGGCACTCGGGAAACTAGGCTTCGAAGAGATCCGTCAACGTGGTAGCCACGTGATCATGAAGCGAAACACAAGTGGTTGTGTAGTTCCGATGCATTCAGAAATCAAGACGGGCACCCTATCAGGAATCCTCAAACAAGCAGGCGTTAGCCCAGAGGACTTTATCGAAGCAATCAGTAAGTAACAACCTCACTTCCCAACCAACTCCGCCACGCCTAATTCACGGGCGAGTTCGTTGAACTCAGCGATTTCTGCCGGGGTGAAATGCAAGCCGCCTGCCGCATCGGATGCTTTGCGGGCATTGGCTTCGATCTGTCCGGGCAACATCGCGTTGTCATTGCCATGACCAAGGATGTCATCTAACACCGCTTTGAGGTTGTCGATTTGGCTGCGACCTTTCGCAAAATTTCTACCAGAAAGCGCATCCGGATGAATCACGTGGAAATAGAACACCGTGGTGGTTTTTTCCTCTTTATCAGCGACTTGACGTCCGCGGATCGTAGGGATCGATCCACCGATCAGTCCGCCGAAAATTTCGTTCAACAAACACATCCCGTAACCTTTATGACCCCCGAAAGGCAGCAAGGCCGCGACCTCGTGAGGATCGGTAGTTGGCTGGCCGTTCTTATCGACCGCCGCACCCGGAGGGAGTTGTTTGCCTTCGCGTTTGAGAGCTTGGACCCGACCCATCGCCACAGTCGATGTTGCCCAATCCATCACGATGGGGAAACCGTTGGCGGCTTGGGAAGGAATACCCCATGAATGAGGATTGGTTCCAAGAGTCGGGAATTTTCCACCGAACGGCACGACTTCCGCGAGCGTGGAAGTGCAATTCGTGTAGGCGAAATAGCCGCGCTCCGCAGCTTCCATCACATAGCCGCCGCCCCAGAGATAATGGAAGGAATTGTCCACAGCGATCTGAGCGATGCCGTATTGATCCGCAAGTTCGATCGCACGATCGATCGCACGGTAGGCTACTGCTTGACCGAGTTTTTTGTTCGCGTTCCAAATCTCAGAAGCTGGGAAACGAGAAGGTAAAACTTCGATTTCCGCACCTGGCACGCAGCCACCGGTTGCGGAGCCGAACAAATGATCGAGGTGAAGAGCTTTGAGCGCATGGTGAGTGCGGATCCCGTGACGTGCAGCCTCTGCGGCAAGTTTAGTTCCAAGAACCGCTTCTTCTTCCGTGAAACCACGGGATTTGTAGGCGGCGATGACAAGTGAGTCGTGAGCTTCACGGGCGACGGTCAAAAATTCGGACATAGTGATAGGTATTTAAAAGAGTGAACAGCTGCCAAACAGCAAGAACCGTGTAAACCCATCCCGGGATTTCCGCACGTGAAGAGAACCAAGAACCAAGAACCAAGAACTATTCCGGCAACGGCACCTTATCCCCTAGATGCGTCGGTTTCGTATCAAGGAAATTCACATCCAGCCACATTTTGACCCGCGCACCAATTTCGCGGACTTTGGTTTTAAAACCTGCCTCAAACTGCACATCCTGCGCGTTGTAGCCATACGCCTTCATCCCGTTCGCCTTAGCGAGATAGATCGCGCGTTCATTTTGAAACTTCTGACTGATCACAAGAACCGTATTCGCTCCGAAAATTTTCTTCGCACGCACCACCGAATCCAAAGTTCTCAGTCCCGCGTAATCACAAACAATCCGATCAGCCGGAACACCCTCTAAAACCAATGCAGCCTTCATTTTTTCGGGTTCGTTGTAATCCTCCTGACGGTTGTCTCCAGAAACGATCAAGGTCTCAACTTTACCCGCATTCCAAACTTCCACCGCAGCATTAATCCGATAGCGAAAATACTTATTCTCTCTCCCCCTGAAACGGTCGGATGTTCCGAAAACCAAACCCACTTTTGCAGCAGGAAGTTTATCCACATTTTCAAATAGCTTACCGCGAGACGCCCAGCTCGCGATGTAATACGTATAGGCAATAAACGCGATACCTAACAACAAACATCCCAAGCCCGTCAGCAAAACACGCTTAAGCCAAACAATCCATTTTGATTTCACTTTCTCTGTCACCTGATTTCGATCGCGGGAATTTCATAGCCTTGCGGCGGCCATTGCAAGAGCGACTTCACCGCATCGGTAAACGGAGTTCCGCACGGATGCTCCGGTGCCAAAACCCGCAGCCGTGTCGAAGTTTCACGAAATCGCACTTCGTCAAATCGTCCTAATAGCTCGCCATCAATCTCCACCGGGACGGGTCGATCAGATTTCACCGTGAACTCTTCGGTTTGGAAATAAGTGGTCGAAGCCGCAAGATCGATTCCTCCCTGCGCAATGCCGTGCAGCGCATCAATCACCAATCGGTAGCCGGATTCTTTGAAAACGATCACATCGAGCATGGAGTCAACATTGTTGGCATTTCTGAAAAGCTTGAACTGTCCACCGTAAAGAGATCCGTTACCACAAAGCACCGCCACTCCTTTTTCTCGGCGGCCATCTTTGGTGATCACTTCCATGAGCGGTGGCTTTTCACCCAGCACTTTCACAGCAGCCAAAAGATATGCCAGTGGACCTAACAACTTTTTCGTCTCCCACTTGGTCTCCTCAATCACCATCGCATCAAACCCCACCCCGGCCATTTGCACGAAGGGCGAGTCATTAGCGCAAAATAAATCAATCTCCCGGATCAATCCCTGATCAATCACTTCCAAAGCTTTATCCAAACTGTTCGAAGGGATTCCGAGTTCGCGCGCGAACACATTCATCGTCCCCGCCGGCATCACGCCGATAGCAGTGCTACTACCTGCAAGCCCGGAAATCACCGCGTTCAAAGTTCCATCACCGCCAGCCGCGATCACCACTGGCTCGCCGTCGAGCGCAAAACGTCTTGCGAGCTCCGTGGCTTCCTCGCCAGTGTTGGTCGCATACATCGCAAACCGGTTCGCGTGCTGCATCAAAAATTGCCGCGTCCGCGCGCCCTTTTGACTACGGGCTCTCGGATTAAAGATTAGCGGATATCGCCGTGGCAGGGACATGCGGGGATTGTTCGCCTATCTACCTCGAATCGGCAACCCGTTTTCCTCCAAAGTCATTAAAACCTGCGCGACCGGCAAACCCATTACATTGTCATATGCACCCTCAATCCGCTCAATGATCATTTCCCCACAATCCTGGATCCCATAAGCCCCCGCTTTATCCAGCGGTTGGGTCTTCGCCAAATAGGCAAACAGGGTTTCGTCATCGAGCTCGTGGAAAAACACATCCGTCACACAATGCAGCGATGTCACTTTCTGACCCGGCCCCATGATGCAGACCCCCGTGCAGACCTGATTCGTCCTACCCGATAACCGACGCAGCATGCTTTCCGCCTCCGCCATATCTTTGGGTTTCCCCAGCGGTTCCCCATCCAGAAACACCAAAGTATCCGCTCCGATCACCAGCGCATCGCGATGATGGATCGCTACCGCAGCTGCTTTGAGTCGGGCGTTTTCCTCACATAGCTCGGCCATTCCCATCGATGCATCATGAATCTCCTCCGCTGGCGAGGGGATCACCTCAAATTTCACACCCGCCGCCGCAAGCAACTCGCGACGCCTCGGTGAACCGGATGCAAGGATGATTCTCATGACTATCCAAGAAACGCATGCGCAGCTAATCCCCGCACACCCAAACCACAAATTTTCAGCAACCGACCTGCATACTCTTCCACTTCGGTTTTATGAATTCCCGTCGTCACATACAAATCTGTTAGGTTCGGTCCGCCGAAAGCACACGCGGTTGTCTCCAAACAAGGAAGATCGATTTTCCGCAACTCCTCACCCGTGCTCGGATCAAAACACGTCACGCAAGCCCCATGGCAAAACGCAATCCAAAGATTTCCATCCGCATCGATCGCCATGCCATCCGGAGAGGATTCGTAATGCTGGGTCGAAACCACAGAACGGAGATTTTGCAGCTGTCCATCGGAATAATCGAACGCCAGAACCTCCTTACGCGGGGTGTCGATGTAATAAACCGTTTTCCCATCCTGCGTCCAAACGATTCCGTTAGAATTCGTCACCGGCCCGAACGCCTCATGCAAACTCAAATCCGGATCGAGCCGATACAAACGCGCATCCCCCGCCTTTTTCAGTAGGCTGATCGTCCCTGCAAAAAACCGGCCATCTGGCGAGCACTTGCCATCGTTGAACCTATTGTCCGTTTTTTCAGGTTCAGGATCACAGATCGGCACCAACTCACCCGTTTTCGTATCCAAAAATAAAAATCCATCATCCCCCGCAATCACCAGCCCACCTTTCGAGCGCGGCACCACCGTCCCCACCCGACGCCCCACATCCCAGCTTTTCTCAACTCCCGTCTCAGGTGTGTAGCAATGAACCTTCTTCCCCTCGATATCTACATAATACAAATTCCCTTCCCACCAAATCGGACCTTCACCCCATTTCGAAACCACACTCCCAACAACTTCAATACGGATCATGCAGCAACTCTTGCCGAAAGTTCCGTGATGACAACTGAAAACCCAAGGAGGGGCTGCATTCTGCTGCCCAACAACCGAGGAT
>JANOKJ010000223.1:0-20768 GCA_031419275.1 Akkermansiaceae bacterium | reverse complement strand
AGGTGGCGAAGTGGGGCGCGGTGAAATACTTTTAAAAAATGGCTTCACCCTCTTGGAGATCGTCATTGTTCTCCTCGTGATCGGTGTCATCACCGGCGGCTCGATCGCAGCAATAACAATCAATTCTTCTGAACGAGCCCTTACCACTCAGTCAGATGAAATCCAATTGCTCGCAAAGAAAGCCCGCACTGCAGCCATTTTGCACCAGACTTCCTACGCCATCGAGTTTCACCAAGGCTCCATCAAACTCCTACCCTTTGCTCAAGCCAACAGCACCGAGCGATCCACAAGTTCGGGAAATCCAATTGGGGGTACCGCAAGCGAGCAAAGCTCTCAAGCCAATCTTCACGAAACTATCACCATCAATCCCGATATCACGCTGACGATCCGCCACTGGAATACCGAAGCCTACATATCCCCATCCGATTCTATTGTTCCTGTCTGGCGTTTCGATCCTGATGGACTCTGCGAACCTATCACCGTCCGGCTTACTCTCGATGACAGTTACGCCCAAGACACCTATCACCCACTTACCGCCTCCGTAGCGGATTCCGAGCTCGTAGCATACTAACATTTCTGGCACTATCGCGCATTTGAAGACTTCGAAAAAATCACCTAACAATGCCAATGGCTTCCTACTCTTGGAAGTCGTTATCGCATTAGGTATTTTCGCTATCGCCTGCACCGGCCTCGTTGTTGCATTTCACCGCATGGCAGAAACGGCAAGCCTCGCACAACACGAACTTAGAATTACCCGAATTCTTGACTCCGCCCTCGCCGAGCAACTTTCCTTCCCCACCCTCGAAGAAGGCACCACCCAAATCCCTATCGAAGGCACAGATATCGAACTCGATGTCGTCATCACACCCATCGAAGACCTAGAGAACCAAGACGGGCAACTTCTCCAGGAAATGTATCGTATTGAAATCATCGCAAAGTGGTTCGCCTCTGGAGCTTGGCAATCCCGCTCCGTGGAAACATGGCGCTATAACCTGATGTATCAGCCATGAAATCATCAGGCAAAAAATCAAAGAACGGTTTCACACTGTTGGAAATTATCATTGCGGTACTATTGATCGGAATGCTCTTCGGTATGATTTTTGCCACCTCTAACGCATCACTTGAACTTGGCAAAAACATCGTAAAAACCCAAAACGAAGAAATGCTCCATCAAGCATTTTTTGATCTGTTAGAAAAACGCTTCTCCACCCTCCCTGGAAATACCCGACTCGACCTCAAAGTCTCCGATACAGCATCGCATTACCTCAGCGATCTCACCCTGGAAAACGTCCCCATTTCTTTCACATGGAGCAACCAAGAACGCACCGCAAAAGCCATTCAGATCTCCACCATCATGCGCCGTTCCGGCTTCATTGACATCGTGCTCCGTTATTACGAAAACCCCATTCTCGATCCGACCTCCTCAAATAATACAGGCAGCAAATTCGCGTCCACAGCCACCGACGAAGTCCCCTTCGCTGAAATCGTCTTACTAACAGATGTCCGCTACTTCGAGTGGCGTGTACTTGACCCCAATCAATTAGAGTATGTCTATGATTGGGAAGAATCCGCAAAACTACCCCTACAATTGGAACTCACATGTGCTTTTGGCGCGGAAGGCGAGCCTATCCGCCACATATTTTGGATACCTCCCAAACAAAACCCCGAAGTTTTCATGCGCCAACTCCAATTAAAGGGTGGTAATTCAGATGGACAAAACGGAATCCCACAACCGCCTGGAGTCGAAATCATCGTGCCAAGTGTGCCATCAGTTCCCACTCCTATCCCCATACCTAACAAATGAGATCGCGCACCTCTCATCAACCAAAATCCCTTCGCCAAGGCATCGCCTTGATTGCTGTGCTTTGGCTGATCGCGATCCTTTCTATCGCAGCCATCACCACCCTTCGCGTCATTTCCTTCGACGCCGAAATCACCACCGCCAAAGTCCACGGCTCACGCGCACTACAACTTGCAGAAATGGGCATCGCCATCGGCGCAAACCCTGTCGTTAAACGCAACGATCCCATCCTCCACCGCGTCGATGAAGAGAATAACGAAGAAATCCACGTCACCCTCACTTCGGAAAGCGAACGCTACAACATCAACACCCTCGTTTTAGCTGAAGACAAAACCCTCATCCGTTCCATCTTCATTGCGTGGGGCATGGAGCTAGATGAAGCACAGGCCCTGACAGACGCCTTGACCGATTGGGTAGACGGCGATGAGGAAGTCGCTCTCAACGGTGCGGAGATCGACGAATACACTAAAATGGGCCGCATCAACCAACCGTTCAATCGACCTTTCTACGACATCGAGGAAATGCGCCTCGTGCGCGGAATGAATGAATTGGAGCGACTTCGCCCTGATTGGAGAAACTGGTTCACCGTTTGGTCAAGCGGAACCCTCGACCTCAACGAGGCCGACGCCGAACTCATCTCCGTCGCTGCCGAAGTTACCCCTGAGCAAGCCTCTATCATCCCAGAAACCGTCCGCGGCACCGATGGGATCCGCAACACCGAGGACGATGTTCCGTTCCAAGATGTCGCTTCCGCACTTTCCTTGCTTGGCATCGACGCAAATACAAGGCAAGACATTGCCCAGCGTTTCACCGTGAACGACACCACCACCCGAATCAATTCTACCGCCCGTTCTGGAGATTCCAAACGCCGTATCATCACCATCGTAAAAAATCGCACCGGAAAACCCATCCTCCTCAGCCGCACCATCGAGATCATTCCCTGAAATCTAATATCCCCCCACCCCTCAAGACTCTCTGCTCCACTATGGCAAAATCCAATTCAACCTACCTTCTCATCCCCGGCGAAACCGATTGGGAAATATGGACGATCGTGCCAAATCAGCCTGCCACTCTGGAGTCCTCGCATCCTGTTAAATTCCCTTCCGAAATCGAAAAGCTTCCCGCCGGCGATCTTGTCTTTTTGTTTCCAGTCCAAGCATTCACTGCCCTCCCACTACGCGTCCAAACGGGCGATGAATCCCTTTTCCCTGACCTCGCCGCAACTTATGCCGAGCGCGTTGGCTTTCGCCCAGATCCTCTTGCGGGTCAGTTGACCGACATTTTCCCCGTCTCCTCCACCAAAGAGGAATCTACTATTCTCTCCGTTGTTTTACGTAACCCAAGCTCCGAAACGCTCCCCACGAAATCCCCAAAAGCTTTCGACATTTCCCCACACGCGTTCCCGACTTCCGGAAACACCCTGATCCTCTGGCGCGAACTGAATCAATGGGTCTTCGCCATCCATCACCAAGGAAAACTCGTCTACTGCCAAGCCACTAGCTCATCCGACATTTCTCCCGATGCTAACCTCGTCCGTGAAATCCGCATAGCCATTGCCCAGCTTTCTCTCCAAGGCATAGAAGTTAAGCCCGATAAGACCATTGTCTGGTCTAATGATGCCAATACCAAAACCACCGCCCTCTCTCAAGCCTTCACCATCCGCATCGATCTCACACCGAGGCCAACTCCCTCAGTCCCAGCCCCTCTAAGCCAACTCCTCCCCGCCGATGTCAGAGCCGCCCGTCGCGCCGCTCGCCAACGTCAAAACACCAATCTCGCCATTGCTGCCCTCGCTATATTCTACCTAGGAGCCATCGGCTACTTTGGCTTTGATCTATGGAAATCGTATTCTACAACCAAACAACTCACAGCCCAAGAACGAGCCATTGCACCTTCAGTAGAAAAATACGAAGTTCATAATAGAAAGTGGGCCGAACTTGAATACGCCCTCAGTCGCGATTACAACACAGTCGACATCCTCTCACGTATCCAAAAATGCATCCCAGCAAACTCCGGCCTGCGTCTCAAAACAGCTGAAATCTCAGCCACAGAGATCCGTTTAATCGGCGAAGCATCCCAATCTCAAGCCGTTACTCAATTTGCTTCTAACCTCAAGAAAAGCAACGACCTCTTAAATTACGAATGGTCACCTGGCCCACCTCAGCAGTCCAATCTCGGCTGGGAATTCACCCACACTGCATCCATCCCCCAAAACACACCGTAACTATACCGTTTTTCAAGGGTTAACCCCCAACCTTTCCAACTGACAATCCCACTTTCCCAACCTAGGCTTCCATTCTTACCTCATGTCTTCCCGCGAAAAAAACCTCGTTTCCATCCTACTCCTCGCGGGGTTCTTGATGCTGAATTTTTTTCTCTACTCTCAGTTTAAACAGAAAAAATCCACCTTTGAAACCGACCTCAACACCGCGGCAAACAATCTAGAGTTAGCCAAGAACATTCAAGCCAGCTCCGATCAATACAGCGAACAAATGGAATGGCTCGCTAATAACGAACCTGACGCAAAAGATAGCCAAACTGTCCAAGGCGAGCTTCAAGCATACATTGACAAAGAAGCGCGTGCTGCTGGTCTTGAGCTCAAAGGCAAACAAAGATTCTTACCCAGTGACACCCAAGGACAATATTACCACCGCGCACAAATTGAAATCAGTGTCACGGGCACAGAACAAGATCTCTACAAATGGCTTTGCGGCATCAACGATCCTGCTGCTTTCCGTGCCGCCACCCAAATCCGCTTAAATCCGAACACCAAGGACGATACCCTCATCGATTGCACAGCAATCATTTCTCAATGGTACCCAGCAGAAACAACTGACTTATGAAACAACCCATTTCCATCACCTTCCTATGTCTGATTTTCTGTTGCGCTGCCCAAGCAGAAATTCCCGAAAAGAAAGATCCACAGTTATACATTAGACTTTGGACCCATAGCCCATTTACCACCAAACCACCTGAAATCAGAAACACAACCCCCGAGACTATTTTCAAAGACTACCATCTCACCGGCATAGCTCCCGTCGAAGGCGGCCACCGCATCACCATTACTAACAAAAAAAATAAGGAAAAAGTTATCATCGAACCCGGTGCCACTTCCATATTCCAAGTCATTTCAGTCAATCGTAACCCAGAAATCCACCTAGGAACCGTTGTAACACTAACAGACGGGAGAGTCCAAGGTGAAGTCCGCTTTGAACCGACACTTGTGGTCCTCAATTCGCCGAACAACGCTAACCCTCAAAATCAGGGACAACCCGAATTACCACCTGGCGTTAATCCCAATCAGCCGAACAACGCTGTCCCCGCCCCCGCCATAACACCGCGGCCTAGAGTCATTCCTCCGGTTAAATCCAACCAAAGCCCCGCGAACAATAACACGGAAGCACGTCCAAAACGCGTTCGATAATATACCCTCCCCACTTATCGCAAATCCCAAAAACTAATTTCCCCTTCAACTCATGAGCCGCCAACTGATCTTACTGACCACCTTCTTAGTCACCAGCCTCCCTCTTTTATCACAAGATCAAGAAGTTCCTGCTATCCCTGGCATCGCTCCAGAAAATCCAATTCCAGTTCCTGCCCCTGCAATTGGCAACAATACCTTGTTGAACGAAAAAATTGAAAACATCGCATGCGACGGCTTAGAACTCGCACGGCTGCACACCAAATACACCGGCCGTAGAGTCATCGTCTCTTCAGCAGCCTCCAAAGCATCTTTCGCGCTCATCATTGATGCCTCACCTAAAAACCCACTTACCTACGCCCAAACCGCTGAAATTCTCAAAAAAACCGCAACCATCGAGAACTTCATCTTCGTTCCAGATGCTACCGATCCAAACCTCGACTTCCTGACCGTCGCCGCAGGTGGGATTCGACCCACCAACATTGGATTACCCGTTTTCACAGACAAAGATCCTCTTCCTTCAGGCGACGCCGTGATCACTTACTTCATGAAGCTTGATCACATCAAACCCGACGACGCCGTCCGCACCTTCACACAAATCATCGGCCAATTCGGAGCCTTTGGCTCCATCGCTGCTGTCCCCAATGCTGGCTCTGTTGCCATCACAGAGAACACTTCTCTCATCCGCAAACTAATCGATATCAAAGCTCAAATTGACAAACCTTCTTCCCTTGTCGCCACCCGTTTCATCAATGTCAAATTCGCTGATGTCACCGAGCTCGCCACCACCCTCAACGAAATGGTCGGCAATCAACAACAACAAACCAACCGCACTGCCGGCATTCAACGCGCCCCACAAAACACAGGATTACCTGACGGTGCGGGAGGTGCCATTAACATTGCAGGTGCCGCAGACGCTTCTGGCGGAGGCTCCTCTGGCGAAGAAACCCCTATCCAAATTATCCCAGACGCCCGCACCAACCGCATCGTCGCTATTGGCCGTCCTGTCGACCTCGTCTTTGTCGAAGGTCTGATCAGTCAGTTCGACATCGAATCGGACCAACGCAATTTCCTTCGCAGAAAACTCGAATTCCTTGCCGTAGCTGATTTCCTACCCATCGCCGGAGACGCCCTCACCCGCGCATTCTCAGGAACCGGAACCGGCGGCGGACAATCTCAGACCGGCAATACCGGAGGCCAAGGTAGCACCTCCAACCGCCAACAAAATAATAATTCTTCTAACAGCAATAACCGTAATTCCTCAAGTTCAGGATTAGGTGGCTTAGGAGGTAGTGGCAACAGTGGCAACAGTGGCGGCAGTGGAGGAGGCAGTGGTAGTCGCAGCGACGTTCTATCAGATCCTAATATCAGCTCAGCACCCGTTTCTCTTCTCGTCGGTCGAACTCTCCTTGTCGCTGATAACATCACCAACTCCATCGTCGTCCAAGGTCCTCCTTCCAGCGTTGAAATCATTGAGAAACTCCTCGATCAGGTCGATGTCAAAGCCGACCAAGTCATGATCTCAACCGTCTTCGGCCAACTCTCCCTCGGCGACTCCACCACCACTGGAGTCGACTGGCTACGTGCTTTCCGCAGCAACGATAACAGAGGAATCGGATTTTCAAATATCGGAGGCGAAGGTGAAACTGGCAAAAACCCTTCCAGTCTCGTCAACCCAATCACTGGCATTGTCGCAGGAGCTTTTCCCAATCAAACCGGACTTTCCCTTTACGGAAAAATTGGTGATTCCCTCGCTGCTTACGTCAACCTACTCTCCACAAGAGAAGACTTCACCGTCCTCTCCCGCCCTTCCATCTTTACTGCCAATAACAGAAAAGGAACCATTTCTTCTGGACGTCGCATTGCCATTCCCACGACCTCTAACCAGTTTTCTGGCGGCGGAGTATCCACCAACATTGAATACCGTGATGTTGTTTTAAAATTAGAAGTCATTCCTCTGGTTAATTCTGATAATGAAATCACCCTCGAAATCGCCTTCCTTAGTGATGATGTCGTGTCTACTTCAATAATTGAGGGAGTGGGTCCAGTCCCCATCATTGGCACTCGTGAACTTCTTACCACGGTTACCGTTCCAAATAATCAAACCATCGTTCTCGGCGGTTTGATCACTAGTAACGATACCGAAAACGTCACTGGCATCCCCATTCTCAGCGATATCCCCGGACTCGGACGCCTGTTCTCAACCAAAACTCAAGGTGTCGATCGTGATGAACTTATGATTTTCATCCAGCCTTCCATCGTGAACAACAATAAATCGCTCGGAGAAGTTCAACTCAACATGGATAACCGCTACGAAGTATCAGACCCGACCAGAGCCTTCGCCGAAGGCACCGTGCTTCCGTCACTTGAAAACCCTATCGAAAGCAATCCAGAAGAGACTAAGTCCAAAAAAATCAATACCCTGCCTACAAAATACAAGCGCTAAGCGGAACTACGAGAGTCCGGCCCGCCACCGACAAAGTCGGTGCTCTCCGCTCTTAGCTAAAAAGAGTGCCGTCTCCCTGTAAGCCAGATTCTGTCCACCCCGGTTTTACCCGAAGCTGGACGGTCATTTCTCTCAACCCAGCTTGCGCTGAGCGCCCCGCTTGCGCGGAGTGCGACTAATACCCGGGAGTGAACGGACGAGCAGTCCTTTCCCTGTTATGTCTTGCACCACTTGGGGTTTCCATTGCCGCTCCGGTCACCCTCGGCGCGGTGGGCTCTTACCCCACCATTTCAACCTTACCTGTGCCCTTACGAGCCATCGGCGGTGTATTTTCTGCTGCACTTTCCATCCGCTTGTCTCTCGACTCACGTTCCCTGCTTTCACAGGGCAAGTTGCTCTACGGTGTCCGGACTTTCCTCAAACAGAACTCGCGCCCTGATCGCGACCGTCCAGGAGACGGCACAGGCAGTAAACACTGAAAAAATGAGATACTGAAAGCAAAATCGAAACTCTAAATTTTGAACTCTAAACTTCAAAAAATGAATTTGATACCTCTCCCTGTCATCCATTTACCTCCTTCCCTTGTCCTGCCGTAGCCTTGGCGAAGGAGGATCTTGTAGAAAAAAGCCCGAAGCCACCCAGTAGGAATTTTACAAGTATTCAAATCAGTTCAACGCATAGATGGCTTTGCGTTCCCTCAGCGACCTTTGCTGCTTTGCGTTGAAAAATGAAACCTAAATTCCGGTTTCTAGATTGAATCTTCGGATTTCCTTACTATCCTAACGTGCATGCGCAGTCTCCTAGTTTCATTCATCTTCCTCACTTCCATACTCTTTGCTCAAGAGTCTCATATCGTCGTCGAAGCCTATTCCGGAAAAGTTCTCTCGGCTTCTGACGCCACAACCAAGCGCTCCGTTGCGTCCCTAACAAAAATCGCCACCGCCATCGTCGCGGTCGATTGGGCAACCGCTACCCAATCCGACCTAGGAACAACCAACGTTCGCGTCCCAGAATCCGCCAGCCTACTTGGTGGATCCACCTCTCTAGGACTCAACGTTGGCGATACGATGACCATGCGCGATGCACTCTACGCCTCGCTGCTCCGTTCCGATAACTACGCCGCTCTGGCCATCGCCCACCATGTCGGATCCGATATTCTCAATCGACGTGGAAAAGGTGGTGATGCCGTCCAAGCCTTCGTCGATGAAATGAATACATTAGCCAAACTCGTTCTCGCGAAAAACACCCGCTTTATTAATCCCCACGGACTAGATCTCGAGACTAAGCCCGGTTACTCCACCGCCGCCGATGTCGCACGTTTCTCTATCCATGCGATGCGCCGTAATCCCATCACCTTCATCACCCGCCAACAATCGCGCGATATCAAAGTCAACGGTATCGCAAAAACCATCACCAATACCAACGAACTCGCTGGCGAAACAGGCATCCTCGGTATCAAAACCGGCACAACCCAAAAAGCCGGCCCCTGCCTCTCCATCTGCATGGATCGTGATCCACTTCTTAGAGTAAGACCTGATGGAACCAAAGGTGTCACCCCACGCCGCCTCATCGTCGTCGTCCTCAACAACCCCGATCGCTTTAACCGCTCACGCAAACTCATCAAAGACGGCTGGGCCTATTACGATGCATGGCTCGCCGCCGGCGCCAAAGTCGAAAACCCAAAACACGAACTCCTAGCCACACCTCCTCCCGTTAAATAAAATTCAAAATTCAATGATTCTCGATTCTTCTTATTTTCTCATTATTACCTCTCCTTGTTATTTGAAATTTGAAATTTATGCGAATTGGCATCCTCAATAGCGGTGGTGACTGCCCCGGACTTAATGCCGTCATCCACGGCGTCGTCGGTGCCGCACATCAACTGGGCTGGGAAGTCATCGGCTTTAAAGATGGCTTCGAAGGACTCCTTCCTCCTGGAGACTACCGCATCCTCACCCCCAAAGATACCATAGGCATTCTCAAACTTGGTGGCACCATCCTAGGCTCCACCAACAAAGGACATTTCGCCGCGAAAGTAGGGGCAGGCAATATTGCCGAAGTCCCGAAAGAAATCGTCGATCTCGCTCGCCGCACCATAGACCAACTCGAGATCGAAGCTCTCGTCGTCGTCGGTGGCGATGGCTCATTAACAACAGGTCTTCAACTTTTCCGCCTAGGCTGGCCAATCATCGGCGTTCCAAAAACCATCGATAACGATCTCTCCGCCACCGCGATGACCTTCGGCTTCGATAGTGCGGTCACCACTGTCGTCGACGCTCTAGACCGACTCAACACCACTGCAGAATCCCACAAACGCATCATGGTTCTGGAAGTCATGGGCCGCCATGCCGGATGGATCGCTCTCTGGGGCGGTATCGCAGGTGGTGCCAACGTCATCCTCCTTCCTGAAATCCCTTTCTCTCTCGATAAAATCGCAGAATTCGTCAAAAACCGCGAGGTCCAAGGCCAACATGCCACCCTCGTCGTCGTCGCAGAAGGCGCTAAAATGCCTGATGGAGGCCTCGTTACCATCGACAAAAACTGCTCCGGTGAAATCCGACTCGGCGGCATCGGAGAACAAGTCGCCGCCCGCCTCCAAGAACTCACCGGAAAAGAAACCCGCGCCACCACCCTCGGCCATCTCCAACGCGGCGGCGCGCCCACAGCCTTCGACCGCATCCTCGGCATGCGCTTCGGCGTCATGGCCGTCAAACTTGCGGAACAAAAAGCTTTTGGCCGCATGGTTTCTTACCAAGCCTACCACGTCGACTCCGTAACCATCGAAGAAGCCGTCAACAAACTCCGCCTAGTCGATCCCGACGGCGAAGTCGTCAATGCCGCCCGCGCCGTCGGCATCTGCATGGGGGATTGATAAAGAGCCCAGAGTCTTGAAACTTGAGATTTGAAATTTGAAATTTCAAAAACCGTCCTTGCCGTCCCCCAGTCTCCTCCATAAGTTCGCGCAACCTATTCCATTGCGTGTCACTTCCTGCTCTTCAACCCCACATCATCGGCATCCTTCCGGCTCGCTGGGGCTCCACCCGCTTCCCAGGTAAACCCCTTCATCTCATCGCTGGAAAACCACTCATCCAACACGTTTGGGAACGCTGCAAACTCGCAACGAAACTTTCTGAAATCATCATCGCGACCGATGACGAGCGCATCGCTCAAACCGTCGCCAACTTCGGTGGTAAAGCTGTGATGACTTCACCCAATCATCCAACTGGAACAGATCGACTTGCCGAGGCCATCCAACAAATTCCTCAAGCCACCCACATTCTCAACATCCAAGGCGATGAACCACTCATCGATCCGGAACTCATCGACGATCTCGCCACTGCTCTCTGCAACGATCCGAGTTTGGACATGGTCACCGCCGCCAATCCTCTCGATCCCAAAGATCCCGTCGTCGCCGATCCCAACGTTGTAAAAGTCGTCCTCAAACTCAACGGCAACGCCCTCTACTTTTCCCGCTCACCTCTACCTTTCTTCCGTAACACCGTGGAAAACCTACAAGTTCTCCGCCACAAAGGCATCTACGGCTACCGCCGCGATTTCCTCGAAACCTTCGTCACTTGGCCACCCTCCCCGCTCGAACAAGCCGAATCCCTCGAACAACTCCGCGCCCTCGAAAACGGCGCCAACATAAAAGTTATTCTAACAACTGACACCTCACCCGGCGTCGATACACCCGAACAAGCCCTCGAAATCGAACGACTCCTCGCCACTGCAAACTTCTAACTTTTAACTTTTAACTAGCAAACTTCTCATGAAATACATCTTTGTCACTGGCGGCGTCGTCTCATCTCTCGGAAAAGGCCTCGCAGCAGCTTCCATCGGAACACTCCTCGAAGCCCGCGGACTCAAAACCCTGATGCAAAAATTCGATCCGTATCTCAACGTCGATCCCGGAACGATGTCACCCTACCAGCACGGTGAGGTATATGTGTTAGATGACGGTGCGGAAACCGACCTCGACCTCGGCCACTACGAACGCTTCACCTCCGGCGTCCTTTCCCAACTGAACAACCTCACCTCCGGTCAGGTGTTTGATTCCGTCATCAAAAAAGAAAGACGCGGCGAATACCTCGGAAAAACCGTTCAGTTCATCCCCCATGTCACCGATGAAATCAAAGACCGCATGCACGCGGTCGCTAAAAACAATCCAGACGTCGATGTCCTCATCACCGAAATCGGCGGCACAGTCGGCGATATGGAAGGCCTGCTTTTCATCGAAGCTCTGCGCCAGTTCGCTTTGGAAGTAGGCAAAGATAACGTCTGCTTCATCCACGTCACTCTCCTCCCATACATCAAAGCCGCTGGCGAAGTTAAAACCAAGCCCACCCAGCAATCCGTCGCAAAACTCCGCGAACTCGGCATCCAACCCGACATCATCATCTGCCGCACCGAGGCTGATCTCGATGAAGACAATCGCAAAAAAATCGCGATGTTCTGTAACGTCGAGAAAAAGAACGTCGTCGCTTTCCGTGATGTCGATCACACGATTTACGAATGCCCACTCGATCTCCGCAGAGATAAAATCGACCGACTCGTCGTCGACAAAATCGGTCTCGGCCACACGCCCTCACCCAACCTCGAAAAATGGGAGGCCTTCGTCCAACGCGTCATCCATCCCAAGCATAAAGTCACCATCGCAGTTGCAGGAAAATACATCGAACTCCAAGACGCTTATAAATCCATCTACGAATCCCTTATCCACGCCGGTGCTTATCACGATACCAAAGTGCAGATCGTCCGCGTCGAAGCAGAGGCGATCGAAGATCAAGGTGCGAAAGCCGTCATCGGTGATGTAGATGGCATCCTCGTTCCAGGTGGATTCGGAGATCGTGGAATCGAAGGAAAAATTCTCGCCGCCAAATACGCTCGCGAAAATAAAATTCCTTACTTCGGCATCTGCCTCGGCATGCAAATCGCCACCATCGAATTCGCACGCAACAAATGCGGCCTCAAAAACGCCAATTCCACCGAATTTGATAAAAACACCCCGCATCCCGTCATCTGCCTCCAAGAAGAACAAAAAGGAGTCACTGACATGGGCGCCACCATGCGCCTCGGCTCTTGCGAATCCATCCTCTTCGCCGGAACCAAAGCCGCCGATCTCTACGACAACGTTGATCGCATCAAGGAAAGGCATCGCCACCGCTACGAAGTGAACTCCGACTACCAAGACCGACTCCAAGAAGGCGGCCTCGTCATTTCATCCGTTTCAGCCAAAGAAGGCTTGGTCGAAATCGTCGAACTCCCCGATCATCCTTTCTACATCGGCGCCCAGTTCCACCCAGAATTCCTCTCCAAGCCCAACCACCCACACCCTCTCTTTTCCGGCTTCGTCGCCGCCGCCCTCAAAAAAGCGACGGATTAAAGAAATGGAAAGGAACCGCGATTTTTAATCGCGACTGCAACCGCACATATCAAACGAAGCAAATTCGCTAACGAGGTCGCGACTGAAAATCGCGGTTCCTTTCGTGGTTAATTCCCTCATTTTCACGGTCAACTCGGCGAGTTGACCCTACCATTCAAAACAAAATCCGTTTTCTTGAAAACCGATCATGACAAATCCTGTCAGACCATTATTCTCCCTCTGTGAGCTATCAGGTTTTTGCTAGGAAATATCGCCCCAAAACGTTTGACGACGTGTTGGGACAAGACCATGTCGTCCGAACTCTGCGCAATGCGATCGAGCAAAATCGGCTCGCCCATGCCTATCTGTTCGTCGGCCCTCGCGGCACCGGAAAAACCTCCACAGCTAGGATTTTTGCCAAAGCCTTAAATTGCACCAACGGTCCAAAAATCGATTTCGATCCCGAGGAAGATGTCTGCCGAGAAATCGCCGAGGGACGCTCGCTCGATGTTTTGGAAATCGACGGTGCATCTAACAACGGTGTAGACCAAGTCCGCGACCTCAGAGACTCGGTCAAATACGCGCCAAGCCGTGGTCAGTTTAAAATCTACTACATCGACGAGGTCCACATGCTTTCCAATGCGGCCTTCAACGCCCTTCTAAAAACCTTGGAAGAACCTCCGGATCACGTAAAATTCATTTTCGCCACCACCGAGGTGCAAAAAATCCTTCCGACTATTTTATCCCGCTGCCAACGCTTCGATCTCCGCCCTATTCCAACCCAAACGATTGCGGACCACTTGCTCCACATCGCATCCGCGGAAGGCATCAAACTCGATACCACCGCCGCCTGGGCCATCGCCAAAGGCGCGGATGGTGGAATGCGCGATGCGCAGTCAATGCTCGATCAACTCGTCTCATTCTGTGGTGAAACCATCACCGAGGAAAATGTCTTGGATATCTTCGGTTTCACCTCTCGTGAAAAAGTCGCCGAACTCACCTCGAAGCTGCTAGCGCGCGATACTCCCGCTGCACTCAAATTAATCCAAACCGAAGCCGAAGGCGGTCGCGAACTTTCCCAACTTCTCGGCGAACTCATCGGCTGCTTGCGCGGCTTGCTCATCGCGAAACTCGACTCCTCCGCCGATGGCGAAGGCATTCCCGATGAACTCTGGAAACAGCTTCTCGAAAATTCGGACGAATACGCTTCCGAGCGTCTCCTCGCAGCCATCGACGTATTTGCAGATACCGATGCTCGAATGAAATGGAGTACCAACAAACGCCTGCATTTCGAACTCGGCATGATTAAAGCGATCCAAACACTTTCCGAAGTGCGTATCACCGATGTGATCAAAGTCCTCACCAAAGGCGCGGATCACTTATCTTACTCCGCACCGGCCGCCGCGCCTGCACCGGTTGCTAAATCCGAGTCTAGTCCAGCTCCAGTAGAACCCGCACCTGTCGTCACCGTTCAAGCAACACCTCCGACTCCTACCCCGCCACCGCCGGCACAAAAAAAAACGAGTCATGACACTTTATCAGCTTTCGATGCCCTGATCGAAAACGCACCGGACGAAGACGATTTCCCAGAAGAGCCCGCTCCAACTCTAGTCAAAAAATCTGAACCCGCAACTCCTGCCCCATCTGAGGCGAAAGTTGTCGATGATTCATTTCATCAAGATCCTCTGATACAATCAGCTTTGGTGAAATTCGAAGCTAAATTTCTAACCGCTTAATACTTTATGAACATCCAGAAACTGATGAAACAGGCCCAGCAGATGCAAGCTGGCCTCGCAGCCAAACAACAAGAACTCGCCGCACGCGAAATCGAAGTCTCAGTCGGCGGCGATAAAGTCAAAGTCCGCGCAAACTGCGCCGGTGATATCCTCGCGATCAAAATCGATCCCACAGTCATCGATCCCACCGATGCCGAGTTCCTCGAAGAACTCGTCCTAAAAGGCGTCCAAGACGCCATCTCTCAAGGCAAAGCCCAAGCAGCCGCAGAAATGGGCAAGCTCACAGGCGGCCTAGGTATCCCGGGGATGTAAGTTTCAAATCTCAAGTAAGAGGAATATAGGTAGGGTTCACCGTGTAAGGTAGGGCGCCATCGCCGAGGGCGCCGCGCAAAGCGAAGAGTCATTGAATAATTCCAATGATGAATCATTTTCACCTCGCTCCGCACGGCGCTCTACAGCGAGAGCGCCCTACCAATTTCCAAAAAAAAAACGGCGGACCACGTTTTCACGCAGCCCGCCGTTAGAGTTTAAAGAGGCGTTCTAATTAGATACCTTTTTTGACGACGTCGGTGAGGAGGTCGATCACGCGGTTGGAGTAACCCCACTCGTTGTCATACCAGCTGACCAACTTGAAGAAGGTGCTGTTGAGCTCAATAGAGGATCCTGCGTCGTAGATGGAGGAAGACTTATCATGGATGAAGTCAGTCGAAACCACTTCGTCAGTCGTGTAGCTCAAGATGCCTTTGAGATAAGTCTCGGAAGCTTTCTTCAGAGCTGCATTGATTTCTGCAAGTGAAGTTTCTTTCTCAGTCTTCACAGTAAGGTCAACACAGGAAACTGTAGGAGTTGGAACGCGGAACGCCATACCAGTGAGTTTGCCTTTCACTTCTGGGCAAACCAACGCAACAGCAACTGCGGCTCCCGTTGTGGATGGGATGATGTTGATCGCGGCGGAACGTCCACCTTTCCAGTCTTTCTTGGATGGACCGTCGACGGTTTTCTGAGTCGCGGTGTAAGCATGAATGGTGGTCATCAAACCTTCTTTGATTCCGAAACCTTCTTTCAACAACACGTGCACAAGCGGAGCAAGGCAGTTGGTGGTACAAGATGCGTTAGAAATGAGGTGATGCTTAGCAGGATCATAGTCGCCGTCGTTAACACCTTGAACGAAGGTGTGGACGTCCGGTCCTTTACCTGGTGCAGAGATGATAACTTTTTTTGCACCTGCGGTAATGTGACCTTGGGCAAGTTTGTCCTCAACGAACAAACCGGTCGACTCGATCACGATGTCAACACCGAGCTCTTTCCATGGAAGACCTTCTGGGCTGCGTGCGGAAACCACTTTGATCTCGTGACCGTTGACCACAATGATGTCGTCTTCAGCAAGATCAGGAGAAGATTTTTTGGATGAAACTTCACCGGCGAACTTGCCTTGCGTGGAGTCATACTTGAGGAGGTAGGCAAGGTTATCTGCTGGAACGAGGTCACCCACTGCGGCGACTTTGAAGGTGGTGCCGAGATGGCCTTGTTCTACGAGTGCACGGAACACGAGGCGTCCGATGCGACCGAATCCGTTGATGGCGATAGTAGTCATATATTTTCTATTGGTGAATCTTACCGAGTCAGACTTTCCGGACGCGGCGGCGGGATTGTGCATGGAACGGGTGACGCGTCAACCCCACTCTATCGTCCAAAAACGAGGAAAAACCACATCATCAGACCAATAAATCACCAGAAAATCGTTTTTGCTATTTGAGTTTTTTCCCAACCTCACGATTCTCCATCCATGCGCAACGCTACACCTCTCATCCTCGTCATCTTCATTGCCGGCCTCGCCGCTTTCCTTTCTTTAAGAGATAACAGCCCTAAGAAAGCCGCCGATAAGCCGCTTCCAGGTCCCACTGTCGAATCACCTGTCGAAAAATCAGATATCCCTGCCGATCCCAAAACGGTCTTCGGAACGATGGAAAACGGCATGCGCTACATCATCCTTCCCAACACAGAACCTCCTCAACGCCTGTCCATGCGCCTCCACATCGCCGCAGGCTCACTCATGGAACAAGACGACCAACAAGGTGTCGCCCATTTCCTCGAACACATGGTCTTTAACGGCACCAAAAACTTCGAGAACGCCAATCAACTCATCCGTGAAATGCAATCACGCGGCATCGCTTTCGGCGCAGGTGTCAATGCCTATACCTCCTTCAATGAAACAGTTTACATGTTAGATCTGCCAGATCTGAAATCCAACAACATGGATCTCACCTTCAGGATCATGCGCGACTTCGCCGATGGCGCTCTGCTCTCCGAAAAAGAAATCGATGAAGAACGCGGCGTCATCCTCTCCGAAAAAGGAGCACGTGATACTGTTGGCTACCGCATCATGAAAAAACAATACGAGGCCGTTCTTCCGGAATCCCTCATCCCCAAACGCTTCCCCATCGGTGAAGATGAAATCATCAAAAACGCCAAGCGCGAGCGCTTCCTCGATTTCTATCAACGCTACTATATACCGAGCAATATGACATTCGTGATCGTCGGTGACATCGACCCCGGTGAAATCGAAGAACGCATCAAGACCACTTTTGGCTCAATGAAAAATTCAGAATCCAAAGGTAAATCCCCGGATCTTGGAAAAATCACCATCCCAGAAGGCTTGGTCACACATACATTCAGCGATCCCGAACTCGATACTACCGATGTTTCCCTTCTGCTAGTCCGTCCTTACGAAGTCATCCCTGATACCAAAGCATCACGCGCTGCAAGATTCCCTCTCGACATTGCTTGCGCGATCATGGGTCGCCGCTTCGAGCGTCTTTCCAAAATCGAGAACTCACCGATCACCGCTGGAGATGCTGACAAGTCTGAACTGTTCAATGAACTCGAGCTTGGCTCTATCTCTGTCACTGCTGCTGATGATCGCTGGCAGGATGCTACAGCCATCCTCGAACAAGAATTCCGCCGCGCCCTCGAACACGGCTTCACAGCCGCAGAACTAAACGAAGCTAAAGCGAACCTGCTCAACGCCTATCAGGAATCCGTCAAACGCAAGGACACACGCAAATCCGACGCACTTGCCACCGCCATCATCTCAACAATCGGCGATCAAAGCGTATTCAATACTCCAGAAGTCAGCTTGGAAATCGCCACTGCCGCCCTCGAAACCATCACACCTGAAAACGTCCACCAAGCCTTTGTGAAGTTCTGGAAAGCTCCCGGTCACCACCTCATCCTCACCACCAAAAAATCCACTGAGGAAACCAAACAGGAACTCTCCTCGCTTTACCTTAAATCCAAGGAAACCGCTGTCGAACCTCCCTCAGCAAGAATCATTGCACCCTTCGCCTATACCAACTTCGGCACTCCAGGTGAGATCGAAAAAACCACCACTGTCGACGATCTCGGTATCACTCACATTACTTTATCTAATAACATTCGGATAAACCTCAAACCTACGGATTTCGAACAAAACCGTATCCGCATCCTCGCCCGCATCGGCACCGGACAACTTTCCCAACCCGCCGACAAACCACTGCTCAATGCCGTCGCAACCGCCGTTTTCGGTGGAGGAGGACTTGCCAAACATTCCAATGACGAACTCGCAGAAATCCTAGCCGGACGTAACGTTTCATCATCACTTAGCATCGCGGAGGACGCCTTCATCCTTTCAGGATCCACCACTCCGGACGATCAACTCCTACAGCTCCAACTCATGGTCGCATCTATCACTGATCCCGGCTACCGCCCCGAAGGGCTCTGGCAGTTCCAAAAAAACATCCCTGTCATTTTCCAAAACCTGAAACACACAACCGCAGGACCTTCTCAAGAAATGGAAACGTGGCTCTACGGCGAGGATTCGCGTTACTCGATGCCAAGCCAAACCCAACTCTCCAACTACACCATCGAAGATGTCGTCAATTGGCTCTCACCTGAACTTCAGGAAGGCTATATCGAAATCTCTATCGTTGGTGATTTCAATCCAGAAACCATCACCCAGGACCTACTCAAAACTTTCGGCAGCCTCCATGCCCGCGATCTCAAACCTTCGACCGAAACCGTTCACAAGCGCTCCGTCAAATTTCCCAAACCACCCCAACAAAAATCCTTCAACTACGAATCAAAAATTCCTCAAGCTGTCGCTACAGCCATTTGGAAAACCGATGGATTACGCAACAACACCAAAGAAGCTCGTCGCCTGAATGTTCTATCAGAAATTTTTGGAGATCGCTTGCGTGAAGAAATACGCGAAAAACTCGGAGCCTCATACTCCCCCAACGCCGGTGCATCAGGCTCTGATGCCCTTGATGGTTTCGGATATCTCATCGGCGAATCCATCGGCAAACCCGAAGACGTCCCACTCCTACTCAAAACCATGAGTGACATCGCCAGCGAACTCGCAAAAAACGGCGCCGTTCAAGACGAACTCGATCGCTCACTCGCTCCCATCATTTCTTCTTTGGAAAAATACCAACGCGACAACTCCTACTGGCTCTCAACCGTACTCGCCCAATCTCAAAGCGACCCTAAACGTCTCGATCTCGCTCGCGAGCGCGACAATGACTACCGCTCCATCAAACTCGATGAAATCAACGCCTTAGCTAAAAAATATTTCCCAACCTCCAACTTACACAAAGTCTCGATTCTTCCGAAGTAAGAATCTGTTCCTGGTTCTTGGTTCCTAGTTCTTAGTTGAGCTTCGCGCTATATTTCTTCCAACCAAGAACCAAGAACTGCACCGCAGTTGCTTCTTCCTTGAAGTTTAAAGTTTAAAACTTAAAGTTTTCACCATGCTCCGTCTCCCCTTCCGAAACAAAGTCTGGCGCGGCGCAGCCGGTGAATTCGCTGGCTCTGGGACGGGCGCGTCCATGGACTTCCAAGATCACCGCTCCTACTCCCCGGGTGACGATCCTCGTCATATTAACTGGCAGGCATATGCCCGCACCGGACAGGTTACCATGAAGCTTTTTCGCGAGGAAATCCGTCCTGTCGTAGATATCGTCTTCGATGCCTCGCCCTCGATGTTCTTCACCCCTGAAAAGAAAAAACGCAGCACTGAGCTACTCACTTTCCTTACAGAATCTTCCCTGAAAGAAGGCGCTTCCGTCCGTATCTACGCCATCTTTGGTGATGCACAAACTATCATCGATCCCATGATCATCCATACCGATCGCTGGATCAAAAATATCGAAGCCCTAGCACCCAGCAATCCCACGCTTCCACCCGATCTCCAACGCATCCCTCTCCGCACCCACGCCCTCCGCGTA
The DNA here is from genome assembly GCA_031419275.1 of Akkermansiaceae bacterium. Classification (GTDB taxonomy): domain Bacteria; phylum Verrucomicrobiota; class Verrucomicrobiia; order Verrucomicrobiales; family Akkermansiaceae; genus Luteolibacter. The sequence goes on along the minus strand of JANOKJ010000223.1, from coordinate 738 downwards.
TTTATTTCAGACCTCCTTTTCCAAGCCGACCCCACTCCTTTATTCCGCGCCCTCTCACAAAAACAAGGAACCCCCATCGTCTTCTGCCCCTACACCAAATCAGAAGCCGATCCTGATTGGTCCGGAAACTACGATTTCATCGATGCCGAACTCAACACCCGCCACCCTCATCGCATCGAACCCGCCACTCTCCGTCGCTACCGCGAATCCTACACCAACCATTTTAATCTTTGGAAGGAAGGCGCCATCCGCCACCAAACTCCCCTCGCACGCATCCCCTGCGAGATCGATCTCCTCCCCGCACTCTACCAAAACGCCCTCCCCGTCAAAGCCCTTGAGATGAGCCAGTAATGATAAGAACCACGATTTAAAGTTTGCGCACCTTGAATTCTAGGCGTGACGAAGGCAGTTTATTTTGCGATGTGAAGATGCACCCCCCTATTGATGAGTTTTTCCACACCGATCGATTTGATTACTCTAATTTGGTATTGCCTCATAACCCATAGAAACAAATTTCTTTATCTTATCAGACGGTTCAACATCTGGAATATTAAAATATTTGATAAAATCTTCTCTGGTTTTGAATAAATTATCCCACTCACATCCCGTAAATATACCTAGACTGACAGGAATGGCACGTGATTAAGGCCATTTTCGTTGAAAAATAAAGACGGAAAGCCGTTTGGTGTACGGTTAGAATGTGTGACCAAACAACCATTCCTAAACGACTTTCCGCTG
>JANOKJ010000222.1:0-15703 GCA_031419275.1 Akkermansiaceae bacterium | reverse complement strand
CCTTTTTCTACGCCCAACCCAGCGCCACCCTAGTCCCAGGAATCACTCCAGCCAATATCCCTGGCGCCAAGTCCGCAGAACTTAGTGAGTGGCCCAAGAGCCTTAAAGACATCGCCACCAAGCTCGGTGCCGCAGCAAAATAGAATCAAAGCTGGTATCCATAATCACACACATAATCACACACATAATCACACACCTCATTATAAAAAGCATGAAAATCCGAGACTATCTTTCAAAACTTCTTATCCAAGTTTTCTCCATTATATTGTTTACCGCACTGGGTGCCCAAGCCCGCAAATGGACCAGCGCCGATGGGAAAAGTAACTTCGAAGGGGAATTGATCGAATATAAGGCCGACTCGGGTGATGTGACAGTGGAACGCGCAGGCAAACGAATGACGTTCAAGCAGCAGATATTGTCCGCCGCTGACATTGAATTTCTTAAAAATACAAAAGCCACACCAGTCACACCAGCCACAACTCCAAAGCCTGCGGAGTCAACCACTCCCACAACTCCCACAACGCCTGTCAGCAGCATAGTAAAAAATACCGCGCTGCTAGAAAATGGGAAACTCGACTACACCTTCACACCACTCCCGCTGGCCAATGGCAGGCCATGGCTAATCAAGACCTTCGGCCCCGTGGGTATCGGCATCATGCTCGAAAAAGGCCTTGTGATGAAAATCCAAAATGTCGAAGTAGGCTCGCCCTCCGAAAAAACCGGCAAGTTAAAGCAAGGAGACGTCATCGTGAGCATCAACGGACTCAAACTTACCGACACCAAGCGCGACCCGCGTCTACTTCTCGCCGACATCATCACAGAAGCCGAGGCCACCGATGGTAAGATTCATCTGGAGATCAATGGTAAAGGCATAGTAACCGTTGAAATCCCTGTCCTCGGCCGCTACAGTAAGACTTGGCCTCTCAATTGTCCCAAGTCTGACAAGATCGTGCGCAACCTTGCTGATCTGATTGCCAAAGGAGGAAAAGATGAATGGGGATCGGTGCTCTTCCTGCTTTCCACCGGAGAGGAAAAGGATCTCGAAGTAGTGCGCGGCTGGATGAAGGAATTGAAGAATGGTTCATGGGAGCACAACTGGGCCGTAGGCGTCCGGGGAATGGGAATCTGTGAATACTATCTCAGAACAGGAGATGCTTCAGTACTTCCTCTGATCCAAAAAGGCGCGGATCACCTCAGAGACAGAATTTATAACGGAGGTTGGTCCGGTAGGGGTGCCTCGTACAACTATCAAGCTGGGGGCCACCTCAACGCAGCTGGTGTTCATTGCGTCACTTTCCTTATGCTCGCTAAAACTTGCGGTGTTAATGTCGATGAGAAAACCCTCCAAAGCAGTCTTTCACATTTCTTCGAATACTCTGGAAAAGGTTGTGTTCCCTACGGTGACTTTGTAGCCAAGCCCGGATATGGAGGATGCAATGGAAAGAACGGCGGGTTGGCGCTCGCCATGACCGCCGCCGCACGTCTGACACCCGACGGAGAAAATTCGATTTATGCCAAAGCCGCCCAAGTCAATGCAATGGTAGGCTACTACTCTACCCACGTCTATTGCGTAGGCCATACCGGAGGCGGAATCGGTGAAATCTGGAAGTCTGCAGGCATGGGACAGGTGGCCGAGACACGCCCTAAACAATTCCATGAATACGCTAATACAAGGCGGTGGGCACTCGAACTATCACGACGGTATAATGGTGGAATGGGCATAGGCGGGGGTTCTGAAAGCAACTACGACCGTGCCACAGGAGAAGCAAATATTGCCTTTGGTACTTTCTATGGACTGAATTATACCATGGCGCGCAAGCATTTACACCTTTTCGGAGCACCCCTTAGCAAGTGGGCGAAATCCTATCAACTGCCTACACGTCCTATCGGAACAACTCCGGCCGATGATGATTTCAACTCACCATTTCCTGTTCCAGGAGGCCCTTTGAGCGACGAGGATTCACTCAAGGAAACCTTCAATGAGCATGGGGGCTTGGTTGTTAATCAACTCTTACTGAGCGACAAAGTTTCCGACGAAACCATCCGCACTTACCTTCACCATCCGGACCTCACCCATCGCTTTGACGCCATGGCTGCAGTCCTGAGGTTAAAGAAGGACGCGATTCTCCTCGAACTCTTGCGCTCCAAAGATGCCAGATTACGATACCTCGGCATCATGGCCGTGCATGAACTTTTGGGAACATGGCGACCAAGCACTCCAGAACAAAAACTCAGAGCCACCTCCGAGATCATGGTTGAAGTCGACAAAATCATCAGAAATCCCGAAGAATCCCGCTTCATTAGAGGCTGGGCGGTCACACTTCTGCAGCATGCCGACCTCGCACGCTTGCGCACATTCAGGACGCTACTCGCGGAACTGATCGAAAAAGGCCCCGCAGATGTATCCGCAATCCACGCCAGCATGCCTATGCTAGTAGATCCGGAAAGTTACCAAATCATCTTTCCTGCGATGATGAAGGCAATTACGAACTCAACATCCTACCCATTATCCATGTCCACATCCGGTAAAATCAGAGATGCGATGGATAAGGCTAGTCCGGAGATTAAGGCTTACGGATTGAAACAGCTAAAAGACCTCTACGGCCAACAACCAAAGAACCTGCTCAGTAACGACACTGGAATTTATGTGATACCGGAAGGCTCGTCAGCAAAACTGCGAGCAATTGGGCAATCGCTCTCGTTCACTCCAGAAGGTGAGCAATTCATGAAAATTATCCCCAAACTCACCCTGAAGGCCTATATCAGCGGCAAGGATTCCGACATGTTCACCTTCAGCGGCAAATTCCAAAACGACAAAAAATACCTCGGCACATGGGCGTGGGCGGTCTGGCCTAATCCTAAGAATCCTAGCCAAATCGACTCCGCTATCCAAAACTGGATCAAGTCGCGTAAAGGAAATCTTGCCCCCGATGCCAACTCCAAAGACACGGTAGAACTCCGCGATGACGGCACTTTTCAATCCACTGGATACTATGGCAGGAGCAAAGGCCAATACTACTGGTCAGGCGATACCGCCTTTGGCGTTAATAGCGGCGAAGCATGCAAAATGGAAATCCGTACCTTCGATGGCCATGATTTCCTTATCATCGAGTGCGGCGGCTTCGTCCCCGCAATCCCTAAAGAAGGTGAAGTCGAAGCCACTGCAGTTCCTGCTGACTACCACTGCGGCTACCATGTCTATGTGAGAAAGCCACAGGCGAAATAGCAAGCTGGCAGGAATGCATTCAAAAATGGTGAACAACGTGTAAAGGAGATAATATTAACCTAAGGGAAACTTTTTGTGAGTCCAGTTCGGCTATGAAGCCAAGATGGCCAGGGATTTGTATCCCTAAAAAGTCCGTATCTGGCGGAGATGGCATAGCTGGAGCAAAACTTGTTACGAGATTCAAATCATTATTTCCTGCGCAGGAAATCCGATAGGGGATAGACCTGTGAGTTGATCGCCCGCATGCTGCGGGTCAGGTCTTCATAAGGTTCGTATTTTAGGTTAATGAGTCCCTTGTTGCTCGAATGGCCTTTTGTCTTGAGATCACCGTTATCGATGTAACGGAACCAATTCCATCCGATGACGTTACGGTTCCGCAGCAAGCCTAGGGTGAAGTTCTCGTAAAATTTCCCGCGATCCTGCTGGGTTGGCACTGTGAATCCGGCTCCCTTTGCATTGTTTAGGCCGCTGTCGTTTCCCTTCGCATACCATTCCGTGATCAGGATCGGCTTACCGGCCAGTGCCGCTCGCTGATCGAGCTCCCGCTGATCCGGTGTCCAGCGGTTGTAGTAGTTGATCGAGACCACATCCACGAATGGCCCGGAGGCCGTGTAACAGATGTCCTGGCTGGACGCTAAACCGTGCAGTCGGCTGCCTAAAATCAGGTGGTTCGGATCATGCCGCCGGATCGCGTCGTGGACGGTTTTGTAGTAGGTGCGCATGACGAGGGCCGCGAAAGCGGTGTCGTGCTTGCGCGTGATAGCATCTCGATCAATACCGTTTTCCTTGAGGAATCTTAGCGCAGCGGAGCGGCTTTCCTCACCTGCGTTGTCTGCGAGGTAACGTTTCAGCATACCGGGGCTTTTGAATAGTAGTTCGTTGTCAGAGAAGTGGCCGATCAGCCATGGGTCGTCTTTCGTCTCCGCCATTTCACTACAAACTTCGTCACAGTGTTTAGCAAAGTCTTTGTCAAACACGGGAAGGACGTCGCCATTGAAACCAGTGTGTCCGTATTTCTGGTAAGTCTTGCCTTTCTTGCGAGCATAATCAGCCAAGAGGTTCCACCGACGCACGTAAGGAATAGGACTCCCAGCCTTTTTAAAGGTTAGCCAATCTGACCAGCAACCGAGCGAGTTGAAATCCAGATCATCCACCAGTAGCGAATGTGTTTTGCGAGCCCAATCGAATGTGTCTTTAAAACGTTTCGCAAAAGCCTCTCGTGTGTCCGGCAGTTGGTTGTTCGGATCAGTCGAGCAGACGCCCACGCTGATATAGTGGTAGCCTTCAGGATCGATCATAACCCAGCCTTGATCGGTCTTTTTGACGTGGAAGAATCCACTCACTTTCTCTTTTTTATCTACCCGTCCACCATAACGGCTCAAGGCCACGACTCGGGGCTCGAAACCCTGTAAATGCTCTAAAAGAGTCGTCTTGGTTTCAGTCCATTCAGCGGCAGAGTTTTTTTTGATCTTAACAATGCTTGATCCCGTAATTTCATCACCTTGGACGATGCCTGATCCAACCGCTAAGACAAGAAGGGATATTGAAAGAAGGATAAATTTCATGCGGAGGGTGAGGGATCGAGTTGCTTATCGCGCCAGTTTGCAAGTATCGCTTTCAGGATCGTGGATTCCAATCACCCGAAACAACTCCGCTGCCATGTGGGCGTGCCCGAGACCGTTTGGATGAATCGCATCACTGAACCATGTCCGGTTCTCATCGCCTTGTTTTTCAGCTGAGAAAGTTTTGTAATTGTCCACCAGCATCACATCGTGCTCGGTAGCAAGTTGCCGAACTGCCTCGATGAATGGCGGGAGTTTTTTCGCGTGCCCGTGCTCTGTGAAAACAGTGTTGGTGGTATGGAGGATCACGATGGCTCCGGCCTCTTTGGCTTTGGTGATCATCTCGCCCATTTCCTTTTTGTGCTGTTCTACTGGAATGCGTGCGCAATCGTTCATACCAAGATTGATGGAAACGACATCGGGCTTGAAGCGCAGCACGCGCCAATCGAAGTCGGCTAAAAGCCCAGTGCTGATCTCACCTGAGACACCGGTGTTGATAATAATATCGCGGAATCTCAGCAGTTCTCCGCGAACACGTTCGGCAAGATGCTCGGGATACGAACGAGCGCCATTGGTGAACCACGCGCCATGGGTGATGGAATCCCCAGTGATCACCCAAGTCAGAGCTGATTTCTTGTCATTGATTTTTGCCAGAAGAGCCTGTTTATCTTTAGCACCAGTTTGAGCGAATAGCAGAGTGGGGGTAAGAATGATTAGAGCAAGTAATTTGAACATAGCTAGAAGTTACAAGAAGCGTGAAAAGCGTCAAGTTTCTAGGAATTTAGTTTAGCGATCAAGCTAGGGAATTAATCTTAGCAATATGCTATTTTTAACCGCAGATTTCGCAGATTTTCACAGATTGCCAGCATGATGAACTCAATTTTAGAAAGTAAATGCCCATTGCTCTAAAATCAGCTTTCAAACTACTTTTTTCGTCTTAAAGAATCAAAAAAATCTGCGATAATCTGTGAAATCTGCGGTGGAATAATAACTTTTAAGGACACATTTTCCCTAGCTTGATAACCCTGATATTATGCGAGCTTGCTAGGGGTAAGTTTTTTGTTAAGGATCGGGGTATGGAATTTGATAGAGATGCAGTGCGGGAATTGGTGAAGAAGGTTGGTGAGTTTCAGATGAGCTATTTTAGGAAGTTGCCGAGTGAGGCAACTGAGGTGAAGTCGATACGGGAGACTGTTTCATTTGTGGATGTGGAGTCAGAGAAGATGTTGTACGATGGGCTATTGCCGCTTGTGGCAGGAGCTGGATTTTATGGTGAGGAGAGCGGGAAGACGGGATCGCAAGATTTGGTATGGATTGTTGATCCGCTGGATGGGACTACTAATTTCCTGAGTGGTCAGGATCATTTTGCGATATCGGTAGCGCTGGTTGAGCGAGGGAAGTCGGTTTTTGGAATAGTATATAAACCTTTTAGTAAAGAGCTTTACGAGGGTGGGCTGGGTGCTGGTGTTCGCTACAATGGTAATGAAATAACTGCTAGAATGGTAATTGATATTTCTGAAGCATTGTTTGTGACGGGCTTTCCTTATAGGTCGCCTCATAGGGTTGAAGGGTTCTTCAGAACTGCGCCAGAGGTAATGATTTTAGGACGGGAAATCCGCAGGTCTGGCAGTGCTGCGCTCGATTTGGCTCAGTTAAGTTCAGGATGGTTTCAGGGGTTCTGGGAAACAGACCTCCAGCCTTATGACATCGCTGCAGCCTTGATCATGTTGAGTGAGAGTGGGATGCTAGTGACCAATGAATATGGAGACGAGTATAACATGTTCACTGACACCTTGATGGTAGCAGCTCAGCCGTTGGTGCATCCAGTTCTGTTAGATCGTGTGCAGAAGGGCTATAGAATTATTGGTGATTAGTGATTTGTGATTTGTGATTTGTGATTTGTGAACAGAACTTAAAACTTACCTCACTTCTTCTTTTGGACTGCGTTTTCGAACCAGTTGCCGCCGAATGTATTATTGCTCGCTGCGGGTTTTGGTTTCTTGTTAGGTTGAGTTCTGTTAGAGTTATTTGAGTTATTATTTACTCTTGGTGTTTCGGAATTCATTTCTGGATTTGCTTTCATGGAGAGGGCAATTCTATTTCTCTGGAGGTCTAGCTCGGTGACGGTGACTTGGACCTTTTGGCCGACTTTGACTACTTCTGACGGGTCTTGGATGAAGTGGTCGGCTAGCTGGGAAATGTGGACGAGTCCGTCTTGATGCACGCCGATATCGACGAATGCGCCGAAGTTGGTCACGTTGGTCACGATGCCGGGAAGCTTCATGCCTTTTTCTAGGTCAGATGGTTTATCAATTCCATCGGCGAAGTTGAATAGCTCGAACTGTCTCCGTGGATCACGACCCGGCTTGGAGAGTTCTGTTAGAATGTCCTTGAGGGTGGGGAGACCAACTTCATCGGAGACGTAGTTTTGGAGTTTGATTTTACTTCTGGCGGAGTCACTTTTAAGGAGATCATCGATCGTGCAGCCAGCATCGGCAGCCATTTTTTCAACCAGTGCGTAGCGTTCTGGGTGGACAGATGAGGAGTCTAGCGGGTGGCTAGCACCACGGATACGGAGGAATCCTGCGGCTTGTTCAAAGGCTTTTTCACCAAGACGCGGGACATTTTTAAATTGAGATCTGGATGTGAATGGACCATTTTGATTTCTGTAAACGATGAGATTTTCGGCGATGCTTGCATTCAATCCTGAGACGTATGAGAGGAGTTGTTTTGAAGCGGTGTTGACTTCTACACCCACTCCATTCACGCAGGAAATGACCGTGTCATCGAGGCTGGTCTTGAGTAAATGCTGATCCACATCGTGTTGATACTGTCCAACTCCGATGGATTTAGGGTCGAGTTTTACCAGCTCAGAAAGCGGATCCATGAGTCTTCTGCCGATGGATACTGCACCGCGGACGGTGACATCTTTATCGGGAAATTCATCACGCGCTACTTCACTGGCGGAGTAGATGGATGCGCCTGATTCATTGACAATGACAATGGGGATGGAGGATGGGAGACCGGCGAGTTTGATGGCGCCTTCAGCCTCGCGGGATGCGGTGCCATTACCGATGGCGATGGCTTCGATCTTGAACTGCTCCACCAGTTTTCTCACTTGCATGATGGCTTCCTTTGCCTGTGCCACGCTGGTGGTGAGATAGAGAACGCAATCGAATAGAAGCTTACCTTGATTGTCTAGCACGACGGTTTTACAGCCTGTTCTAAATCCAGGGTCGATGGCGAGGGTGCGTTTCTGACCGAGTGGTGAAGCGAGTAGTAGCTCGCGCAGGTTTTCAGCGAATACGCGCACGGCTTCTATGTCGGCTTCTTTCTTGGTCTGCATTCTAAATTCCGTTTCTAGGGATAATGAGAGTAGGCGTTTGTAGCAATCTGTTAGAGTGAGTTCGAGCTGATCGTTGAGCGGTTTTGCGGGGAGGAACCTATTTCTCAGGGCATTCAAAGCGGTTTCTTCATCGGCAGAAATTCTCATGAATAAGAAGCCTTCTTTCTCGCCTCTGCGCATGGCGAGGAGTCGGTGCGATGGGACATCGCGGAGTGGCTCTGACCAATCGAAATAGTCTTTAAATTTCTGAGCGGATGGGTCTTCTGCCTTTGACATAAGGACGCGTGAGGTGACCATGCCAGTTTTCTGGATTATGGCACGGATGTCGGATTTCGCCTCGGCATCATCGGCGTATCGCTCAGCTAAAATATCACGCGCACCGGCTAGAGCTGCCTCGGCATCAGGCACAGCTTTTTCTTTTTCCTCGCTGATGACGATGAATTGCTTGATTAACGATTCCGGTTCAATTTTGTTTTCCCAGATGAGGTCAGCGAGTGGTTCGAGTCCGCGGTCTTTTGCCATTGTGGCGCGGGTCTGGCGCTTAGGTCGGTATGGGGCGAAGACGTCTTCGAGTCGCGTCATAGTTTCCGCTGCGGCTACCTTTTTCTTTAAATCATCGGTGAGGAGTTTTCGCTCATCGAGACTTTTAATGATCGCGGATCGTCTCCGCTCTAGCTCGCCGAGCTGCTGCATCCTATCTCGGATCTGAGTGATGGCCACTTCATCGAGTAGTCCCGTAACTTCTTTTCTGTAGCGAGAAATAAAGGGAACGGTGGCTCCTTCTTCGAGGAGTTTTGCAGTGGCGGCTACTTGTTGGTCACGAATTCCAAGTTCCTTGGCGATTTTCGCGGTGAAGTCTAAGTTTGCTGGAGAAAGGGATGAGATGAGTGGGGGATTGATCGTTTGAGATGTCATGCTTCAGACATTCTTAGTGAATTTCTGTCAGTGAGAAGCCAGAATTTCGTCCAAAATGATGAAATATTTCTGGGTGCTAAAAATTTAAAAATATTTTGCAAAAACTTACCTCTGAGCATGCAATAAAGCATCATTTTCAAAATTTATAAGTCAGATTTGTTGACTATATTGATCCGCTGAAAATCAGCAGCATTGATAGAGAATGCTACTCCAGCGGCTTTTTAAGGAGATCTTCTGGTTCTAGATCATCTTTTAAAGCATCATCTGGGATGGCTTGATTCAAACTTGGGTCATAGGGAATCCATTTTTCAATGAAGTGATCGCTCTTCAATGTGGAAGAAACTAAGCCTATGGCTGCATCAAGACGCTTGATTTGGATTTGATCAATAGGAAGTTCGAGTGGACGATGAAGAACGATGTATTCGGTAACTTCATCTTTTTTAGAAAGCCAAATTTCTGGATTGAGGCCATAGAAATTTTTAGCTTGTGAGCTTTTAATAATCTCTAGGCCAAATGCGTTTGCTTCTTTAAGTGACTTGAATGCTTTCAGAAAAACATATTCATCTAACATGCTGATGCGGTCACGCAGCTGTTTAGTGATCTCTGCGGAGATGTGCAGAACGTGGGTATTGTAGTCTGAGTCCGTCTCGACCTTGAATAAAAGGTAGATGCTTTCTGCGTCAGTATAGACGCGTATGATAGACTCTTCGAGAGGTGCTTTCATCAGCAATTTTAGCGGGATTTTGAGACCACTGAGATTATTCTTACTCACGAGGGTAAGTTTTTCATCCAGCAGAATATTCCCGTCTTTCCAGCTCAGCCTGTTGATCCAATCGGGCTTTTCTGGGGGAGTGAGAGGTAGGTGGAAGTTGGTGAGAACGGTGGACAGCAGAATATTTTTATTGTGACTCTGAACAAACTTTGTGATCTTTGGCTGCGTGTTCGGGTTGTTGTGGTTCGCGTCTATCGAATAGAGAATGTCTGAGATGATAGTCGAGTTTATGACCGTGCCGTCCTGTTTGGAATACTCATTGAGTTTCTTAACCTCGCGCCATTCATAATGGCTTCCTTGGTTGTCAGTCTCTGTTAGAAAAGTAGCATAGAACTTCTCATTGGAGCCAAGGTAATTTTCATTGGTATTATTCGCCCAGTCAGGCGTAGCTAGGATTGGGAGGAGGGATAGACACCAAAAAATAACAAATTTCATAATGCCGTAACTATGGATGTTGTATTTCTAGTAATCAAGTTATAAACCTAGCTTCCTCGAATCAATGATGGTCGAGCCGATTTTTATTCGCTAGATATTGCTGGAAATGAATGACTTCCTGATGAATTGAAACCAGAGGTCGATATCACGTGGCTGAAGATCTTTGTTTTTTAAGAGACACTCCAGCATTAAAATCGCTATTTGCGGATGTTACCTAAATGGTGAATTATTAGAAAGTGTCTTGAGTGGTGATGATATGCTGTCTATTGTAGATGAGACGAGTGAAAATAAGGTTCTCGATCAAATGATATTTATGAGTGAAACGAGTGACAATGAAGTCCAATGGATACTGAAAGATGCGCCTGATTCTGCTATTGCGGATCATGCGGATGTGCCGGCTATCTTGCTTCACTTGCTGGCTCAGAGAGGTGTGCAAAATCCAGCTGATGTGGATTTCTTTCTCAATCCGAAGCTACAAGATCTCTCAGATCCGTATGATTTACCGAATATGAAGACCGCTGTGGAGAGGATACTGCGGGCGATAGATGGGAATGAGCGAGTCTTGATTTATGGCGACTACGATGTGGATGGTGTGACGAGTGTGACGTTGATGTTGAGGATACTTTCGGCCTATGGCTTGGAGCCTAGTTATTTTATACCAAAGCGCGGTGAAGAAGGATATGGACTCAGTGAGCTGGCTATTGAGAGGATGCTAGAAGTGGAGGAAAGGAACCCAAATAAGGGCGGTGTGGATCTAGTGATTACAGTAGATTGTGGCACGGCTTCGTTGAAGGAGATTGAAATTTTAAGTAGTAAAGGGATTGACGTGATTGTGGTGGATCACCATGAGATGAGTGAAGCGGGGTGTCCTGATTGTGTTGCTGTGGTGAATCCTAAACTTGGTGATGACCACCATTACCTGTGTGCAGCAGGGGTGGTGTTTAAGCTCACGCATGCTCTTTTGAAAGAGCGGATGATCGAAGGGTATGATCTGAAGGAGTGTCTGGATTTAGTAGCGGTTGCGACCATTTCAGACATTGTTCCTCTAGTGGCTGAAAATAGACTGCTCGTGCGTCATGGTTTAAAAAGATTACCTCAAACAAGTAATTTCGGCTTGCAGGCGCTTCAGGAGATCGCTGATCTCAAGGGCAAACTAACGAGTATGGATGTGGGATTCCGCATTGGCCCGAGACTGAATGCTGCGGGCAGGATGGATCAGCCTGATGAAGCGTTGAATCTTTTGATGGCAGATAATTTACCTGCTGCAAAAGAGCTAGGGATCTTGCTGAATGACTTCAATACCCAGAGACAGCAGCTCGAAAAGGATATCAGGGATGAAGCTATGGAAATGCTGTTAGAGAAATTCGACCTGGTGAACGATCCCGTCATCGTGCTTGGCTCGCGCGACTGGCATCCTGGCGTCGTGGGAATCGTGGCGTCGCGCTTGATGCGTATGTATTACAAGCCTACCTTTATCATTGCGATTGATGAGCAGGGCGTAGGGAAAGGTAGTGGTAGATCAGTGGATGGGGTCAGTTTGGTGGGTGCGATCCGAGCCTGTGAAGAGCTACTTATAGCGGGTGGTGGGCATGAGATGGCGGCGGGACTGAGCCTCCATGAAGATAATATTGATGCCTTTCGTGCTGGATTTGGGAACTATGTTTTAGAGAATACAACAGCATCCGAGCGTGCTCCGCGCATTTATGTGGATGCTGAGATAGATTTTGATCAGCTTTCCTTGATATTTCTTGATAGCTATGAGCTTCTCCAGCCATTTGGTAGTAAGAACCCGCAGCCATTATTCATGAGTAAAAATGTATGGCTCACAGAGTCTCCGCGTATGCTGAAGAACCAGCACTTGAAGCTATTCATGCGTCAAGGAGTAGTGGAACACGATGCCATTTTCTTCGGTGGCGGCGAGCGCGATCTGCCTGATCCACCGTGGGATGTGGCGTTTACGATTGATCGAAATACCTTCCGTGGCGTCACTTCATTACAAGTGATTGTTCAAGATATACGCGCCTCACAGTAGGATGAAATATGATGGGAAAATTGTTGGGAAATGATGTGATAGCGGAATTGGGAATCCTCGTCCCAAAGGAAGCTATTGCCCTGACATCGGTGGGCATCGTAAAAGTTATCGATCTGTTAGATCGAGTTCCTACGCGTTATGAAGACCGACGTAGGTTCGATGCATTTCCCACTCAGGCTAGCAACGAAGCGCTCTGCTTGCGAGGCATGGTGGTGGATGCGGGCAGGAGATTCACCGGTGGGCGCAGCGGTATTTATGAGGTTGTGATCCAAGCGGGAAATGATGCGGGGTTTGGCGAGAATAGTATTACCTGCAGATGGTTTAATGCTCCTTACATCAGTAAAATTTTAGCCGTAGGGCAGGAGGTCATTTTCTATGGGAAACCCAAAGATGTGAACGGAAAACTGATCATTGATCACCCTGAATTCGAGGTGATCAGAGAAGGAGAGGAGACGAAAGAAAGCGTTCATGTGGAGAGAATTGTGCCTGTTTATAGGAATATTTCAGGAATCGCTCAGAGGAAATTGCGCGAGATCGTTTTCCTTTTGTTAGAGGGAGTAGATGAGAATTCGCTTAATGCAGAATTTACAGTCGATGAGAGTTATCCGCGTATCGATGCATACCGCGAACTGCATTTTCCTCAGGAAATGGAGCAGGTAGAGGCGGCGCGCAGGTTATTTGCTCTAGAGGAATTTGTTAGACTTCAGCTCGCTGTTGGGAGACGGAGGAAGAAATACCACCAGCAGCAGGGAAGAGTGCAAGCAATGAAAATGCACTTGCTTACAGAGTTTTACAAGAGCCTGCCATTTGATCTAACAGATGCTCAGAAACGCTGCGTGAAGGAAATCATTCATGATATGCGGATTCCATTACCGATGAATCGGATGCTCCAAGGTGATGTTGGTTCTGGTAAAACTTTTGTGGCAATGTGTGCCGCGTTGCTTGCTGTGGATAGTGGCGCGCAGGTGGCGCTGATGGCTCCGACACAGATTCTAGCCGAGCAACATTATCTCACATTTCGCAAATGGCTAGACCCACTGAAAGTGCGAGTTGACCTGAAAACATCTGATAGAGATGAGCAGGGGGACGCCAGTTGGTCAGATAAACCACAGATTGTGATTGGCACTCACGCCTTGCTTTATGGGGATGATTTATTCGATGATCTGGGATTAGTGATCATCGATGAGCAGCATAAATTCGGTGTCGAGCAGCGTGGTAAATTAGTCAAGAAGGGCGTGATGCCAGATGTCCTCGTGATGACTGCTACGCCGATTCCACGCACTTTGACTCTTACTATCTATGGGGATCTGGATGTATCTGTGATCGATGAATTACCCAAAGGTCGCGGCAAGATTATCACCGGCGTGCGCCCAAATGCGAAGATCAGTGATGTGACTAAATTTATCAAAGAAAAGCTCGATGAAGGTCGCCAAGCATACATCGTTTATCCACTCGTCGATGAAAGTGAATTCCTCAAAGCCGGTGCCGCAACGGTAGAGCATGAGAAATGGCAGAAGCGGTTTGGCAAGCATCAGGTTTCGTTGGTGCATGGTAAAATGTCCGCGGAAGAAAAGGAGCGCGTGATGAAGGATTTTCGTGAGAACAATAGCCAAGTCCTCGTCTCGACCTCAGTGATCGAGGTTGGCGTGGATGTTTCAAACGCCAGTGTGATGGTGATCTATGATGCGGAAAGGTTCGGCCTGTCCCAGCTGCATCAGCTTCGAGGAAGGATTGGCAGGGGCGAGCACAAGAGTTACTGCATTCTCGTGACCAGTGCCAAGCATCCAGAAGCCCTCGATAAACTGCAAGTTTTGGCCGACACCGTTGATGGCTTTAAAATTTCTGAAGCAGACCTGAAAATGCGTGGACCAGGCGATGTTCTCGGCACTGAGCAAAGCGGACTTGCGGACATGCGATTCATCGAGTATCTAGCTGATGTAGAACTGATTCGTGAGGCTAGAAGGCTAGCTGAAGAAATACTTGAGAGGGGATAGCTCGACCAAGTTTGCAAGGTCTTCCCAAACATAACTTTTGCGCTTTATTCATATTGTGATAATTTGCGGCCATCATGAATAAACCGACCTCAAAAATTGCTCAATACGCACCACTTCTCACCATTATTGGATTGGCGGCGCTTGGCTCAGCGGCGCTTTCATGGCATCAAGGGTTCAACTTTGATCTCTTGATGCACCACTTCATGGGAATATTCTTACTGCAGTTCTCTGGCTTAAAATTATTTGATGTCAAAGGCTTTGCCAAAGGATTTGCAAGATACGACATCCTCGCGATGCGCAGTAGGTCATACGGATTGATTTATCCATTCTTAGAACTAGGCCTCGCACTTGGATACTTAGCAGGTGGTGGAATCTGGGTTTACGTCAGCACATTCATTCTCATGAGTTTCGGAGCAGTTGGGGTGATCATTGCATTAGCGAAAGGACTCGATACCAACTGCGCATGCCTTGGAACCACACTCAAAGTCCCACTCTCTACCGTTGCTATGACTGAAAATCTATCGATGGCAATCATGGCAATTTATATGTTTACTACTCATACAATCCCATCATAGTAAGTTGAGATCATCTAGCATTCATCATGAAAATTAAACTCGTCTTTTTAGCTATCCTCATTGCCTTCACTTCATCATGCGCGTCACTACTGCATCCTGATCCTAGTGCAGAAGAGCTGGCAGTTGCAAAACCTTACCCGCTTGATACATGCCTAGTCATAGACCGACCACTGAAAGCTACCAAGCATACGTTCACTAAAATTTACAAAGGTCAGCAGGTAAAGTTCTGTTGCACCGGATGTATAAAAGCCTTTAAAGCCAATCCGGAAATGTTCATGCATAAGGTAAAATAAGCAGGATGTAAAAATCAGCACATCATTCTCATAAATGTTCCTTGCGCTTGTGGAATATACGCTCTAATTTCCCAATAAGTTCAATATAGGAGAGTGGTGCATGCCTGGTGGTGGCCGCGGTCTTCAAAACCGTTGTGGGGCTGTTATGGTCCCGGGTTGGTTCAATTCCTTCCCTCTCCGCCATTCTTCGCTCCAGCGGCTGGAGCTACGAATGGCAAGCCATTGAATCAGATATATGAAGCGAAGAATGCCCTTCGTAGCTTTATGCGAAGTAGGGCTACTTTGAATAATTGATGATCAGTAAATTTATCCCTTTGGCATGCAATCTTAATCAATCGACCCCCTAACCCTATGCACTATGCCTACATCATTCGTTCTGTGACCTATCCAGATAAGCTCTACTATGGCAGTATCGCAGATCTTAAAAGCGTATTGAAGTCCATAATGTCGGAGGAAATACATCGAATCATCCGTATCGGCCATGGGCATTACAGTGGTATGGAGGGTTTCCATGCAAAAAAACAGCTGAGGAATTCGAGAAATACCTCAAGAC
>JANOKJ010000221.1:0-12585 GCA_031419275.1 Akkermansiaceae bacterium | reverse complement strand
GCGACCTCTGCGCCTCTGCGGTGAAAAATTATTCTCATCCGTTATTGATCGCCTCGCACTCGGCACTTCCTCACCCCAGCTCATCAGCAATGAACTCCAGCACCAAGTCAACGAGCTCGTCCATGCCCGCGGGAAGTTCTTCTTCGATGGTCGCGAGGTAGTCCGTTTCGGTTTCGCTGTAGTCTTCGCGGTCTTGCTTGTGAGTCTGGCACCAGCGGCTTGCGCTCAAAGCATCAACGATCGTCGACGCGCCGATCAGATCGAAAGAACTGATCACACGTTGGTGATCGATACTGGATTGCCAGAATTCATGCAGGCAGTCCCGACTCTCAAGAATCGGCACGGTTTCGTAAACATCCATCAAGGCCCGCTCTTCACGACCGAGGTCGCGCGAGATCGCTTCATTCTCCAGATCATCGATGAGAATTTCAATTTTATCAGGCCATGCAATAGGTTCTTGAGAAAACATCTTGCGCGGGCTTAAATGAGAGAACGCACCTTTGCCAAGCGAATCTCTGTTTTTTCATCACAAAAATATTTCAGCAAAGCCTGAGCGGCACCAAAGCGGATCTGGTTTAAGATCTTACAACTGGCCAACCATGGTCCCAGTGGAGCTTGAGAGGTATATGATATAGCTTGGTCAAAGCCTTGGCGGTTAAGACTTGGCGCTTTGGTCCGTCTGCAATGATGCGTCCGGATTGAAGGAGGATGACGCGGTCGATCTCTGGAATGATTTCACCGGGATCGTGGGTTACGAGCACGATGTTTCCGGTAGCATTTGCGATGGCCCTCAATTGCCCAAGCATCGCCAAGCGCGCAGCGAAGTCCAAAGCCGTGGAGGGTTCATCGAGAACAAGAATTTCCGGCGCATGCACCATCGCTCTGGCGATAAGGAATCTGCGCTTCTCTCCAGATGAAAGCTGCCCGAAATAGCGCTGTTTAAGCTCGGCCACACCGGTAGTGGTCATCGCTTCGAGGGCGCGTTGCTTTTCGATCGCGCGGAAACGCATCTCGCGAGTGCGGCCGTATGCGCCGCGGAATACAGATAACACCACGTCACCAGCGATTTCATCATCATCGAAGCGACTGATCTCTTCCGGCATAACGATACCGATCCGATGTCGCAATTCCTCCAAGCACCAGAGTTCTTCTCCGAAAAGCTTGCATGAGCTGTTAGGTTTCGCCTCTGCCCGCAACTCGCCAGTCATGAGTTTGAGTAAACTACTCTTACCCGCTCCATTCGCACCGAGAATAGCAACGTTTTCATTTTCAGTTAGAGAAAGACTAAGATCGCGCAACGCAAGCACATCGCCACGCCAGACATTGGCATTACGGATTTCGAAAAATGAGTTTTTCATCGCGCTCATTTTTCTAACAACCCGCGCAATCTAAAATCATCACCGAACTTTTCAGAATGAACATTTACCAATTTCAGCGCGTGTGGGAAAACCTCACCCGCAAGAGCTGGAACCGTTTCACCACAAAGGATCGGCGCATAATAAATCACAGCTTCATCAACCAAACCCGCGCGCATCATGGCGGCGGAGAATTTTCCGCCCGCTTCGATCATGATGGAAAGTATACCTTGTTCACTAACAAGATCCGCCAACATCGTTTCCAAATTTTCTGGAGACTTCACCAAGGTCCGATGTTTCGTGTCGTCGCAGAAAAGCGGCGCATCTACAGGCAGCGTATCGGGATGGTTTGTGCAGACGATGCGCCACGGTTGTTCGCGACCTTCTAAAAATTCCGGAACGCGGATGGTGAGGGCTGGCTTGTCTTGGCGAACAGTTTCGCCACTGGTCAGGATGGCATCGACCTCTCCGCGAAGTTTCTGCACATCGGCACGTGCCGCTTCGCCGCTCAGCCATTGACCTTCGCCCGGCGGCCGAGTGATTTTCCCGTCCAGCGACATTGCGCATTTCCAGATCACCCATGGCAGGCCGGTGCGTTGGACTTTAAAAAAGGGTCGGAGAATTTCCTCACAGAGCTCTTTCATGACTCCTGAGACAACATCGATTCCTGCTTGGCGCAGGATTTTATCGGCGGCACCTGCGTGATGCGGATTTGGATCTTGGCAGGCATATACGACACGTGAAATGCCCGCCTGAATCAGACCTAAAGTGCACGCCGGTGTGCGGCCTACCGTCGAGCAAGGCTCAAGAGTGATGTAGGCGGTAGCGCCTTTCAAAGCTTCCTCACCGTGGGCTTCAGTAGCAGCTCTTATCGCCTCGACCTCCGCATGCGGCATGCCTGCGCGGCGGTGCCAACCCTTCCCCAAAAGCACGCCGTTTTTCACGATCACCGCGCCTACAGGAGGATTAGGAGCGGTCTTCCCCACTCCCTTTCGCGCCTCTTGCAGGGCGGTCTGCATCCATTCGGCATCCGTCATTATCTTTGGAAAATGTCGCAAGCGGCCAGCAACGTCCAGCCCGTATGATAGAATTTGAGTCGTTTGCCCATAAATTACTGTTGCCAAGTAGAGACGGATTTATAAGGTCTAATCATGTTCAGCCGTATTTACACATTCGCTCTAGTGGCCATCGCCTCGCTTGCACTCGCATCCTGCTGCTGCTTATTCTAATCGAAATCCAACTTCATCCATTTCATGAAAAAATTCCTTAAGTTTCTCCCCTTGATCGCCATCACCCTTGGTTTTTCCTCATGCTGTTCCATGTTTGGACTCGGCAGCTTATCCGCTGGTTACCGCACAGAAACCAAGCAAGTGAAAACCTGCCATTTCGACACCATAACTGAAGAAATTCACACGGGCGGCAAAGGCGGCATGGTTCAAACCGTCGAGAAAAAAGTCCCACGTTATAAGACCGTGACCAAAAAAGTCTATGTCCCGTGCCAGAAATGCACACGCTATTATTGTCCGAAAAAGGATTGCTGTGGCACCACTTCTGAAAGCACCATTAAAATGGCCACTGCCCAAGGACCAACTGGCAGCCCGAGCATCGGCCTCATCCCGACGATGAAAAAACTCGCTGAATAAACCCCAATTTCGCCTCATTTTTCACCGAAGCGCGGAGCGACCCCTGTCCTCCGCGCTTCTTTGTTTCGACATATCACAAAAATGGCTGGAAATACTTGGCACAACTCGCATTCTACGCACCTCTCACTCCTTTTCTAAATCACATGTCTGCAAAAATTGAAATGCCCAAGCTCTCGGACACCATGACCGAAGGCACCCTTATCAAATGGCACAAGCAAGTCGGCGATTTCGTCGAAATAGGCGATGTCCTAGCCGAAGTCGAAACCGACAAAGCGACCATGGAAATGGAAGCCTTCGACGAGGGCACCCTGACCGAAATTTTGGTGCAAGAAGGCGAAAAAGCCGTGATCGGATCCGTCCTTGCCGTGCTTGATGGCGATAGCGATGAAGGTTCGGCCACAACCGCCAGCGCAGCTCCTGTTCAACCAGCCGCAACCAACCAACCCGCCGCTGCTTGCGCAGCTCCATCTTGCTGCGATGGCGAACGCGTCAAAGCCTCTCCCCTCGCCCGTAAAATCGCAGCCGAACTCGGCGTCGACATCTCGAACCTTTCCGGCACCGGCCCTGGCGGCCGCATCGTTCGCGAGGACGTCGTCAATTCCAGCAAATCTCCATCGAAAGCCGCATCCGCCGCAGCGAAACTCACCGAGGCCGTGAAAGCCCGCGTCACCGCACCTTCCTCTCCTGTTTCAGCTCCGGTCGCCGCGCCACAAGCGCTTCTACCTACGGCGAAAGAAGGCGACGAGCGCATCGAGCTTTCTTCTATGCGCAAAATCATCGCCTCGCGCTTGTTGACCTCGAAAACCACCATCCCGCATTTCTACCTGCACATGGAAATCGATGCCGAGCCGCTGATGGCAATGCGCAAACAGGTCAACGAACAAGCCGAGAAAACCCACGGCAACAAATATTCGGTGAACGATTTCATCCTCAAAGCAACGATCAACGCCGCTGAGGCCGTGCCTGCCGTAAACGCCTCATTTGCTGGAGATCACATCGTGAAATTCAAGCACGTCGGCCTCTCGGTCGCGATCGCAGTGGAAGACGGTTTGGTCACTCCAGTCATCAAAGAAGCGGAATCGAAATCACTACTCGCCATTTCCCGTGCGGTGAAAGATTTCGCGGTTCGCGCTAAAGACAAAAAGCTCAAGCCCGATGAATTCGACGGCGGCACGATCACGGTTTCTAACCTCGGCGCATGGGGCATCGATTCTTTCGATGCCATCGTCAACCCACCACAAGCCGTCATCCTTTCAGTCGGCGCAGCGATTCAAAAGCCCGTTGTCAAAAACGGCCAGCTTGCCGTCGGTTTGCGGATGAACATCGGAATCTCCGCAGATCATCGCGTGGTAGATGGCGCAGTTGCCGCTTCCTTCCTCGCAGAAGTCAAAAAGCTCATCGAGAACCCAGCGCTTATGCTGCTGTGATTTAAGAAATGGTAAAAAACTCTGCAATCCTCACTCCCTACTTTAGCGGTTCGCCTCACTCGTGAGTTTCCGCTTTTTAGCCTGATTCAATCTCCCGATCTTATCCGACATGCCCAAAGCATCTGCAAAAAAAACTGAATCCGCAAAACCACCTATTCTCTTCCACGCGGATGCGCATGATCCTGACATGCTGTATTTTAGTCGCTTTAGTGCATTTGATCCCTATCTCGCATTTTCATTCGGTGACAAAAAAATCGGCATCTCCCATAGCATGGAATACCAGCGAATGCTGACGGAATCCAACTTCGATGAAGTCATTCTGCTAAATGAAATCCAAGCCAGCGCAGCCAAACGTTTCGACATATCTGATTACCGCAAAATCAGCGTTTCGCAACAGGTGCAGCAAATTGCCAAGCGATATGGCATCAAAGAATTCCGCGTTAGCTCACGCTTTCCCGCAGGCCTGGCATTCGAACTCCACGCAGCTGGGCTGAAAATCTCACCTGAATCCGATGGCGAGCTTTTCCCTGAGCGGATGATCAAATCTGCCAGTGAAATCGAATCCCTACGCAAAGGCAACGCCGCTAGCGCAGCAGGTTTTAAAGTGGTTAGAAAAGCGCTGACCGAATCTAAAATAAAAGGCGACACCCTCATCTATCAGGGGCGCGTGTTGACTTCCGAGCGCTTGCGCGAGCTGATCAGCGTCGCCGCGCTAGAACAGGGAGCTATTGCCCTGCACACGATTGCAGCTGGAGGAGATCAAGCATGCGATTGTCACAACGCCGGCACCGGACCCATTCGTCCTAACGAACTTATTGTGGTCGATATTTTCCCACGTCGCCCTTCCGATGGTTATTGGGGTGATATGACCCGCACTTTCCTCAAAGGCAAAGCCAGCGATGCACAGAAGAAACTCGTCCGCACGGTGAAAAAAGCCCATGCACTAGGCTTGGAATTGATCAAGCCGGGCGTAACTGGCGCGAAAGTTCATAACGCGGTTCAAGCATTTTTTGATAAAGAAGGTTATGTCACCGAGAGGGACTGCCCTGAACCCAAAGGCTTTTTCCATGGCCTCGGTCATGGCATCGGCCTCGAAGTGCATGAAGCTCCGTTCATGCGTGCAACCGCAGATTTCAAATTCAAAGCCGGCATGGCAGTCACTGTTGAGCCCGGTCTTTACTACAAAGGCCTCGGCGGCGTGCGAATTGAAGATATGATTCACGTCACCCCCGGTGGCAATGAGCTGATCTCCAGCTCATCCTACCAGTGGGAAATCGCTTAATCATTTCACTATCGTCTCGAAACGATACGTGCCGCTGCCGAGCTCGATGCGCCAGGATTTTGGCCTTAATCCATACGATATGATCTCAGGAATTAAGCCCAATGCTTTCCCGCTTTCGGTCAAGGTTTCACCATCACGCGTGGGAATCTCCGCAATCGCGGTGGCACCGACGGGAATGGTGAATTCAAAAACACGCTCCTTACCGTTGATCGACCAGTTGGAAACGATTTCGCCACGTATGGATTGATGCGTGGTTTTCACCCAATCGACTCCTGCTGGAATTTGCGGACGCAGCATGATGCGATTGAAAGCGACCGCGTCATCGGCGCATTGGATGCCGCCAAGCCAGCGGTAATACCAAGTGGAGATCGAGCCAAACATCGGATGGCTGTGTGAGTAGGTGGCTTCCTCTTGTTCCCAATGCTCCCAAAGCGTGGTTGCGTCGTTTTTCAGCATCCATTTCCATGAGGGAAACGTCTCGCGATTCGCTAGGTCGTATGCGATATCGCTGCGCCCATGTTTCGAAAGTTGTTCGAGCATGATCCACGTGCCGTAGATACCTGTGGTCAGGCGTGGACTGTCTTCGAACGCAGTCAAATTCGCGACGAGTTGATCAGCCACCGCTTTGCGCGATTCTTCTGGCGCCGCACCAAAACCCAACGCAAAGGCTTGGGTGGATTGTGCACCATCAGCAACTTTTCCTGTCACCGGATCTAGAAACGCCTTCGACCATGCGGCGGCAGATTCATTCGCCATTTGATCAAAACGTGCGGCATCTGTCTCGTTTCCGAGGATGCGGGCCAACCTCGCAATCCGGCGCGCGCTGTCGATAAATTTAGGCGTGAGATGCTCAGGGCCACGTGCCGGGATAAGGGCTTCGTGATCACCTAGCCCTTTCACCACCAAGCCATCTTTTCTTGTTGCAGCAACCACATCTATCCAACGAATGGCGACCGGAAGTTGTTCTTCAATCAAGGCACGATCGCCGTAGTAGCGATAGAGTTGCTCAATCAAAAGTGGATGCACCATCGCCCAGCCAACTCCGCAGTAATCGATCCCGACAAATGGCGCGGTATCGGTGAGACGACCATCGGGTCGCACCGCATCGCCCCAATCGCGAACGGTCTTAGCGTAGAATCCCGCCATATCGAAATTCATCATGAACGCCTCGCTGGTGGCGACGATGTCACCGCCGTAGCCGAAACGCTCACGATGCGGGCAATCCGATTGCACAGTCATGATGTTCGCTAAAAACGTGCGGCGGCAAATTTCTTGGATGCGGTTGAAATCCTCATTCGAGCAAGAAAATGAACCGGCATTTGGCACATCCGTATGCAACGGAAACGCGCGGAAATCCTCTACTTTAGGCGTCTCAGGAAGCCCACTGATTTCCATATAACGGAAGCCATGGAAGGTAAAACGTGGCACGAAAATTTCCAAACTCCCGCCGCGCGCGATGTAAACATTTTGCTGCCAAGCAAACTCCGGTGCGCCAGGACCGCCTTTCGGAACTTTGGTTCCGTCCGGACCATCTTTCAGCCCTTTGATCTGCCCAGCGGTGCTCGTCAGGAAATTCAACGTGCCATCCTCATGCAACAGCTCACCAAAACGAAACACAATCTTTGTTCCGGCCGGGACATTCATTGCAATTTCTGGAACGCCGGTGAAATTCACGCCGAAGTCGACAATGTGAACTCCGGGCTGCGGGGTGGTGATCGCTTTTGCTGCGATGGGCTCCTGCATTCTAACCGGTTGCATCTTCAATGGCATGAGCGGCTCCAGTGGATGATCGGTGAGATGAACAGGTTTCCATGCAGCATCGTCAAATTCTGGAAAGTCCCAGCCCGCTGGATCGAGTCGGGCATCGCGTTCTTCGCCGAGGTAAATGCTGTTCCTTATCGTAGGACCTTCCGCCATTTTCCAACCCTCACCGCTTTTCACGGTAGTGGTCGTGCCATCTGGGTGATCGATGACCAACAACGCAATCGCGCGGGGCCGTCCGAGAGGGAGTGCGTCGCGGATGTTGCGGTTGCCCCACATTTTCAAAGGGAGCGGATTATACCACCCATTGCCAAGCATCAACGCGAGGCAGTTTTCGCCTTCTTTGAGATGATCGGTCACATCATGGGTGCGGAACAAAATGCGTTTATCAAAATTTGTCCATGCGGGGTCGAAGACTTGATCGACGACCGCACTGCCATTGATATTCGCCAAACCAAGGCCGAGACCAGCGAAGTGGAGACGCGCTCTTACGATGGGCTTGGAAATAGCGAATTCGCTGCGCATCAGAGGCGCGGGGTCCGGTTTGTAAAAATCTTCATTCTGAGTCGGGACAGGTTTCCCATCGTCCATCCAACGCGCGCCCTGCCAATCGGCAACCGCATTCGGCGCAACTTCAAAGGTCGCGATTTCGCTCCATGGCGAAGGTTTGTCCGCAGCATTCCACCACCGCACCTGCCAATGTGCGCGAGAGCCGGCTTTCAGTTCTTTGCCATCGTAGCGCAGACCCGGCAAATCACCGGCAGCGATTTTTCCCGAATCCCAAAGATCCGCAGGATCATGCATTTCTTCACTCACACTCGTGTCGCTAGATGAAACGCGAACCTGCCATGCGGTCGGTTTTTCCCCGCGCTTGGCGCTGGAAACTTGCCAGGTCAACAACGGCTGTGGCGACGCCGAGAGCGGATTCACCGCGCCGTCGCTTCGTAACTCGATAGGAGGTAAAATGGCTGTATCCACAGGTTTTTTCGATGAGAATTTAGAGATCGCTACCAAAACGCCAATCAAAAGTAGCGATGAAAGAATAAGTTGCCGATGTTTCATGGTTTTATGCGGGAAGCCTGAAACACTCAACGCCGCTTGCCAAAGGTTTTTTTACCGTAGCGGCGATCTTCGGTCGCCGTGAGAAAAGAAGAGCTATTGAAAAGTCATATCTTCCTGAATCAAGATTACACAGTTGAATTTTTCCCCACCTGTTTTAGTAAACTAGATCATGCTTGAATCAAATCCTCTCAACCGCCGCCAATTCGTCCAACTCGGCACACTCGCTGCCGGAGCCGCTTTTCTCACGGATCGTGCTTCTGCTGAATCAAGAGTCGCCCTGCCTGCGTTACCACAACTCCCTTACGCCTACGATGCGCTCGAGCCGCATTTCGATGCGCGCACCATGGAAATTCACCACAGCAAACACCATGCTGCATACGTCGCTGGGCTAAATGGCGCTCTAACTAAGGAGCCGAAATTTCAGATGACCGAACCCACCGCCCTGCTGGGCATGTTGCCGACTATCGAAGACGAAGGGATTCGCTCCACCATCCGCAATCACGGCGGCGGTCATTGGAACCATACGTTTTTCTGGGAAACCCTCGCACCCGCTGAAAAATCCGGTGCGCCATCAGAGAAACTCAGCGCCGCCATCGTCTCGACCTTCGGTTCCATAGACGCTTTCAAAAAAGCCTTCGGCGAAGCCGCTACAAAACGTTTCGGCTCCGGCTGGGCATGGCTCATCCTGCAAGACGGTAAACTCAAAATCACCAGCACTCCCAACCAGGATAACCCATTCATGAAAGGCATCGTCCCAGACGCCGATCTCGGCAAACCCATCCTCGGCCTGGATGTCTGGGAACACGCCTACTACCTCCACTACCAAAACCGCCGCGCGGACTTCATCGCCGCCTGGTGGAATGTCGTCAACTGGGCGGAAGTTTCCAAACGGTTTGAGGCGTAGAAGCCCCCAAAGATTTCTCTCCGGAATCCGGGTGATTGTTTGTCATTCGTTGGGAAGTTTGCTGTGATAGAGCGCTTCCCAATCCTTATATGAACACAAATATCCCCCCGTCGTCCGGAGGTTTCACACGTCTCGCGAAATCCATTTTTCGCTTCTTTGCACTTATTATTAGTGCACTCATCGGAACCTGGCAGCCACCTGTTTGGCTGCGTTGGTCTTCTAACAAAGTTTTCGGAACTCTAACAAAAAGACCAAAACTATGGTCAGGACTCGCGTTGGCAGCGATCTTGATTACGGTCGGCATCCAACAATGGCAGAAGTGGTGGGAGATGCATCGCCCGCAGGAGCGCCAACTTATTGCAAAGCGCGATCTGACTTACACAATCGCCACGCCAGCCGCGACATCATGGAATCAAGGTGTTCCGACACATGGTTCGCTCTTCATCACTTTCAGCGATGCTGCCGCACCGTTAGAAAAAATCGAGCAAGTGGTGACGGATGTCGTGAAGATGAATCCGACGGTTCCAGGCACATGGAAATGGTCGAACGATCGCACGCTTCGCTTCATTCCGGAAAAGGAATGGCCGGCAGGACAAAAATATGCGTTGAGTTTCAACAAGAAGGCGTTTCCTGATGAAGTCGTTCTAACAAAACCTGAAGCGGATTTCGAAACAACCAAGCTGACCGTTTGGGTAAATGATTTCAATTTTTACACCCAGCCGGATCAACCGGAAGTTCATGAGCTGACCGCAACGATCACTTCAACCCACTCGCTTACCCAGGAAGCTTTGCAGGCGCAGATGAGTTTGGTTTCATTGGCAGAGAAGCCGCAGGCGTTCGGTGGCGCCAAGCCTAGCTACACGCTTTCCCCCAGCGATTCTCCGATGAGATGGTTTTTCCGCAGCTCCCGCGTGCGGGTTCCGGAAGAAACCGAAGAGGTAAAAATCACCATCGCAAAAGCCATGCGCGCCATGAGTGGCGGCGAGGTGCTGAAGTCAGATCTCGTTGCGAAAGCACGCGTGCCAAGCAAATATTCCGCGCTCTACATCAATTCGGAAAACATCGAGATCATTAAAAACCAGCAAGGCGAACCGAAGCAATTTCTAACATTTGGATCCACGCTCGGCGTATCGCCAGCGGAGGTGAACAAGCACGTCAAACTCTGGCGCTTGAGTGAAGCGGATGACAAGTGGCTGATAGATAACGAGAAATCTGCAAACGACATCACGCCCGATATGCTGAAACGTGCCAAGCAGGTTCCGTTGGAACGCGTGCAAAAAGAAGATGAGTCGCCGTTTCCCGAGGAGCATGCCTATCAGTTTCACTCGCCTGTTCCGGGACGCATGTATTTCCAAATCATGAAAGGCATGGAGGCTTTGGGTGGATTCGTGTTGGCTGAGCAGTCTCATAACTTCATTGAAGTTCCTGATTATCCTAAAGAGTTAGAATGGACAGGTGAAGGCAACATCATCGCCTTGAATGGCGAGCGCACCATCCAGTTCAAATCACGCGGCGTGGATTACATTCTGATCACCTGCGGCCGCATCCGCGCAGGCGAGATCAACCACATGATCACCCAGAACGATTACGGCGATTTTTCCGCTCCTGCCCTCCAAGGCGATTTTGGAAAAGACAGTCTGGTGCGCACCCAGACCTTTGTGCTGCGGGTGGATAAAAAGAATCAATGGGACGCCTGCTTCACCGCCTTCGATCTGAATAAAGCCATGGCCGCAGCCGATCCCAGCGATCCGGAAATCTCGCGCGGCTTGTATTTTGTCGAGGCGCATGCCGCAAGACCTTCAGTGCCGGGAGCGCCTGACACCTCGATTCGTTCGCGGATTGATGAACCCGAATTGGATTGGGAATCATACGAAGAAGCCGATACCAGCGGTTATTATGACATCGATGAGAACCTAGCGAAAAAGATTTACGTGAATTCCGATGGCTCCGTCGCTCAACCGAGCACGTGGTTTTCCAATTTGAAACCGGATGGCACGGTGAACTGGGAGCGCCGGGGTCCGCAGGCCGAGCGCTTCGTCATGCTAACCGATCTCGGGTTGTTGGCAAAAACGAATGCCGACCTAAGCCGGGATGTGTTTGTGATGTCGCTGAAAAACCAAAAACCTGTGGCCGGTGCGAGCGTGGAAATGCTGGCGCGTAACGGCAGCAGCTTGGCGAAAAGCACTACCGATGCTCTAGGACGCGCCTCGCTACCGAAACCCACGATCACCGCGCGCGAGCAGCAACCTGTCGCCATCGTGGTGCGCCAAGGCAAGGATCTTTCCTTCATTCCGCTGCGTCCTGGACATTTGCCTGCGCTGGATTACTCGCGTTACGACGTGGACGGTGTGCTAGCTTCACGCACCAAAGCGGTGGAAGCCCACATCTTCACCGAGCGCGGGGTCTATCGCCCCGGCGACAAGGTCCATTTCGCCTCCATCGTCAAACGCCGTGACTGGCAAGCCGTGATCGAAGGCCTGCCGGTGCACGCGATGTTGCGCGACTCCGCTGGACGTAAGATCGCATCCCAAAATTTCAAACTTCCCGCCGATGGTTTTATTGATGGCGTCTTCGAAACCATGGAAACCCAACCCACCGGTCTCTATGAAATCTCACTTTGGGTCGGCGATCATGATTCGTTGGATTTCATGTTAGGTCGCATTCCTCTGCGCGTTGAGGACTTCCGGCCTGACCGCATGAAAATGAAACTCGAGTTCGAGCCAACTTTACCAAAAGGCTGGGTCAAACCAAGTGAACTGACAGCAAAAGTTACGTTAGAAAATCTGTTTGGTGCAGCTGCGGGAGATCGCCGAGTCACAGGCGTGATGCATTTAGACGCTGCAGAGTTCCGTTTTCCGACATGGCCGGACTACCAGTTTTATAACATCACCGCATCGGAATCTTATTCGATCGCAGGAAACAAAGTTGAGCTGGGCGAAGTCAAAACTTCTCCCGAAGGCCTTGCGGATATACCGCTGGATCTTGCCAGATTCGACAAGGTCAACATGAGCGTCTCGTTGCAACTCGAAGCTCTTGAAAACGACGGCGGCCACGGCGTGCAGGAGCAACGCAGTTTCCTCGTTTCTGCAGGAGACTACGTCGCTGGCTTCGATCCTGATTGCCAGTTGGATTACCTCGGCAAAGACGCGGG
>JANOKJ010000220.1:0-6497 GCA_031419275.1 Akkermansiaceae bacterium | reverse complement strand
GCTGGAACGTCTCGCTCCAGTCCTTCTCTAACCATCGCCCACCTCGCCCGACTCAACATCGCCCGCCGCCCAACCCGTTCGCTGGTTGTTGTCGGTAGCCTCGCCGCCGGACTTTTCCTCGTCGTCTCCGTCACCGCTTTCCAAAAACACGGCGGCGGCGATTGGCAGAAACGCTCCGCTCCCTCCGGAGGTTTCGCGTTCTGGATCGAAACCACCACACCCGTCCACCGCAGCTCCGCCTCGGACTCCACCGCCGACATCCTCAACCTCGGTGACCAACGCTCAAAACTCGGCGATATCCTTCCTTTCCGCATCGGCACCGGCGACGACGCCTCCTGCTTCAATCTTAACTCCGTCTCTCGTCCTCGCCTTCTCGCCACCGATACTACAGCCCTCGAACAACGCGGTTCCTTCACCATCAAATCCACCGCTGCTGGTATCGAGCCAACTTGGAAATCCCTTCGCGAAGGCGATACCATCCGCGCCTTCATCGATGAAACCACTCTCATGTGGGTTCTGAAAAAAAAGCCCGGCGAACGCATCGACTACACCGATGAACAGGGCAACACCTTCCCACTTGAAATCGCTGGCACTCTAACAGGTTCTGTTTTCCAAGGTAGCTTCATCGTCGATGAACAACGCTACCTCGAACGTTTTCCATCCACCGGAGGCTATCAGCTTTTCCTTGCCGAAACTACCAACGATCTAACAGAAACTCGAAAGATCCTCCAACGCACCCTCACCGACCTCGGAGCCACCGTCACCACCACCAGCGAGCGTCTCGCCGCATTCAACAATGTGGAAAACACCTACATCTCCATCTTCAACGTCCTCGGCGGCCTCGGCGTGATACTCGGAGCCGCCGGCCTCGGCATTGTCACCGCCCGCAATCTAGCAGAACGCCAACACGAGTTCACTCAACTCCATCAGATCGGCATCTCACGGAAAATCATCCGCTCCCTCATCATCCGAGAAACCCGGCAGTTCATCCTATGGGCCATCGGCATCGGCCTCATCGCCGCCATCATCTCCGTCCTCCCCGCACTGCCCGCACTGCCCGCCACCGGCCTGCTCACCACCCTTGCCTGGATCACCGCCCTTGCCATCCTGTTTCTCTTCACCGCCACCACCTGCGCCTGGATTGCTTACCGAAAGTCGGCGCTGTTTGGGTGAAAATGAGGGGCGGCATGGGGCGTCGAGTTTCACTGCTCTCTGCTGCGATGAAGCTGCCAAACCCGTTCTTGGCATCTTGGAACGAAAGGCTAGGATGCGGGCATCGGGAGCTACCAAATGAAATGAGTTTCATTTCGGGATAAAATCCTAATCCTCAAATGAACCACCGTATTCCAGTTCTAGCCATCATGACCTGCGTTACTGCTGCGGGTCAGCTTGCGGGAGCATCATTTGATAAGGACGTGTTGCCTCTGTTAGATGCTAGTTGTTTGGATTGTCATAATGCGGACGAGAAGAAGGGCGGGTTGGATCTATCCAAGTTTACCAGCGAGGCCGCCGTCATGAAGGACCGTGCGGTGTGGCGCTCGGTGTATGAGAAAATCGAGTCGCACCAGATGCCGCCGCCCAAGCGGAAATCGCAACCGACAGCGGACGAGCGAAAGAAGGTGATGGAATGGATCATGGAGATCGCTGCGCGGCCCGATCCGGTGCTTGGCGCACGCGATCCAGGCAAGCCGATGCTACGCCGGCTCACACGGCTGGAGTACAACAACACAGTGCGAGATTTGTTCGGGCTGAAGATGGATGTTTTCATGTTTCCCGATCGCCTGCCGCTTGCGAGCACCGATTTCTATCAGCCAGCCAAGGGTAAACTCGGCGATGAGTTGTTAGTCCCGGTCCGTGAGTATGGTCTCAAATATCCTGTCATGTTACCAGAGCTGGGTTTGCCGGGTGATAATCGCGCAGAGCATGGCTTCCGAAACCGTGGTGAAGCGATGAACATTTCCCCGATGCTACTGGAGCAGTACATGGCAGCCGCGCGCGACATTGTGAATAGCCCGAAGCTACTCCAGCTCAGCGATACTTTTCAGGTATTGGTGACGGACCCAGCGTTGCCCTTGAAAGCACGGGCGGTGGATGAAGAAGGAGTTGACCCATCCGCAGAATCACCTGTGTGGCAGGCCGCGTCGGCGTTTGCACCCAACTTGAATCTACCATTCCAAGCGAAGCTGGGTGAAGTGGTTACACTTCCCTATCAGTTTCGTTTCTCGATGGAAACGGCGGCGGCTGAAGGAAATGGTGGTGTATGGGACGCCACAGCTCGCAATTTGGTGGTGAAAGAGAAAACACCTATTCGGGTCAAATTCGGCCCTAACCATGCCAAAGCGCTGGTGATCACATCGCCGCAACCCCTTTGGGTCGCTGGATTCTCAACCGCGGGTGAAACTTCCGGCGAATCGCTTTTCACCAACCACGAAAAACAACAAAAGGTGATCACGCTCGCGCTCAACATCGAAGGCGGAGCGGCTGGCGAGGGAATCAACGAACTGGCGGTATGTGCCCTGAGCCGCGAAAATGAATCAGGAACCGTGGAATTGACCGCATCATTCAGCGGCGGCGGCTCGGCCAAGCTCACCCACGAACTCATCGAAGGCGCTGGCCGCGGGAACACGTTCTTCGCCTTCCGTGCGCCAAAGCGTGAGCACATCGTCGGACTCCGTATGGACGCCTCGAAATTCTCCGGGAACTACGCGTTGTTTGACGACCTCGCCTTTCTAACCGACAGCGCGACTGCAATCGCATCCGCTCCTGTGCCGAGCGAAGTTAGAAAAATCTCCGACTCCGACAAACGCGATGTAGCAAGACAACGATTGTTGGGTTTTCTTGCACGGGCATTTCGTCGCCCACCAAGCAAGGAAACAGTCGACCGCTATCTTGCGGTGTTCGATCAAGAGCGCAAGCGCGGTGCCGCATTCGATGCCGCGATGAAAGCCGCCATTGCCGCCGCGCTCACTTCCCCGGACTTTCTCTACATCGCCGAGATAGGTGCGGGTCGAGGTAATGTTAGAAAGCTTGACGATTTTGAACTCGCGACCCGGCTTGCCTATTTCCTCTGGTCCGCGCCGCCAGACAATGCGCTTCTGGCTGCGGCTGAGCGCGGCGAGCTTCGGGCCGGTCTTGAAATCCAGACGCTGCGGATGCTCCGCGATCCGCGCTCGCGCGAGCTTGGCGAGTCATTCGCCAGCCAGTGGTTGCGGCTCGATCAGCTGCCGACCGCCAAGCCGGACCCCAAGCTTTTCAAAGGATTTTATAGTGGCCCTCAGGACAAGGTGACCTTGCACGGCTCGATGCTGGTGGAGGCGTTGCTGTTGTTTGACACGGTATTGGTGGAAAATCGTAGCGTGCTCGATTTCCTCGATCCCGGTTACACTTGGCTCAATCCCAGGCTCTCGAAACTCTACGGCATCGATGTGCCCGCATTCGCCGGCAAGTCATCTAACAGTGATGTACTTGTCGATGCGAAGTTGAATGCGAAATGGCTGCGCGTGCCACTGTCTGACAAACGCCGTGGCGGCTACCTCACGATGGCGGCGCCGCTCACCGTGACCTCGCTGCCCACACGGACCAGCCCGGTGAAACGCGGCGCATGGCTGTTAGAAACGATTTTTAACCGCCCACCACAGGAGCCTAAAATTGCTTTTGTTTTGAAGGAGGACGAGAAAGCGCAAACAGAAGCTAAGACTGTGCGGGCTCGTTTTGAGCAACATCGCAATGAGCCTTCCTGTTACTCCTGCCACATCCGATTGGATCCGCCGGGTTTCGCGTTGGAGCGTTTTGATGCGATCGGTGCGTGGCGGGAAACGGATGGCGGGCAGCCGGTGGATGCCCGTGCGGAGTGGTACGGCAAGCCCTTCGATGGACCAGCGGAATACAAAGCCATCCTTGCTGCGAATCCGCATGAATTCACTCGGGGTTTCATCGAGCACTTGCTCAGCTATGCGCTAGCGAGGAAATTGGAGATTTATGACATGCCTACGGTGGAAGCGATTCAGACCGCTGCAGCGGCTGATGGCAACAGGCTCCACCGCATCATTTTGGAAATTGTCCGCAGTGAACCGTTCACCCACATCCGCAGCACACCATGATCACACGTCGCCATTTCCTCCGGGGTGCCGGAATCACCCTTGGGTTGCCATTTCTCGAAACTCTCGCGAAAGCCGCACCCGCTCCTCAACCCAGGCGCTTTGCATTCATCTACACACCTAACGGCTATAACCAGGCGGCGTTCATGCCGAAGACGACGGGTGCGAATTGGAATCTAACACCTACGCTGGAGCCGCTCGCGAAATTGCGCGAACACGTCGCCATCGTCACCGGACTAGACCGGCAGTTTGTTAGCGGAACAGGTGTCCATGCTCAGTGTGGCTCGTGCTGGCTCACGTCATCCGCTCCGCAGGAGACGCTGGACGGCGGCTTTCCGACCAACACCACACTCGACCAGCTCATTGCCCGCGAGATCGGATCTAACACACTTTTGCCTTCGTTGGAACTGAGCTGCAACGATTTCACCGACAATAAAGAAACGCGCTATTACGAATGTGTTTCATGGTATGGCCCCGGCTACGCGGCGAACGTGGAAAAGAACCCCCGTGCCGTGTTCCAGCGCCTTTTCGGCAAGCCTGATGCCGAAGCCACCCGCAGTATCCTCGATGCGGTTCACGCCGACGCTAAAGCCCTCAACTCCCGCCTCGGCCGCGCCGACCAAGCGAAGCTCGGCGAGTATCTGGAAAGCGTCCGTGCCACGGAGCGTCGTATCCAGATGGCGGAAAAAATTTCAAGGAGCATGAAGCCGCCCGCGCTCGCTGAACCGGCAGGAATCCCGGAATCCCGTCACGAATACCTGCGCCTTCAAGCGGAGTTATTTGTGTTAGCTTTTCAAAACGACCTCACTCGCGTCGCCTCGCTCGTCGTGGATCCCGAGCGCTGGGACTCGCCACGGATGTTCGATGGCCTTTTTGACAAACCTCAAAACCACCACGTCCTCACCCACACCAAGGGCGAAGAAGCTAAGGCTGCCGTCGCCAAAATCGATCGCTACCACGTCGAGTTTTACGCGCACGTGGTCGAGCGCTTGCAAGCTGCCGGCCTGCTCGATAGCACCACGCTCGTCATGGGCAGTGGCATCAGCGACGGCGACCAGCACAAATACGCCGACCTCCAGGTGTTGTTAGCGGGTGGCGGGCTTAAGAGTGGCCACTTTCATTACGAAGGAAAACGCCCGCTCGCCGACCTATGGCTTACGCTCGCCCGCCAAGCAGGAGTGAAGCAACAGCGCTTCGCTGACAGCACGGGCACACTGAAAGAGTTAGGGATTTGAAACCTGCTCTACACCGATTGGGAGTGATGTAAATGGGGTCAGGTGTCGCATATTAACATTGCACGTTCAAATCGAGGGAGCGAGTCATCGTCGCCAAATGAAATCTTGGCAAAGTTTTCTGTAGAGCTATGCTCGCGGCGATGAATACCAACGACCCCAACCAACTGAATTCTGAACCTAAGAAAAGCTCGGCCAAGAATTGGCTTCTCGGAGGCTGCGGCTGCCTGACTATCATCGCAGTAGTGTTGGGTATCGGAATCTTTATGACCTATAAATCGAGCAAAGGTTTCATCGGCGACATGATGAATCTTGCTAAGGCTGCGGAAGAAACAATGCAGGCTCCCGAGGTTATCGAAGCCTTCGGAACACCTGTGGAACAAAGCGGCACCCAGCAGCAAACGACGAGTACCGTCAATGGCAAGAGCGTGATAGAAATCACCCAGGGTCTCAAAGGACCGAAAGGCGAGGGCAAACTCGTCATGACCATGGAGCAAAGCGGCGGGTCCGTTATGCCCAAAATGTCATCCGCCAAAATCGTCACCCCGGACGGAACGGAAATCCCAATCAAACTGGGTGCTGCTACTGCCGCGCCATCAACAGATCTGCCGGCACCGGAATAGTGACACAGAGTCAATCCGTTATTTAAAAATTAAGCAGGGCTCTTTCGGTTTGATTGACTGCGTTGCACTCCGTCCAAGCAGTTAGGATCATTCGGTTTGATTGACGATTGATGATTGTTAATTTTTTATTTTTGATTTGAAAGAAAAGAATATGAAACCTCAGGATCTAGAAGATAGGCTGATAGATTTTGCGGTGATGGTGATTGGCGTGGTTGAAGCTTTGCCTGTCTCAAAGGCAGGTAATCATATCGCTGGGCAGTTGGTTCGTTCAGGAACTTCTCCAGCACCTAATTACGGTGAAGCTCGCAGCGCGGAATCGAGAAAGGATTTCATTCACAAGATGAAAATCTCGCTCAAGGAGCTGCGGGAAACGGTGATTTGGCTTAAAATCATTGCGCGCAAAAGACTTGCAGGTGAAGCGCTGACATCCGGCGCAATCAAAGAATGCGGCGAGTTGATCGCAATTTTCATATCGAGCACAAAAACCGCAGACAGTGAATCGGTATCCTCTAAAATCAAAAATTAAAAATAAACAATCATCAATC
>JANOKJ010000219.1:0-16205 GCA_031419275.1 Akkermansiaceae bacterium | reverse complement strand
CAAACCAGATGCACCCGTGGATAACGAGGCTCCCCATGGATGTTCGTAGTTGTGGTGGAGGAAAATACCACTCTGCCAGTAAAGCCCGCCGTCCGGACCGATGGTGAAATTGTTCGCAGCATGATGGGTGTCTGCCGATCCCGTAGCTTGCAACAGCACGATACGGAGATCCGCCTTGTCGTCACCATCGGTGTCTTTGAGGAAAAGAATATCTGGCTGCGAAGCTACGATCACCCCACCGCCCCAGAAAGCGAAGCCGAGCGGATTGTGGACCTTGGCGAACTCGATCGCCTTGTCCGCCACACCGTCGCGATTTTCGTCGGGCAAGATCAACAGACTGTCAGTCATTTCCTTGAGCGGCTCCCATTTCGGATAGGTGCTCCAGCATGCGGCCCAGAGTCGACCTTTCGTGTCCACCTGCAATTGCACCGGATTGGCGAGTGCGGGAAACTTTGATTCATCGGCGAAAAGATTCACCGCGTAACCTTCCGGGACGTTGATTTTTTTGAGGCTCTCCTCAGCGCTGAGATAATCGACACTGCCTTCCTTTTGTGCGCTCGAACTAGAACTTCCGCCGCCGACGTTGGAGATGACTTCGATGGGTTTCGGCACGTTCGAGTCGTCTACCTTGAGTTCTTTCCCCTGCGCGAGGGCGTGGATTCTTGCGTCACGGTTCGCAGTCATTACGTCTAACATGGTCATCTCGTGTAGGAGAACCTCCGCATTGGTCTGCTTCTTGACGAAACTCAATCCGGCGCGACTGCCCCACATGTCGTTTTCATCCGTTGCACGGAAGCGATTGTGCCAATGCCAGTTCTTGTCGAGCACCGCCTGACGCAGTGGTTCTAGTTTCGTTGAAGAAGAAACGGCTTTGCCCGTTAGAGCGGTGGCGATCACTTCGCCGATCTGGCGGTTGCCCTCCGGAAGCAGATGCACGCCGTTGAGAGTGAGCGGGGTTTTCGCTTTCGCGTAGAGTTCTTTTGAGGGATTGAAAAGATCAACGAACGCGACGCCCTTTTCCGTAGCGACCTGTTTGATTGCTTCGGTGTAAAGTGCGAGGTTCGCATTGTTTGCCGAACCGTCAGGCAAGAGAGGATCTTTCAGGTCCTCATGGGCAATGGGAGAAAAGAGCACGATGCGCGGGGCCGATTCGCCGTTGTATTTCGCGGCTTGGTAATTTCCGACCATGGTTGCGAGGTCGGTTTTGAACTGCGGGAGTTTTGCTTGTCCGCCAAACGATTCGTTATAACCGAAGAACACGAATATCACATCCGCCTTGCACGTAGCCAAGTAATCCTCCGGTTTAGGCACACCCTTGCTGCGGGGACGGGAAGTCACGGTGTCACCCGAAACAGCGAGGGTGCGGAATGATAGGTTTTGGCCAGCCATCTTGCTTTGGATGACCGTTTCAACCCAGCCGTCATGCTGCATGCGATCGGCGAGGGCGTTGCCGATGATACCGACGGTGTCGTCTTTCTGCAGAGGAAGTTGGGCGAAAACGGTCGACGTAAGCGCGAGGCCTAGGCCGATGGTGAAATGCCGGAGAGATGAAGTGTGGTGGAGGTTTTTTGGGAACATGGATTCCATAGAACGTTGATTATCGTCATATTATTACATGCTCAAAGGAAATATTCCAGTTTCGAGCCATTTTCCAGAAGGGACTTGGAAAGAAAATCAAACCCCCACCAAAACCGGCACGCCATAAGTCGTGAAACCGGTCGAATCCTTGATCTCGATATCCAAGATCTCACCGGTCAAACGATCCGCATCGCCTTCGAAGATGACGATTTTGTTCTGCGGAGTCCGGCCGGATAGCGTGCTGGTATTATATTTCGAAGGACCTTCGCAAAGCACGGTTTGCACAGTACCGACGATGGCTGCGTGCTTTTCTATCGCTAAACGATTGATCACATCCAGAAGACGTTGGTTGCGCTCTTCTTTCACGGTTTCAGGAACCTGATCTTCCATCTCCGCAGCTGGTGTGTCTTTGCGCTTCGAGTAACGGAACACAAAGGCGTTATCGAATTTGAGTCGCTCAACCGTATCAATGGTCGCTTGGAAATCTTCTTCCGTCTCACCTGGGAAACCGACGATGATATCCGTGGTGATCGCAAGATCCGGTCTCGCTGCTTTCATCTTCTCGCAGATCTCGATGAACTTTTCGGCTTTGTAGGGACGACGCATCGCTTTCAAAATCCGATCCGATCCACTCTGCATCGGAAAATGGATGTGCGACATCAGTTTTGGCAGATAGGTAAACGCCGCCACCAAATCATCGCGATATCCGATCGGGTGCGGTGAGATGAAACGAATCCGCTCGATTCCATCGATTTCATGCACCGCTTCTAACAACTGAACAAATGGCGATTTACCGTCCACTTTCGGAAACTCTGTGCGACCGTAAAGATTCACGATCTGCCCGAGCAAGGTGACTTCTTTCACTCCCTGGCGCGCGAGAAACTCAACCTCTTTCACGATATCAGCAATCGGCCTACCCCGCTCTTTCCCGCGAGTATCAGGAACAATGCAAAACGAGCAACGCATGTTGCAACCTTGCATGATGGAAACAAAAGCCGATGCATTACGCGCCTTCGGCAGGTGATCACGGATGGTGTTCTGAGAATCCGTTTCCTCGGCGATATCGCACACAGAAGTTCCGCGCAGTGACAACGCCGGATCGTCCATCCGCGCTTCTAAACGTTGTTTCAAAATATCATCCACATACTCAAAGACCTTGTGGTATTTCTGTGTGCCAACCACGACATCGAGGTGCGGGATGCGTTCAAAAAGTTCCTGCCCACGCGATTGCGCCATACAACCCATGAAACCATAAACCACATGCGCGCGCTCCCGCCGCTGCGCTCCCATGATTCCCATTTTCCCCAACGCCTTCTGCTCCGCCTGATCTCGCACCGAACAGGTGTTGATCAAAATCGCATCCGCATCATTTTCGGTCGGAGTCAGCGTGTAGCCACCCTCAGTGAACATGCGCGCTACCTGTTCGGTATCGCGTTCGTTCATCTGACAACCGTAGGTCTTTAGGTAAACTTTAGGCATCTTTTCTAGAAAAGCGTTACGCTAATTTCAAGCGTTCGTCGGTTGCCAACTTTTCCGTCAGCGCCGCATAACCGCCCGCTACCTGCATGTTGAAGCACAGCAAATAGAGCGTGAAAATTTTCGAATCAAAAACATCCACCAATTTCTCGACGGTCTCATCGAGCTTTTTCGGATCGAGCTCTTTTGGCAACGCACCAGAAACCGATCCCTTACCATCGTGTTCAATCCCCAAACCATCACAGAACATTCCTAGCATCTTCTGCTGCGCCGCCATCAAATAAGCCTGCATCAGTTGATCACCAACTGGATCACATCCACGAAGCTGAAGAGTCTTCTGCACCCATGCGTATTGTTCTACCAAGGATTTCTTCTGCACAAACACCGGACGCAACTTGCGGTCCGATGCCAGCGTCGAAATCACCGTTTTATAGACTTCTCTGTCATTAGCGCGGAACCAATCGAGCATTTCAGCAACAACGGCGGGATCAATAGTGGTAAAAATTTCGTGGGATTTCACAGGTAGAAAAGTTGGATGGGCGGGAAGTCAAATCCCTACACTGCAAGTTGGCAATCATATCTTCCGTATTCACCTAGCTAAAACCACTTTAGAAAAAAATATCCAAATCACCCAAGGAAAGTGAGCACCCAATTTAAACCAAAGCATCCATTGAATATCGCTATTTTTACAAGGAGGGAGGAGATAAAGGAGAGATGAGCCAACAAACCGACTGCGTCAAAGTTACAAAACAAATTTCACTCTCCTCCTCTTCTCCATTTCCTCCTCCCTCCCTGTAAAATAAGCTTAAAATACTCAACCCCGCGGTTTTCCACTATACCTAGCCAATCCCTCACTCTAATTTGAGACTTCATTAAGATCATGCGTAACCCCACCCCCATCATTGCGACTCTCTTCCTCGCTGCGCTTACGCTTTTCCTCATCCTGCGCCAGCCACCGAAGCCGGTCGTGCCTCCAGTAGAAAAACCAGCCCTACCATCGTTACTCTCCGTCCTCGGTGAGACCCCAGATTGGAGCAAACTCGACGCATTCCAGCATACGATCGCCCGTTCGGAGTTTGATACCCTCCTTCGCGACATTTTCACCACGGACGATACTTGGCAGCAATTCATTACCATCCATGAAGACTTCGCCGAAATCGTTACCACCGGTAATACCGAAGAACCTCCTTTCATCCTCCAATTCGCCACTCCAGAACAAACTCTTCCCACCCCTCGCCACTGGCAAACCACCGCTAGCCTCCCCGCCCCACCCATCGACAAACCCCTGGCCAACCTCCACATCGCCATAGACCCCGGACACATCGGCGGCGAATGGGCGAAAATCGAGGGTCGCTGGTTCCAGATCGGAGATGCAAAACCTGTCACCGAAGGCGATATGACCCTCCTCGTTGCCAAAATCCTCAAACCCCAGCTCGAGGAACTAGGAGCAAAAGTCTCCCTCGTCAGATCCACCCCCGAGCCCATCACCCCATTCCGCCCCGAAAATCTCGTCGAACTCGCCGCAAACGACGATTCCCTCAACGATCCCGCCTCCATCAAATTATTCACCGAAAAACTCTTCTATCGCACCGCAGAAATCCGGGCCCGTGCCGAGCTCGTGAATCAAACCATCAAGCCCGATCTTGTCCTTTGCCTCCATTTCAATGCCGATGCTTGGGGTGATCCTAAGAATCCAACGCTCGTTCCAAACAATCATTTTCACATACTACTAAATGGCGGTTATACCTCAGAGGAAGTCAGACTGGTAGACCAGCGATTCGAAATGCTTAAAAAACTACTGCAACGCACTCACGATGAAGAACTTATGATAAGCCAGACAATCGCAGAAACCTTTGTCAAAATTTCAGATATCCCGCCATTTATTTACCATTCAGGAGGAGACAATTTTAGACCTATCCCCTCAAGTCAATACCTCTACGCCCGCAATCTATTGGCAAATCGCCTCTATGATTGCCCTGTCATTTTCATGGAGCCATACGTCATGAATTCAGTCCCGGACTACAACCGCATCCAAGCCGGCGACTACCTAGGACTTCGCGAAATCAATGGGAAATTTGTACCCTCCATTTTCCAAGAATACGCCAGCGCCCTAGCTCAAGGACTCGCTCAACATTACGGAAACCAGCCTTGAAAGCAGGCCATGCATTCGGCGTCTGGTCGGATTATTGATGACTACCAAGGGAGTTTCAATGCTTCGATATCGCCTGACGTCCCTACCGAAACCTTATCCAAAGTACGAGTACCGGCATCATAAGCAAAAGGTTTTCCCGTCTCAGGATTTAACAAAAAAGTCTCAGTAAGCTTGGAGATATCTTCTCCTTTTTGCTCACGAATCAATAAATCTAACGCCGCGGCATAATGATGCTCCTCAACAACAGAACGGATTGCACCACTTATCCATTGATCATCTATACAATTGCTATCAACCTGCTCCATTCCTTCACGTGATAAATGCTTCGTAAACGGTTGATGTGGTAATTTTTTAGAACTGCAAAATTGCTGAAAATTTATCGCTTCATATTTTGCAGCCATAGCAATATTGTATTTAACTTGGGCAATCATCGTTTCCTCAGGGTCAGGAACCATATCGTAAAAAATGTATATGTAGTCTATCCCAACTATATTCCACTCACCTTTAATCAATACGCTCTGTCGTTGTGGTACACGTGTTTGAGGTTCAAGAATCGATCTCCATTTTTCTAAATCCGCTGATTTATCCAGCGTAGGAGCAATCGATTTAAAAAATACGGAACGAATACCCTGACGCATCAAAATTCTTACGGTTTCAGATAAATAATAAGGAGCCTCAATAGAATCCAAGTGCTCAACTAAATTCACCGCCAACGATAGAAATCGAAAACTCGCGGCTTCATCATTATTCATCGCAGCGAGACGAGCCTGTAAAATCAGATAATCACCCATCGTTTTCACTTCTCTAGCCGGCAACCATTCATCGATCAATTTCCCATCAATCACATTCGATCGTTCCGGCAACGCAGCGATCCGTTCTATCTCTTTTCCAATCGCTTCAAATGCGGCTAGTTCCTTATGAATCAGAATCGGGTCGATTTTTTCCTGGTTAACTTGAACGCTTAAACTGGAATTTATCAGCGACTGAAAATCCGGATTTTTAGCCACTTCGAATAATGCGAGATATCCATTTTCCTCTGCAGGCACATCTTTCCCTTCTAACCGGAGGCTCGGATATTTTTGGAGAATGTCTTTCCTAATCCGCTCGGTCTCACGTTTTGCAAATTTCTCTTCCTCCGCCGTCATCGAAGATTCTCCCCCATACAAACCATCCGCCCATTTCTCCAAACGAAACAAAGCAAACCTAAATCCTCCCTCTTGATCACAGTAAATTACCGCACCCGTTCCAAACCCAAGCACCAGTATGACCACAGCGAGGATGATATTTCTCCGATTCCATTCCATCGCCCACACTCTCGCCAGATCTCACACAAAACATCAAGAACGGATCTAAACCAATCAGCCCTAATCGCGTGAGGCGTAGGCCTTTTACGCGATTCTTCCTTGGAGTTTAAAGTTTAAAACTTAGAGTTTCCCAATGATAACCCACCCGAACTTCATTCTCCTCATCCTGATTGTGCCTATCTTGGGTTGGTCGGCGTGGGAGCCTTATGACCGACTCACTTGGTGGTTGGAGGTTTGTCCGGTGTTTGCGGGGTTCATCGCTCTTTTCATCGCTCAAGCAAAAAACTGGAGATTCTCTAACCTCTCCATGGTGTTGATCGGTTTACACATGATCCTACTAATCGTAGGAGGTCACTACACGTATGCTCGAGTGCCGATTGGAGATTGGGCAAAGGAGGCCTTTGATCTCTCGCGAAATCACTACGATAGGCTTGGGCATATTTTCCAAGGACTCACCCCCGCCATCCTCATTCGAGAGGTGTTCATGAGAAATCGCATCATCGTCAAGCGCGGCTGGATGAGCGTGTTAACCGTGTCTTTCTGCATGGCGGTCAGCGCGATTTATGAACTCATCGAATGGGCAGCGGCTCTCGTTTCCGCTGAGGCCGCGGAATCCTTTCTCGGAACCCAAGGCGATCATTGGGACACCCAAACCGATATGTTCTGCGCACTCCTCGGCGCAACGGGCGCAGTCGTCTTATTGCGTTTCGCCCACAATCGTTCGATGAGAAAACTGACGACTCTATGACTCCGAGGAAAGCCCAGCTCTTCGCAGCTTCTGCCTAAGCGTCGCACGGTTCATCCGCAGTGCGGCGGCAAGGCGGGTTGGGCGTTGATCAAAGCGCTCTAACAAATGCCGCAGCATCGTCACCTCCATTTGATCCAACAACATATCGTATTGCCATTCGGACTCTTCAGTGAGTTCGAGTTGCGAATCCAACCAACGCGCCACTACTCGAC
This sequence comes from Akkermansiaceae bacterium, assembly GCA_031419275.1. Classification (GTDB taxonomy): domain Bacteria; phylum Verrucomicrobiota; class Verrucomicrobiia; order Verrucomicrobiales; family Akkermansiaceae; genus Luteolibacter. The sequence goes on along the minus strand of JANOKJ010000219.1, from coordinate 8,735 downwards.
TCAACTCACCGGAAACAACTTTTCCACCTGACCCGTGTAAAGCTTGAGAAACATGAGGCGGCAAATGTCCTGGCAAAATAGGACCGCCATGACTCATCGCCAGTGCATGCTCGATCACGTGACGCAGTTCACGCACGTTGCCTGGCCAATCATATGCCTGCAACGAGCACAGAGTGGCAGCGGTCATTTCAAATTTTGAAGAAGCGGAACTCTGCATCCCATGGAAAAATCGACACAACGCAGAAATATCCTCAGACCGCTCACGCAATGCAGGCATTTCGATAGATAGCGCGCTGAACGCATAAAACAAATCAGATCTCAAAAGGTGTTTCCCCTCTGCTTCACGCGGATCCATTTGCATAGTCGCAATCAATCTGGGCAGTTGGACTTTTTCCTTCCCTATCATCTCGGCCAAGCCTGACTGCATCGCCAGAGCAAGCGCATCCAATCCCTCCAACACCAATGTGCCTGTGGAATCAGCTAAATAAGTTTGGAGCGAATCCAATTGTTGGATCGTCGCACATTCAACCATGCGCAGAGCATCCGCACTGCGGTTGCTATTGGTATGAATGATTCGTGCCGCCAAGGTCTTTCCCGTGCCACATGGACCATGCAACATCACCGGCATATCTCCACTGCATGCTCTTGCGATTCCTAAAAAGACCCGATGCATGCTCGTCGACGCACCGATCAGAGAAGTCGCCGCAGGCTCATTTGTCTCGGCGATCTGGATGCTCTTGGTCACCATCGTGGAAATCACTTCTTCAAAGCGCTGCAAGTCGAGCGGCTTGATAAGGTAATCCGCGACTCCCAACTTCTGCGATGTGATCGTGTGATCCAAGGTCGCATGGGCGGTGATGATCAGGATAGGAATTTTCGAACCTGTTTTACGAATCTTCTCCAAAATCTCCAGTCCGCTGACATCGGGCAAACCGATATCTAATACAATCGCCTCAAACTTCTGACCCTTGATCTTTTCAAGCGCAGCCGCACCGCTAGCCGCCAACACAGGTGAATGACCTAAACGATGTATTGCCAGTGACAAGGCAGTCCCTAGCGCGTGTTCATCTTCAATAATCAAAATCGCTGCCATAATTCTCTATGTTAAATTTTGAGGCTTCGGCCATGTGATGCGCACACACGCACCTTGTTCGGGAAGGTTTTTGACTGAAATCGTTCCGCCGTGTGACTCGATGATCTCCTTGGAAACCGCAACGCCCAAACCCATGCCTCCCTCCCGTTCCGAATGAAACGGCTCACCAAATTTTTCCAGTGCCTGAGAGCTAAACCCGACGCCACGATCCTCCACTTCTAACATCCCACGCAGCACCCGGACTTTCACCTCCCCGCCTTTCGGCATGCTTTGGATCGCATTGAGTAACAAATTGCACAACACCTGACGTAAACGATCCCTATCGCCCCTGACCTCATGTTCACTCCAGTTCGGAGCGATCTCCTGATGAATCACCACGTCCGCATGCTTCGCTTGTAAACTCAGGCCGTGACAAGCATCTTCCACCAACGCAACCAAATCCACCGGCATCATTTTCACGGGTTCGGGCTTCGCATAACGCAGCCATTGATTCACGAGAAACTCGATGCGTTCCGCCTCACTGACAATCAACGCCGCCGACATCTTCTCATCCGTTCCGCAGACCCGTTCTAGCAACTGTGCATGCAGTCGGATTGCTGAAACAGGATTTCTCACCTCATGCGCCAAACTCGTCGCCATCCTTCCCAACAAAGCCAACCGCTCTGCATGCCTGCGCTTTTCCCTCTCCTCCACCAAAGACCGATGCGCTTCGCCAAGCGCGTATGCCAAACTCACAATTTCTCGGGGTCCGGTTATAGGTAAGCCACGCAGCGGTTGATCTCCGCCGATCTCCGGAATCGCGGCAGCCAATTTAGCAAGAGGTCGTGTGACTTTTCGCCCGAGCCAAACTGAAAACAAAAGCGATAACGCCCAAAAGCTTCCCAACGCCAATCGCGCATCCAAACGCTTCCAAAACGTAACCATCCCAAGTCGATCCGCTTTCCGGGAAAACCAAACTTCACGACCGTTTTTCAGTTTGAATCCCACTTCTAACAGATCAACTCCACGCCGCGCATGGCCATCAGCCGTTTTCGAAATCACCGATTCACGGAATTCAACATCTGCACCCATCACCCGCCCCAACTGCTCGGCCATGTGTTTGCTCTGCGGCAAATTGCTTTGATCCAAGAACAAGGCATTGGTCCGACCCAATGATTCCAGCGCGACCTCCTCCTCGACTTTCGTCAAATGCTGAAAAAACGCCATCAAAGCAATCGATCCCACCAACACAAAGGCCCCGAAACTCGCCACTAACCACATCGCGAGCGATCCGGACTTCGGGGAAATGGGATGATTTTTATCCATAAGCGAGAACTTTAAAAAAGTGCTTATTTTATCTCAATATGTCGATTTTTTAGTTCATCAAACCGAACATTTCATGATGATCGATGTATAAAATGGTTAATTTTCGTCCATCATTAATCATTGTTGAGGATCATCAAGAGTTCTACCAACGGGCGGTATTAAGACATTTATGAAAAGACTCCTATTCCTACTACTTCCACTCAGCGCATCGCCCACATTCGCCCAGGATTTTCTCGATCCCTTGATTGTCACCGCGAGCCGTAGCGGTGAGGAAGTGGGCGATACGACCTATTCAGCCACAGTTTTAGATTCTGATTTCATTCGTCAAAGCACGCGCCGCACCTTGCCAGACGCACTGCAATACACACCAGGCGTGTTGGTTCAGAAAACCGCGCACGGCCACGGCTCACCTATCATCCGTGGTTTCACGGGTCGGCAAAACCTGTTGATGGTCGATGGTGTTAGGATCAACAACTCCACCTTCCGCAGCGGCCCCGTGCAGTATTGGAACACAGTCGATCCGCTCTCCATCGACCGCTTCGAACTCATCCGCAGCCAAGGATCAGTGCTTTACGGATCCGACGCCGTCGGCGGCACTCTGAACGCTTTCACAAAATCCTCCGACTTCCGTTCACGCCCTGATGGGAAAAGCTACTACGGCGGAAGCGCGTTTTATGAATATCGCAGCAACGGACAAGGTAGCCACACGGGTCGTTTAGAAACCGAAGCCGGGGTCGGTGGGAAATATGGTTTCTGGCTCGGGCTTTCCCAAAAAGAATTCGGTGACATCGAGGATTCAGCGGTAGGCATGATGCGTGGCACGGGACATCCGGAAGAGGATTTAGATTTCCGTTTTGATTTTGCCGTCAGCCCAGACTCGCAGCTCACCTTCGCTCATCAATACGTGAATCAGGACAATGTTTCCCGCTGGCACCGCACATCGAACAATCCGGGTTGGACGCATGGCAGTCACGTCGCCACGCCCGGAACTTGGAATGCGAACACCTACGATCAAGAACGCTCGCTGACTTACATCCGCTACGCGGGGTCGAATCCCATGTCTGATGCTTTCATCAAAAATTGGTCAGCGACTCTTTCCTACCAAGATGTTGCCGACTCAGAGTTTCAGGATCGTATGCCAGCAGGTGGCACCTCGATCCGTAGATCTAACATCGATCTTCAAACCCTCGGTGCGGATCTCACGCTTGAGTCTGATATCGGCGACGGCACTCTCGTCTATGGCTTTGATTATTATCACGACATGGTGGATTCCTCTGGCTCGACGAACAACGTTCTAGGAACTAATTACATCGAAAGCCTCCCCATCGCCGATGACTCGACCTATGATCTCTTCGGTCTGTTCGCTCAATACCAATGGAAGCCCACTGACCGCCTAGAGATCACACCCGGCATTCGTTACACCTATGCTCATGCCGAACTCGGACGTTTCACAGATAGCCTTGGAGTTCCGCGCACCAACGAGACCCAGAACTGGGATTCCGTGGTCGGTTCACTTCGCGGGCTTTATCGCATCGATGATCATTGGAATCTTTTCGGCGGCATTTCCCAAGCTTTCCGCGCACCCAACCTTGATGACCTTTCCGGAAATCTAACATCAAAAGCCAGCACCCCGACTCTTGGATCACTCGATGTTGAACCTGAAACATTCATCACTTACGAGGTTGGTGCACGTCGCAACTCGGATACGGTATCTTTCCAATCCGCCATTTTTTATACACAGATCAAAGATGTGATCGCAGGCATTCGCTCCGGTCCATTGCCGGGAGATCCAACCGTCACCGCCAACGGAAATGATGGCTATATTTACGGTATCGAACTCGAAGGCTCATGGCGTTTCCAACCGCAATGGACACTCACCGGCTTTGCTTCATGGCAAGAAGGCAGAAACGAAATCCCAGCATTCATCGGTGGTCCGGTAAACGACACCCCCATGACCCGCCAACTTCCACTCACTGGCTCCCTCGCCCTCCGTTGGACTTCTGAATCTGAAAAATACTGGATCGAAGGTCGGATCTTAGCCGCTGCGAAAGAAGATCGTATCACCGCCGCCGATCAAGCAGCCGATCCCCAACGCATCCCAACTGGAGGCACACCCGGCTACATCGTAAGCTCCGTCCGCGCAGGCTGGCAGGTCAACGATCACCTCGATCTAAACTGCGCCATCGAAAACATCACCGACGAAGATTACCGCAACCACGGCTCCGGCCAGAATGAGGCAGGGTTCGGTATGGTCATCGGCGCGAAAGTGAGTTGGTAGATGAGAATCACCTTACCTTCCGCGCCGCGGCTATCTCTGCGATCAAACGATGCAAAATCATCCGGTGATCCAGCCCCGTGGTGACCAATGCTTGATCGGCGCGCTGGGTTTGCACCATGACGTGTTGCAAACCTTCTAAGTCGTAATTCATCGCGTTATCAACAGCGAGGAAGATGGGATACACATTCACACCGGAGCCGTCTTTTTTCTGAGGCAACCACGCGCGATCGGCCGCAGGCAATCGATTCAGCGCGCCGGCAAACGCACCGTAATTTCCGGACGGAGCTTTGAATTTTTCTAAAATCAATTTCGCCATGTAAAGATTACGCACCACATTGATGATCGATGCGCGCATGATCCCTATCGCGGATTCCTCTGCAGCCAGTTGTTCATCGATGAGTTGAATCGCTCTGGCCACATTGCCTTTTTGGATCGCTTGACCGATCTCGAAAACCACCGCCTCACGACTCAGCGGCACCAGCGTGCGGACATCGACTATCGTCACGACCCGGCGTTCTTTCCCGAGAAACAAATCGAGTTTCTCCAACTCATTCATTATCTGCTTCGACTGCTCACCTGCTAGCATGATGAACAATTCCATCGCATCATTTTCAAACTCCAGCCCCAGCTCGCGCGCCCTACCTTCCACCAATTGCCCGACCTGATCTTCCCAGCCTTCCTTGCTGATATCGATCTTGTCGTAACTCTGCACTGCCGCACTTTTCTCCAGAAATTTCCAAAACGATTTTCGCTTATCGATCTTGTCCGCTGAAATGAGAAACTTGATCCCATTCGGCAAACCCTTTTCCAAAATCCCCCGCAGCATCTCCACACCCGCCTCGGTCCGTTGCGAGCGACCCGTCACATCGTCGCCGAGGAAATTCACGTTCCGCAACCACACGACTTTATCCCCACCGAACATCGGCATAGTCATCAGGGATTGCGATGTGCTGGCGCAGATTTCATAGGCTCCCTCGGAGTTGTCCGCATTGCCATCGATCGTCTCATGCGTAAATCCATCGTCATTTCCGCCTGTCAGTTCATTGTAGAGCGCCAGCGCCTCCTCCCTGACCATGCCGTCATCGCTACCCACGATCACATGGAAATTCGCATTCTCGGAAATCTTCTTCTTTGTCGTCGCCACAACCAAGGTTTAGCGGGAAATTTCAAAGTTCAAAATTCAAATCTCAAGAATCGGTAAATCTCTTCCCCCTCAATCTCGCCTTGCCCATCGGTCATTTAGTCGTTACAGCCCCTCGGCATGGGCAAGAAACCAGTAGTTTTAATCATTCGTGACGGTTGGGGAACCAACCCAGGTGGCAAAAAGACCGCCGTTAAAGACGGTAACGCCGTGATCCTCGCGAACACTCCCTTCACCGACGAAGTCCTTTCCCAGTATCCCCACAGCTTCCTTTCCGCCTCGGGCATGGATGTTGGACTCCCTGAAGGACAGATGGGAAATTCCGAGGTCGGTCACCTCAATCTCGGCGCGGGTCGCATCGTTTACCAGGATTTCACCCGCATCAACAAAGCCATTTCCGATGGCACGATCGCTGACAACGAAGTTTTCAAAAGAGCCTTGGAAAAAGCCAAATCCAGCCGACTCCATTTCATCGGCCTCGTTTCCGATGGAGGTGTCCATTCCCACCAAGATCAGCTCATCGCCATGACCAAGCTCGCCTCCCAAGCAGGCGTGAAAGACATCTTCATCCACGCGATCACTGACGGCCGCGATACCTCGCCCACCGGCGGTGCGGCTTTCATTTCAAAAGTCGAAGACGAGACCGCTAAGTTCGGTGCAAAAATCGCCACGGTGGTGGGTCGATATTTCGCCATGGATCGCGACAAACGTTGGGACCGTGTCAAACTCGCATGGGACGCCATCGTCCATGGCATCGGCGTGAAAAAAGAAATCCTCGCCTCAGAAGCGATATCCGAAGTTTACGCCACTCAAAACAAAACCGATGAATTCATGCCTGCCATGATTTTTACGGAAGCCAATACCCAACGGATCCGCGATGGTGATGTGGTGCTCTGGTTCAACTTCCGCGCCGACCGCGCACGCGAACTTTGCCAAGCATTTCTCAGACTTGAATTCGATGGCTTCGATCGCGGTGCGGTTCCGAAAGTTCACTTCGTCACTCTAACCGTTTATGACGAAACCTTCCCTTGCGAATCCATCTTCGCTCCACAATCCCTCGACATGACCCTCGGCGAAACCGTTGCGGCTGTAGGCATGAAACAAATGCGCATCGCGGAGACAGAGAAATACCCGCACGTCACTTATTTCTTCAATGGTGGAGTCGAAGTCGAAAATCCCGGTGAGAAACGTTTCATCATCCCCTCGCCGAAAGATGTCGCGACCTACGATCTGAAGCCACAGATGTCGGCCGATGAAGTAACCCAAACCGTCGTCGATCACCTGAAAGATTTCGACCTCGTGATCCTCAACTTCGCCAACCCTGACATGGTCGGCCACACGGGTGTCGTCGAAGCCGCGAAAATAGCTGTCGAAAAAATCGACGAATCCGTCAAAGCCATCGTCGAGCAAACCCTTCGTCTCGGCGGAAAACTTCTCATCACTGCAGATCACGGTAACTGCGAATACATGCGCAACCCAGACGGTTCACCCAACACCGCGCACACCACCAACCCTGTGGAAATTATCTACGTCGCCGATGACGCCGCTTCCAAAAGAATGCACGATGGCATCTTAGCCGATGTGGCACCCACACTTCTTGAAATGCTTAACGTGAAAAAACCCGAGCAGATGACCGGGAAATCTTTGCTGTCTTGATTTGAATTTTAGAATCTCTACAAGTTTACTTAGGAGATGAAAAAAATTATAACTCTATCACTCATTCTTTGCGCACTCTCGCATCAAAGTATTTGTTCGGCAGCTGATCCAATTAAACCAACTAAGGCTGAGATCGCCACCCCTGAACTTGATTGTGTGGATCAGATCATTTCCAGAGTTATAGTAGATCCAAAACTCGACTCAGATTTCTTCCAATCAAAAGACGCGTCCTATCCATTTCATATCGTTGAGCATGAAGATGGACACCTCGAAAGCACTTTTGGGGACAAAGTCACCAAAGCAGACGTGACTAAAATTGAACATACAGCCAAGTGCGCATCTTCTCACCAAGGTGAAGATTTGATGTCGTTCTGCGATGCTCAATTGTCAGATGAAGGTTTATTACTTCATGTGTGGGGAGGATTACCCGCTTACTTCAGTTCCCTTAAACTGCGAATTGATAATGAAAAAAACATCAAATGCGTTTTCACAGCAAGCTATCCGATGACTATCCCAGGAGAGAAGCTGAGTTGGACGATCACAAAGAAGACTCTCAAGATGACTAACGACAATTATAAATCAGGCGAGAGACTACTCGGCTGGCTGTCAGTGGAATTCGAAGAGAAGTGTATCATTGACGGGAAAACTACAACTAAGAGCCATAAGATTGAAGGTTTCATTAAACCAATAATCAGCAATCCGATCTCGGATCAAAAATAATGAACGTAGGCGAAACAAACTCATGACGATCTCCAAAAACTTCAAATGGTTATTCGTCCTGATCGCCGTCGCAGCCGTCATCGGTTCTGCTGCGGCGTTTTTTCTTTGGTTGTTGGATGCGGTCACCAAAAACCGTTTTGAAAACCCATGGCTGATCTGGCTACTTCCTCTCGTGGGTTGCTTGATGGGTTTTTATTATCGATTTCATGGAAAATCGGTTCGTTCCGCCAACGCGTTGATCCTCGATGATTTTCAAAACGACTCGACGCAAATCCCCTCCCACCTCGCGCCAAGTATTTTAATTTCCACTCTCATCACGCATGCGTTTGGTGGCTCAGCGGGTCGCGAAGGTACCGCTGTGCAAATGGGAGCCGGCATCGCTGCCACGTTTTCACGCTACATCGCGTCCACACGCGAAGCCACCCATCTCCTTATCCTGTGCGGCATCGCAGCAAGCTTCGGCGCTGTATTCGGAACCCCTTTCGCCGGTGCTGTGTTTGCTTTGGAATTCACCCGCCATCAACTGATCAACCACAAGCTCA